>NZ_JBHJUO010000002.1:81313-518551 GCF_042268445.1 Streptomyces sp. NPDC056169 | reverse complement strand
CGGATGTGGAAGCCCAGTAATGGGTGGAGCTGACCGGTACTAATAGGCCGAGGGCTTGTCCTCAGTTGCTCGCGTCCACTGTGTTAGTTCTGAAGTAACGAACACGCCCCCCTTTGGGTGGTGCGGCGGTTCATATCTTCATAGAGTTTCGGTGGTCATAGCGTTAGGGAAACGCCCGGTTACATTCCGAACCCGGAAGCTAAGCCTTTCAGCGCCGATGGTACTGCAGGGGGGACCCTGTGGGAGAGTAGGACGCCGCCGAACAATTTTTAGCCTCAACCCCCGGACTTTTGTCCGGGGGTTGAGGCATTTTTGCGTTCTGCCGGCAGTCGGGACCCTGTGCGCGGCCGCGTCATGGCTGAGGGTAGGGTCAGGGGGCAACGTCGGCACCATCCCAGCAGGAGGCCCCCGGGTGGAGGTCCAGGAGACTCGCGTTCAGACCGACCGGGTTCTCACCATCCCCAACATTCTCAGCATGGCGCGTCTCCTCGGCGTGCCGCTGTTTCTGTGGCTCATTCTCCGTCCCGAGTTCGGCGGCCCGAACAGCGACGGGTGGGCGCTGCTCGTCCTGATGCTCAGTGGCGTCAGCGACTATCTCGACGGCAAGCTCGCCCGGCGCTGGAACCAGATCAGCAACCTCGGCCGGCTGCTCGACCCCGCCGCTGACCGGTTGTACATCCTGTCCACGCTCGTGGGGCTCACCTGGCGCGAGATCCTGCCGTTGTGGCTGACCGCCGCCCTGCTGGCGCGCGAACTGATGCTCCTGGTCATGGTGTGGATCCTCCGGCGGCACGGGTACCCGCCGCCGCAGGTGAACTTCCTCGGGAAAGCTGCGACTTTCAACTTGATGTACGCGTTCCCGTTGCTGCTTCTCAGTGACGGAACGGGCTGGCTTTCGTCACTCGCTGAAGTTTTCGGGTGGGCCTTCGCCGGATGGGGTACAACTCTGTATTGGTGGGCAGGGATCCTCTACGTGGTCCAGGTCCGTCGACTCGTGAAGGCGGATACCGCGGCCGATTGAGCCCGTCCGTCCCGTGCCGAGCAACGTCGCCGGCAGGACGAGGACGCCCGAGGGCCACCGAGCGGACAGGTGAAGTCGGCAGGACCGTCGTCTCTTCAAGGAGGACGCTTCCGACATGAAGGCCGTCGTGATGGCCGGTGGCGAAGGAACCCGACTTCGCCCCATGACCTCGAGTATGCCCAAGCCTCTTCTGCCGGTGGTGAACCGGCCGATCATGGAGCATGTCCTGCGACTGCTCAAGAGGCACGGTCTCAACGAGACCGTCGTCACCGTACAGTTCCTCGCCTCACTCGTCCGGAATTACTTCGGCGACGGCGAGGAGCTCGGGATGGAGCTCACGTACGCCAACGAGGAGAAGCCTCTCGGTACAGCGGGCAGTGTGAAGAATGCCGAGGAAGCGTTGAAGGACGACGCTTTCCTCGTCATTTCGGGGGACGCGCTCACAGATTTCGATCTGACCGATCTCATCGCCTTCCACAAGGAGAAGGGCGCCCTCGTCACCGTCTGCCTCACGAGGGTGCCGAATCCGCTGGAATTCGGGATCACCATCGTGGACGAAGAGGGAAAGGTCGAACGTTTCCTGGAGAAGCCGACCTGGGGACAGGTCTTCTCGGACACGGTGAACACGGGCATCTACGTCATGGAGCCCGAGGTCTTCGACTACGTCGCCGCGGACGTCTCCGTGGACTGGTCGGGTGACGTCTTCCCTCAGCTCATGAAGGAGGGCAAGCCGATCTACGGCTATGTCGCCGAGGGCTACTGGGAGGACGTCGGCACGCACGAGAGTTATGTGAAGGCCCAGGCGGACGTTCTCGAGGGCAAGGTCCAGGTCGACATCGACGGCTTCGAGATCTCGCCGGGCGTGTGGGTCGCCGAAGGCGCCGAGGTGCATCCCGACGCCGTGCTCCGCGGGCCGCTCTACATCGGCGACTACGCCAAGGTCGAGGCCGGTGCGGAGATCCGGGAGCACACGGTCATCGGGTCGAACGTGGTCGTCAAGAGCGGCGCCTTCCTGCACAAGGCCGTCGTGCACGACAACGTCTACATCGGGCAGCAGAGCAATCTGCGCGGCTGTGTGATCGGCAAGAACACCGACATCATGCGGGCCGCCCGGATCGAGGACGGCGCCGTGATCGGGGACGAGTGCCTGGTCGGTGAAGAATCGATCGTGCAGGGCAACGTCCGGGTCTATCCGTTCAAGACGATCGAGGCCGGTGCCTTCGTCAACACGTCGGTCATCTGGGAGTCCCGGGGACAGGCGCATCTCTTCGGGGCACGCGGGGTGTCCGGCATCCTCAACGTGGAGATCACGCCGGAGCTGGCCGTGCGTCTCGCCGGCGCCTATGCCACGACGCTCAAGAAGGGCGCGACCGTCACCACGGCTCGCGACCACTCCCGGGGCGCGCGGGCGCTGAAGCGGGCGGTGATCTCGGCGTTGCAGGCCAGCGCCATCGACGTACGGGACCTGGAGAACGTACCGCTGCCCGTGGCCCGGCAGCAGACCGCGCGGGGAAGCGCCGGCGGGATCATGGTCCGGACGTCGCCCGGTGTGCCGGACTCCGTCGACATCATGTTCTTCGACGAGCGCGGGGCGGACCTCTCGCAGGCCGGGCAGCGGAAGCTCGACCGGGTGTTCGCGCGGCAGGAGTACCGGCGGGCCTTCCCCGGGGAGATCGGCGACCTCTCCTTCCCGGCGAGCGTCTTCGACTCGTACACCGGGTCGCTGCTGCGGAACGTCGACACCTCCGGGATCGCCGAGGCGGGGCTCAAGGTCGTCGTGGACGCCTCCAACGGCAGTGCCGGGCTCGTCCTGCCCAGCCTGCTCGGCCGGCTCCAGGTGGATTCGCTGGTGATCAACCCCGGGCTCGACGAGTCCCGACCCACCGAGTCGGCCGAGAGCCGGCGGGCCGGGCTCGTACGGCTGGGGGAGATCGTGGCCTCGGCGCGGGCGGCGTTCGGGGTGCGGTTCGACCCCGTGGGCGAGCGGCTCTCGCTCGTCGACGAGCGGGGGCGGATCATCGAGGACGACCGGGCGCTCCTGGTGATGCTGGACCTGGTGGCGGCCGAGCGGCGTTCGGGGCGGGTCGCGCTGCCCGTGACGACCACGAGGATCGCCGAGCAGGTCGCCGCGTACCACGGCACGCAGGTCGAATGGACGACGACCTCGCCCGACGACCTCACACGCGTGGGTCGTGAGGAGTCGACGATCTTCGGCGGTGACGGGCGCGGCGGGTTCATCGTGCCCGAGTTCAGCAGCGTCTTCGACGGAGCGGCCGCGTTCGTGCGGCTCATCGGGCTGGTGGCGCGGACGCAGCTCACGCTCAGCCAGATCGACGCGCGGATTCCGCGGGCGCACGTCCTGAAGAAGGACATCGCGACCCCGTGGGCCGTGAAGGGGCTCGTCATGCGTCGGGTGGTGGAGGCGGCGGGCAGCCGGTCCGTGGACACCACCGACGGAGTGCGGGTGGTCGAGGCCGACGGGCGCTGGGTGATGGTGCTGCCCGACCCCGCTGAGGCCGTCACCCATCTGTGGGCGGAGGGCCCCGACGACGCCTCCGCGCAGGCCTTGCTCGACGAGTGGGCCGAGGTGGTCGACAGCGCAGGTCGCTGACGGGGACGGGCTGTACGGCCGGGAGGCGCCCTGGGGGTGCCTCCCGGTCCGTTGCGGGGGCCATTCGGCGGTAGGCCGTGCGACGTGCGACGATGTGCGGCATGTCGCAGCAGCCCCCCGTTCGGAGCACCGGATCACCGCCGCCGCGCCCGGACGCGTCGATGTCGCTGCTGAACAACGTGATCGACCACGCGCTCGACGACGGCTACGCCGAGGCAACGGCCCGGCGCGCGGCCGAGGGCGGCGGCAGGCCCCGTAGTCGGCGGGCGAATCTCGCTGTCGCCGCGGGTCTCGTGCTCGCCGCCGCCGTGGTGACCGTGGGTGTGACGGAGGCGCGGCTTTCGGCGCCGGTGGTGGCCAAGGAGCGGCAGGAGCTGATCGACCGGATCGAGGGGGAGACCTCCGCCGCCGATCAGCTGGAGGCCGATGTCGAGCGGATCCGGGTCGAGGTCGGGGACCGGCAGCGGCAGGCGCTGGAGGAGCACGGCGGGGACCAGGCCGAGCTCGTCGCGCTGCTCTCGGGTGCGACCCCGGTGCACGGTCCCGGGGTGAAGCTCGTCGTCGACGATGCCAAGGGCACCGACACCGGTGGCGGCGGGCCGCGGGAGAGCAGCGGTTTCTCCGACACGGGCCGGGTCCGCGACCGGGACATGCAGCGGGTGGTCAACGGCCTGTGGGAGTCCGGCGCCGAAGCCGTCTCGATCAACGGCCAGCGGCTGACGTCGCTGTCCGCGATCAGGGCCGCCGGTGACGCCATACTGGTCGACAACAAGCCGCTGGTGCCGCCGTACACCGTCCTCGCGATCGGGGACGGACAGCGGCTGAGCACAGCGTTCCAGGACAGCGCCGACGGGCAGTATCTGCACGCGCTGGTGGAGAACTTCGGGATCAGGAGCAGCATCTCGGCCGAGGGCGACGTACGCCTGCCGGCCGCGCCGAGCCTGACCGTACGTACAGCAGAGCCGAGGGGGGCCGGGGCGGCGACGCCGTCCGGGCGGGCCACGGCCGACACAGGGAAGGGCACATCGTGATCGCCGTACTGGGCCTGATCGTCGGAGTCGTGGTCGGACTGTTGGTCCGGCCCGAAGTGCCGGCGGTGGTCGAGCCCTATCTTCCGATCGCCGTGGTCGCCGCTCTGGACGCGGTCTTCGGCGGCCTGCGGGCCATGCTCGACGGCATCTTCGTCGACAAGGTCTTCGTGGTGTCGTTCCTCTCGAACGTGGTCGTGGCCGCGCTGATCGTCTTCCTCGGCGACAAGCTGGGCGTGGGCGCGCAGCTGTCGACCGGTGTGGTCGTCGTGCTCGGCATCCGGATCTTCTCCAACGCGGCCGCCATCCGGCGCCACGTCTTCCGGGCGTGAGTCCGATGAGCGAGAACCCTGAGATGCCTGAGAACTCCGAGGACCCCGAGAACTCGGCCAGGCCCGAGAACTCCGCCGGGCCTGAGCAGCCCGCGAGGCCCGAGGGTTCCGCGAACCCCGAGGGCTCTGAGAAGTCCGTGAGCTCGGAGAAGCTCCCCAAGGCGTCGAGCTCGCAGGACTCCGAGGAGTCCCGCCAGGGTGAGAAGGCGGGGGAGCCCGCCGAGCAGGCCGCGGCGGAGGCTCCCGTCGCCGCAGGGCCGAGCGGGCGGCGCAGGCTCGCCGCCGCTCTGTGGCCGCCGCGGGTCACCCGCGCCCAGCTCATCGTCGCGCTGCTGCTGTTCGTCCTCGGTCTCGGGCTCGCCATCCAGGTCTCCTCGACCAGCGAGAACAGCGCTCTGCGCGGGGCGCGGCAGGAGGACCTGGTGCGGATCCTCGACGAGCTCGACGACCGTACGCAGCGCCTGGAGGACGAGAAGGCGCGGCTGGAGAAGCAGCGCACCGAGCTGGAGTCCAGCTCGGACCAGGCCGAGGAGGCCCGGAAGCAGACCCAGGAGAAGGAGCGACAGCTCGGGATCCTGGCCGGCACGGTGGCCGCCGAGGGGCCGGGGATCACCCTGACCGTCGGCGACCCCAGCGGGGCCGTCGAGTCCGACATGCTGCTCGACGCCATCCAGGAGCTGCGCGCGGCGGGTGCCGAGGCGATCCAGGTCAACGGCGTGCGGGTGGTGGCGGACAGTTATTTCACCGGTAGTGGTGACGACATGCGGATCGATGGAACGAAGGTGGCCGCTCCGTACGTCTTCAAGGTCATCGGCAAGCCGGAGGATCTCGAGCCCGCGCTCAACATCCCCGGCGGTGTCGTGCAGACCCTCGAGAAGGAGCAGGCCACAGCCGCGGTGGAGCGGGCGCCGAAGATCGTCGTCGACGCCTTGCGACCCGCGAAGCGGCCTGACTACGCTCAGTCGTCCTCGCAGTGAGACGGGGGACGAGGGGGTCCCGCGACAAGGGCATGACGTTGCGGGGGGTCGGCGCACCACAACGGTGGTGCGTGGTGGAAACTGTCCGGAGGATACGGACGTTGTGAAGGTGTCCGGGTCGGCAGGTGTGATGGATTTCGGTTCGTCCTGCCCCACGGGCGGGTCTGTTTCGGTCAAGGGGAATCGCCCGTGAAGTTGTTTGCGAAGTTGTTCGGCAAGAGCGCACGCGAGGACGGCGGCAACGCCAGGCACCGCGCGCCGCGCCATGCCCAGAGCGAGGAGCAGGGCGGCGAGCGCCCGCTCTTCCGCGATGAGGTCGACGGTCAGGGCGGTGACATTTCGGGCGCGCAGGGCGCGTCTTCTGTTGACCCCGCCGGGGCCGGACGCATAGGTTTCGGGGAACCATCAACCTCAAGTACGGGTGGAGGGTTTACCCCCGACCCGTACGCGACACAGACCTCCGCGGGCCTGCCGCGGGGGGAGGATGCGTCCATGCCGGTGTGTACGAGGTGCGGTCACCGCAACACGGCCGACAGCCGCTTCTGCTCCCACTGCGGTACGCCGCTGCGGGGCGGGGTCGCCGCCGAGCGTCCGTCCGAGACGACGTCGACGATCTCCATCTCGGGGCTCGAGGCGTACGACGCGGAGGTCACCGGCCAGACCGCGCTTCCGTCGCTGTCTCCCGAGGCGCTCGCGGCCGTGGAGGCCCTGCCTCTCGGTTCCGCGCTCCTCGTGGTGCGTCGGGGGCCGAACTCCGGCAGCCGGTTCCTGCTCGACGGAGAGCTGACGACGGCCGGCCGTCACCCGCAGAGCGACATCTTCCTGGACGACTTCACCGTCTCCCGGCGCCATGTCGAGTTCCGGCGGGCCCAGGACGGCAGCTTCACCGTCGCCGATGTCGGCAGCCTCAACGGCACGTACGTCAACCGTGAGCCGATCGAATCGGTCGTTCTGTCCAACGGCGACGAGGTGCAGATCGGCAAGTACCGGCTGGTCTTCTATTCGAGCCAGCGGGGCGTGTGACGCCTCGGAGAAGCCTTCAGGGAAGGTCCATGCTGCGAACACCGACGGGCGGTGCCGGATCCGGCACCGCCACCGAGGGCGACCGGCTGGTGAGCATCGGCACGGTGCTGAACCAGCTGCGCGACGAATTTCCCGAAGTGACGATCTCCAAGATCCGGTTCCTGGAGGCCGAGGGGCTCGTCGAGCCCCGCCGGACGGCGTCCGGGTACCGGAAGTTCAGCCCGCAGGACGTGGAGCGGCTCGCTCAGATCCTGCGGATGCAGCGGGACCACTATCTTCCGCTGAAGGTCATCCGTGAGCATCTCGACGCTCTCGCCCGGGGCGAGCAGGTCAGTCTCCCGGCGCCCGGGCGCCGGGGGGAGCTGATCGACGGGCCCTGGGACCAGGAGGGCGAGCGTCCCACCGCCGTGCGGATCGGCCGGGCCGAGCTGCTCGCCGCCGCCGAGGTGACCGAGACCGAGCTCACCGAGTGGGAGTCCTTCGGTCTGATCGCCGAGGTGCGGGGCGGCGGCTACGACGCCGAGGCCGTCGCCATCGCCAGACTTGTCGCGGATCTGGGGAGATTCGGTCTCGAACCCCGGCATCTGCGGGGTGTGAAGGCGGCCGCCGACCGGGAGGCCGGACTCCTCGAACAGATGGTCGCGCCGCTGCGCCGGCACCGTAATCCGCAGACCAGAGCACATGCGGAGGCCACCGCGAAGGAGCTCGCCGAGCTCTCCGTGAGGCTCCACGCGGCCTTCGTTCAGACGGCTCTGGGCATCCGGCTCCCGTGATCTTGGACGGGCCCGACTATCCAAACCGGTCGGGCACGTCCTAGGGTTGCTGTGTGAACGAGCTCGACGTTGTGGGTGTCCGGGTGGAAATGCCCTCCAACCAGCCGATCGTGCTCCTGCGGGAAGTGGGAGGCGATCGGTACCTCCCCATCTGGATCGGACCGGGTGAGGCGACCGCGATCGCCTTCGCCCAGCAGGGGATGGCCCCTCCGCGGCCGCTGACGCACGACCTGTTCAAGGACGTGCTGGAAGCCGTGGGGCAGGAGCTCACCGAGGTCCGCATCACGGATCTGCGTGACGGGGTCTTCTACGCCGAGCTGGTCTTCGCCAGCGGCGTCGAGGTGAGCGCCCGGCCGTCCGACGCGATAGCACTGGCCCTGCGGACCGGGACGCCGATCTACGGCAGCGACGGTGTGCTGGACGACGCCGGTATCGCGATTCCGGACGAGCAGGAGGACGAGGTGGAGAAGTTCCGCGAGTTTCTCGACCAGATCTCACCGGAGGACTTCGGGACCAACAGCCAGTGAGACGTGCGGCCGGAGGCCGCTTGCGAGGCCGTCGTGCGGGCCGGTCGTGAGGGCCCGTCTGCGCGCCGTTCGCGGGGTGCTGTCAGAGCATTCGAGTAGCCTTTCCCCGGGGAGAGACACGGCAAACCACTCTCAGGGTGATTATCACTCGGCGTGCCGAGTGTGGCGATCGTTGACGCACCTCGAGTGACTGCCTACCTTCGTGTGGGCAGGTCAAGGACGGAGGGTCGGCGTGATGAGCAGCGCGGACGGTACGGCAGGGAGTTCTCTCGGGCACATGTCCGGGGAGTCCGGTCCGTATCCGCTTCACGGCAGTGTGGGCGACTTCGGAACGGACGCGAGTTCAGGCCCGGCGGGCGAGGTGGTCGGCTACCGCGGCCCCACGGCCTGCGCGGCCGCCGGCATCACCTATCGCCAGCTGGACTACTGGGCACGCACCGGGCTCGTGGAGCCGAGCGTGCGGCCCGCGTACGGGTCGGGGACCCAGCGGCTCTACAGCTTCCGCGACGTCGTCGTGTTGAAGATCGTCAAGCGCTTCCTCGACACCGGGGTGGCCCTGCAGAACATCCGGGCGGCGGTGCAGCACCTGCGCGCCCGGGGCTTCCGCGACCTGGAGCGCATGACGCTCATGAGCGACGGGGCCACGGTCTACGAGTGCTCCTCGCCCGACGAGGTCGTCGACCTGCTCCAGGGCGGTCAGGGCGTCTTCGGGATCGCCGTCGGGGTCGTCTGGCGGGACGTGGAGGCGGCGCTCTCCCAGCTGCACGGGGAGCGGGTCGACACGGGAGAGACGCTGGTCGGGCACAATCCGGGCGACGAGCTGGCGAGGCGGCGGCGCGACAAGGCGGTCTGACGGGCGCTTCGGCGCGCTCCGGCGCGCTCTGGGGCCTGTGAGGGCTCGTGAGGGGCTTGTGAGGGCTGTTTGTCCCCCGTGTGGCTTGTTCTTCTGCGGGGCGGCCGTCTGTGGCTCCTGCGGGGTGTCTGTGGCTCGTGGGTCGTCAGCGATTCCGGCCGTTGTCAGTGGCATGGGGCAGCATCGGACATGTGAGAGCCGCGCCGACGATCCTGCATCTCGACATGGATGCGTTCTTCGCCGCCGCCGAGCAGGCGGCGAAGCCCAGCCTGCGCGGAAAGCCCGTCGTCGTCGGCGGCCTCGGGCCGCGCGGAGTGGTCGCCACCGCCTCGTACGAGGCACGCCGCTTCGGGGTCCACTCGGCCATGCCGATGGGGCAGGCGCGGCGGCTCGCGCCGAACGCGGCCTATCTCGTGCCGCGCTTCGCCTTCTACCGGTCGATCAGCGAACAGGTCATGGAGCTGCTCGGGCGGCTCTCGCCGCTCGTGGAGCCGCTCAGCCTCGACGAGGCCTTCGTGGACCTCGAAGCCGGCGGCCTCGCCGACGACAGCGCGAGCGCGCGGGCCGTCGGCGAGCGGCTGCGGGCGGGCATCCTGGCGACGACGGGGCTGACGGGGTCGGTGGGGCTCGCCGGGTCGAAGATGATCGCGAAGATCGCCTCCGAGGAGGCCAAGCCGGACGGGCTCGTCCTCATCGAGCCGGGCACCGAGAGGGAGCTGCTCGGGCCCCGGTCGGTGCGGATCCTGCCGGGGGTCGGGCCCGCGACGGGCGAGCACCTGCGGCGTGCCGGGATGACCACGGTCTCCGACCTGGCGGAGGCGGGCGAGGACGAGCTCGTACGGCTCCTGGGGCGGGCGCACGGGGCCTCGCTCCATCGGATGGCCCAGGGGTACGACGACCGGCCCGTGGTGGCCGAGCGGGACGCAAAGTCGGTGTCGGTCGAGGACACCTTCGACGTCGACCTGCACGACCGCGTGCGGATCAGGACCGAGGTGGAGCGGCTCGCGGAGCGGTGCGTGGCGCGGCTGCGGGCCTCCGGGCACTCGGGGCGCACGATCGTCCTCAAGGTGCGGCGGTACGACTTCTCGACGCTGACCCGGTCCGAGACGCTGCGGGGGCCCACGGACGACCCGGGGGTCGTGCGGGAGGCCGCGGGGCGGCTCCTGGAGGCGGTCGACACGACCGGGGGTGTGCGGCTGCTCGGGGTGGGCGTGAGCGGGCTCGCGGACTACACGCAAGAGGATCTGTTCGCCCAGGCGGAGTCCGCGCAGGCGGAGGAGGAACGGGCGGCGGCGGCCGTGGCTGCCGTGGTGGCGGGGGAGTCGGGCGGGGGCGGTGCGGCAGGGGGTGGTGTGGCCGGCGCCGGGGCTGTGCCGGACGAGTCCGCTTCCGACGCGCCCGGCGCCGGCGCCGGCGCCGTCGAGCGGCGGTGGGCGCCCGGGCACGACGTGCGGCACGCGGTGCACGGGGCGGGGTGGGTGCAGGGGAGCGGCGTCGGGCGGGTCACGGTGCGGTTCGAGGAACCGTGGTCCGCACCGGGGCGGGTGCGGACGTTCTCGGTGGACGATCCGGAACTGGAGCCTTCGGAGCCGTTGCCGTTGGTGCGGGGGGAGTGTCGGGCGGGGGCGTGACGGTGCCGTGGCGTGGCGGTGGCTGGGTGTGGGTTGTGGGGGGTGCGCCCGGCCTTGCGGCCGGGCTGGGGTTCCCACCCGCACCACCCGTGCGGGTGGGGAAGCAGAGGTGCGGGTTTTGGCGTGAGGAGTTCCGCGCCGTTGGCGGCTGGGACCCGTACCGGCCCTGACGGTGCCGGGCCGGCCGAGCTCGTGCCGCCTGTGACGGTGCCGTGAGGCTGAGCCCAGCCGCCTGTGCTGGTGGCGGGGCGGGCTGGGCTCAGCCACCTGTGCCGGGCCGGACTGGGCTGGTGCCGCCTGTGCTGGCGCCGGGCGGGTTGGGCTCGTGCCGCGGCCGCGGCCGCTGCCGCTGGTGCTGGCAGGCCTGGGCTCGTGCCGCCTGAGACCGTGCCGTGCCGTGAGGCCGAGCCCAGCCGCCTGTGCTGGTGCCGGGCGGGCCGGGCTGGTGCCGTTTGTGTTGGTGGCGGGTGGGTTGGCCTTCCCGGGTGCGGCTTTGCCTGAGGGGCGCGTACCCGTCGTGCTTGTGCGTGGGTGTTACGGGCCCTCCTGGCCTGCCAGGTGGCCGAAGTCGGTGTCTTCGGGGTTCTGGGGCGGAGGTGGGAGTGTGAGGCTGTAGTGGCGGTAGAGCTGGAGCTCCTGCTCGGGGGAGAGGTGGCGGCCCACGCCGAAGTCGGGGGCGTCCTTGATGAGGGCGCGTTCGAACGGGATGTGGAGGCCGTCGTCGAGCAGGTCGCTCGGCTCCAGCGGGACGAAGGCGTCCCTGCTGAACAGGCCGGTGCGGACCGCGGCCCATTCCGGGATGCCGGTCGCGTCGTCCAAGTACACCTCGTCCACGGTTCCGATCTTGTTTCCGTTCCGGTCGAACGCCTTGCGGCCGATCAGGCTGCGCGGATCGATGTCGGTCTGCACGGTCCCTCCAACTGGTCGCAACTGCTCTACACCCCTACGAAAGTGCACAACTGGGATGTCGGCCACTTGAGCGATGGGAGCCGCAACCTCGCTGGTAGGCTGGCTGTGGCTGTCGACCCTGTGCGGGAGAGTCCCCCGGAGAAACCTTCCGGAGGGCGCCGAAGGAGCAAATCCTCCCCGGAATCTCTCAGGCCCCTGTACCGCGCGGACGAGGTCACTCTGGAAAGCAGAGCGGTGTCCACGGCATGCGCTCTCACCGACGGTGAAAGCCGGCGTGCCGCGAGGCGTGCCGGTGAAACTCTCAGGTTGAGATGACAGAGGGGGAGGCCGTCCGGGTACCCGCGCCGTGGTGCCCCTCGCAGGTCGTGACGACCAGGAGGCCTCCGTACATGACCGCCAACCGCATTCCGCTCTCCGAACTCGAACAGGGCATCCCGTTCGAGCAGCGGCACATCGGGCCCGACGCCGAGGCGCGGGCCAAGATGCTCGCCCAGGTCGGTTACGGCTCGCTCGACGAGCTCACTGCCGCCGCGGTGCCGGACGTGATCAAGAACGCCGAGGCGCTGGGCCTGCCGGCCGCGCGCACCGAGGCCGAGGTGCTCGCCGAGCTGCGCACGCTCGCCGACCGCAACCAGGTCCTCGCGCCGATGATCGGCCTCGGGTACTACGGCACCTTCACGCCTCCGGTGATCCTCCGGAACGTGATGGAGAACCCCGCCTGGTACACGGCGTACACGCCGTACCAGCCCGAGATCTCGCAGGGGCGCCTTGAGGCGCTGCTCAACTTCCAGACCATGGTCGCCGACCTGACCGGTCTGCCCACCTCGGGCGCCTCCCTCCTCGACGAGGGCACCGCCGCCGCCGAGGCCATGTCCCTGGCCCGACGCGTGGGCAAGGTCAAGAACGGCGTCTTCCTCGTCGACGCCGACGCCCTGCCGCAGACGATCGCCGTCATCGAGACCCGCGCCGAGCCGACCGGTGTCGAGGTCGTCGTCGCGGATCTCAGCCAGGGGATCCCGGCCGAGATCGCCGAGCGCGGTGTCTTCGGCGTGCTGATCCAGTACCCGGGTGCCTCCGGTGCCGTCCGCGACATCAAGCCGCTGATCGACGCCGCCCACGAGCTCGGTGCCATCGTCACCGTCGCCGCGGACCTGCTCGCCCTGACCCTGCTCACCTCGCCGGGCCAGCTGGGCGCGGACATCGCCGTCGGCACGACGCAGCGCTTCGGCGTCCCCATGGGCTTCGGCGGTCCCCACGCCGGCTACATGGCCGTCCAGGACAAGCACGCCCGCTCGCTGCCCGGCCGCCTGGTGGGTGTGTCCGTCGACGCCGACGGCAACCGCGCGTACCGCCTGGCCCTGCAGACCCGCGAGCAGCACATCCGCCGCGAGAAGGCCACCAGCAACATTTGTACGGCCCAGGTGCTGCTCGCCGTCATGGCCGGCATGTACGCCGTCTACCACGGGCCGGCCGGGCTGAAGGGCATCGCGCAGCGGACCCACCGGTACGCCTCCCTCCTCGCCGCGGGTCTCACCGCCGGTGGCGTCGAGGTCGTGCACGGTTCGTACTTCGACACCCTCACCGTCCGGGTGCCCGGTCGCGCCGACTCGGTCGTGGCCGCCGCCCGCGAGGCCGGGGTGAACCTCTACCGCGTCGATGCCGATCTCGTCTCGATCTCCTGCGACGAGACCACCGGGCGCGAGCAGCTCGCCGCCGTGTGGGGCGCCTTCGGTGTCGACGGCGACGTCGAGGCCCTGGACGCGTCCGTCGGGGACACGCTGCCCTCCGGGCTGCTGCGCTCCGACGCGTACCTGACCCACCCGGTCTTCCACGCGCACCGCTCCGAGACCTCGATGCTGCGCTACCTGCGCAAGCTGGCCGACCGCGACTACGCGCTCGACCGCGGCATGATCCCGCTCGGCTCCTGCACGATGAAGCTGAACGCGACGACCGAGATGGAGCCGGTGACCTGGCCCGAGTTCGGCCAGATCCACCCCTTCGCCCCGGTCGACCAGGCGCAGGGCTACCTCACGCTCATCACCGAGCTGGAGGAGCGCCTCGCCGAGGTCACCGGCTACGACAAGGTGTCGATCCAGCCCAACGCCGGTTCGCAGGGCGAGCTGGCCGGTCTGCTGGCCGTCCGCGCCTACCACCGCGCCAACGGTGACCTCCAGCGCACCGTCTGCCTCATCCCGTCCTCCGCGCACGGCACCAACGCCGCCTCCGCGGTGATGGCCGGCATGAAGGTCGTCGTCGTCAAGACCGCCGACGACGGCGAGGTCGACGTCGTCGACCTGCGCGCCAAGATCGAGCAGTACCGCGACGAGCTGTCCGTGCTGATGATCACCTACCCGTCGACGCACGGCGTCTTCGAGGAGCACGTCGCCGACATCTGCGCCGAGGTCCACGAGGCCGGCGGTCAGGTGTACGTCGACGGCGCCAACCTCAACGCGCTGGTCGGGCTCGCGAAGCCGGGCAAGTTCGGCGGCGACGTCTCGCACCTGAACCTGCACAAGACCTTCTGCATCCCGCACGGCGGCGGCGGCCCGGGTGTCGGTCCGGTCGGCGTCCGCGCCCACCTCGCCCCGTACCTGCCGAACCACCCGCTCCAGCCCACCGCGGGCCCGGAGACCGGCGTCGGCCCGATCTCGGCCGCCCCGTGGGGCTCCGCCGGCATCCTGCCGATCTCCTGGTCGTACGTGCGCCTGATGGGCGGCGAGGGCCTCAAGCGCGCCACGCAGGTCGCCGTGCTCGCGGCGAACTACATCGCCAAGCGCCTGGAGCCGCACTTCCCGGTGCTCTACACCGGTCCGGCCGGTCTGGTCGCCCACGAGTGCATCGTGGACCTGCGTCCGCTCTCGAAGGAGACGGGCGTCACGGTCGACGACATCGCCAAGCGCCTGATCGACTACGGCTTCCACGCGCCGACGATGTCCTTCCCGGTGGCCGGCACGCTGATGATCGAGCCCACCGAGTCCGAGGACATCACCGAGCTGGACCGTTTCTGCGACACGATGATCGCGATCCGGGCCGAGATCGAGAAGGTCGCCTCGGGCGAGTGGCCCGCCGACGACAACCCGCTGCACAACGCCCCGCACACCGCGGCCGCGCTGGGCGGCGAGTGGAACCACGCGTACAGCCGTGACGAGGCGGTCTTCCCGGCCGGTGTCTCGCCGGCCGACAAGTACTGGCCGCCGGTGCGCCGCATCGACGGTGCCTTCGGCGACCGGAACCTGGTCTGCTCCTGCCCGCCGATGGACGAGTACGACCACTGAGTCGCTGAGTGCCTGAGTGGCTGAACCACTCAGGCGCCGCGTACGGACCGAGGGCCGGTTCGGAGGATGTCCTCCGGGCCGGCCCTCGGCGTTGCTCTCCCTCGTACGGCGATCTCCGCGCGCCGCTCAGGCGGCGGTCGTGACCTGTCCCGCCGTCAGCGGCCGGTGCGGGGCGATGATCTGCCCGTCCGGCAGCAGTTCACCGGTGTCCTCGAAGAGCAGGACGCCGTTGCACAGCAGGCTCCAGCCCTGTTCCGGATGGTGTGCCATCAGGCGGGCTGCCTCCCGGTCGTTGGAGTCGGCGGTGGGACAGGCAGGCTGGTGCTGGCACATGGGTGGGTTCTTTCGCTGCGTCGTGGTGGATGTCCTGCGGCTCTTCGCGCTCATCGCCGCCCCCGTCGGTCGGTTCGGTTCCGGTCCCAGTCTTGCCCCATGGACGGTCTTCCGCAGGTATTTCGCGGCAGCTCGTCCTCTCCGGGGAAGACGCATCACCCGCAGGGGCGGTTCAGGCCAACTACACGGTCTCTTCGGGTGGTTCGAAGTGGTCCGAGCGGGCTAGTCCGTACGGGAGGGGTGTTCGGGTAGTGCGTTCGGGCGGGTGCTCGGACAGCAGTGCGCCCCGTGACCCGGGCGGGTCACGGGGCGGGGCGGCGCGTGCGGTGGATCAGGCGGGCGCCGCCGAGCCCAGGAGGGGCGGCGGCGCGAGGCGCGTACTGAGCACGGGCAGGAGGTCGGCGACCTGGTACGGCCGGTGGGCCGCGATCCCCGGCGGCGCGGGGGCCAGGGGCACCAGGAGATCGGCCGATGCCGGGGCGACGGTCGTGCCGTCCGCCTCCAGGTCGGCGTGCAGCCAGAGCGTCAGCATGTAGAGCTCCGGTACGGAGAGGAGCCGGGGCTGGTACGGGGTGGGCAGCGCCTCGGCGTGGAGCAGGGCCTGTTCCGTCGCGGTGACGTACGGCCCCTCGAAGAAGTGCGAGAAGGTCCAGCCGTCCGGGGTGAGCCTGGTGTCCGCGGCGGCGATCGCCCGGTCCCCGTTCCGGATCAGGAACCGCCAGCCGGTGAGCCGGGTGCGGGGTGACGGTGTCCGTCCCGGAGCTCCCGTGACGCCGAGGACGTGGACGGGCAGCGGGAGTTCGGGGCTCAGTGGTCCCTGCGCGGCCCGCAGGGCGGGGGTGCGCGCCTCACGGACGGCGGTCGGTGAGCCGAGTGCCGCGAGGACACTGCGGAGGGCCGGCACGGGGGCCGGAGAGGGTCGGAGCATGATGGGTCGCCTCTCACTCAGGAGACACGGTGATGCGTGGGCAGGTACGACGGCGCTGTCGGCGGCGCGGCCAGAGAGGGGCCATGGGGCCATGGCCGGGGCACCAACACTCTGCCTCGTTCGCGGAGTTTATACGACACGTGTTCACAGAGTGTTTCCGCTAGACGCCACCGATATTCCTGGCAAGGCGTCATCCGGCCTTATTCGAGGGGCTGTTCAAGCGGAATCATGACGGCCGCACCGCCCTCACCTGCGTATTCCTCGCCGAGTCGGACGGCTGAATTCCCATCCCCTACCCCGGGGCAATATGACATTGGTATATGTCGACCGTGTCATGCCTTCGGGATGTGCCGGTGGAGCGCTGCTTCCAGCCTATCGCCCGACGGCCCCGTTCCGCAGGCGTTGTGGATCAGAGAGGTGGGCATCATGGTCCGTGACGCGCGGCCGTCGCCGCGGCCGCCCATGGCGGGAGGGACGGCTTCGATGGGGGAGAAGGTCGACGCGGACGGGTTCGGCCCGGCCGACCGGCAGCAGTACCGGAGAAAACTCCAGCAGTGTCTCGCGGGGCTCGCGAGGCTGCTGGCGGAGAAGAGGTTCGACCGGCCCCGCAATCTCATGGGGCTGGAGATCGAACTCAATCTCGCCGGCGCCGACGGACTGCCCCGGATGCTCAACGCGCCTGTTCTGGAAAGGATCGCGAGCTCCGATTTCCAGACGGAACTCGGATTGTTCAATCTGGAAGTGAACATCGCCCCCCACCGGCTCGGCGGGAGGGTATTCGACCGGCTCGCGGAAGAGATCGGCACCGGACTCGGATATGCCGACCGCAAGGCGAAGGAGCTCGACGCCGGCGTCGTCATGATCGGCATACTTCCCACGCTCGCCCAGAGCGACCTGGTCTTCGAGAACCTGTCGGCCGCCGACCGCTACACGCTCCTCAACAACCAGATCCTCGCCGCCAGGGGCGAGGACTTCACCCTCGACATCCACGGGGTCGAACGGCTCCTGTGCACCTCGGAGTCGATCGTGCCGGAGGCCGCCTGCACCTCCGTCCAGCTCCATCTCCAGGTCACCCCGGCCCGGTTCGCCGCCGTCTGGAACGCGGCGCAGGCGGTGTCGGGCGTCCAGATCGCCCTCGGCGCGAACGCGCCCTTCGTCTTCGGACGCGAGGTGTGGCGCGAGTCCCGGCCGCCCCTCTTCCAGCAGGCCACCGACACCCGGCCGCCCGAGCTGCAGTCCCAGGGCGTCCGGCCGCGCACCTGGTTCGGGGAGCGGTGGGTGGACTCGGTGTACGACCTCTTCGAGGAGAACCTCCGCTACTTCCCCGCCCTCCTGCCCATCTGCGACGAGGAGGACCCGCTGCTCGTGCTCGACGAGGGCGGCGTACCGAAGCTCCCGGAACTCGTCCTGCACAACGGCACGGTCTACCGCTGGAACAGGCCCGTGTACGGCTGGGTCGACGGGGTCCCGCACCTGCGCGTCGAGAACCGGGTGCTGCCCGCGGGGCCGACCGTGACCGACGTGATCGCGAACGCGGCCTTCTACTACGGACTCGTGCGCTCGCTCGCCGACGAGCCGCGGCCGGTCTGGAAGCGGATGGCCTTCGAGGACGCGGAGGCCAACTTCGACACGGCGTGCCGGCACGGCATCGAGGCGGAGCTGCGGTGGCCCCGCTCGGGCCGCGCGGGCGGTGTCGCGACCCTGCCGGCGGTACGGCTCGTCCTCGACGAGCTGCTGCCGCTCGCCGCGGCCGGTCTCGACGCGTGGCACATCGAGCCGGCGGACCGGGACTTCTACCTCGGGGTGATCGAGCAGCGCTGTCTGCGGAAGGTGAACGGCGCCTCCTGGCAGGCCGACACCTTCCACCAGGCCCTGGAGTCGGGCCTCGACAGGGAGGCGGCGCTCGCGGCGACCACCCGCCGCTACCGGACGCTCATGCACGAGGGCGAGCCGGTGCACACCTGGCCGGTGGGGATCGGCTGAGCTCTGTCCCACGCGCTCGGGGCGGCGGTCCGGGGCGGCATCCCCGGGCATGGGTGATCATGTCAAGGTAGTCGAGGCCGGACGCGACTGCCGGAACGGCATGGGCCCGCGGCGGGGAAGTGGAGACAGGTGTGGTGTCGGAGCAAGACGTGAGGGACGCTTCCCTGCCCCCCGGAGGTCTGCCGCGGAAGGTGCTGCGCTCCGAGACCCTCATCGTGCTCGCGCTCTCGCTCGGCGCGAGCGCGTTGTCGTCCCTCATCAGCTTCATCGGCTCCCTGACCCGGCCGGGGGCGCTGAAGGACCAGGCGGCGACGCTCAACGGCTCGTACGCGCCGGGGCGGCCGTGGCTCGACCTGTCCTGGCAGCTCTTCGGCATCGCCTCGGCGCTGGTGCCGGTCGTCCTCGTCGCCCATCTGCTGCTGCGGGAGGGCGTCGGACTCCGGGCCATCGGCTTCGACCGGACCCGGCCCTGGCCGGACCTGGGGCGCGGGGCGCTGGTCGCGGCCGGGATCGGGAGTGCGGGGCTCGCCTTCTACCTGGCGGCTCAGGCGTCCGGTTTCAACCTGACGGTCGTGCCGGAGTCCCTGCCGGACGTGTGGTGGAAGTACCCGGTACTGATCCTCTCGGCGGTGCAGAACTCCGTCCTGGAGGAGGTCATCGTCGTCGGCTATCTGCTGCGCAGGCTCGGGCAGTTGGGGTGGACGCCGATGGCGGCCCTCGTCGCGAGTTCGGTGCTGCGCGGCTCGTACCACCTCTACCAGGGGATCGGCGGCTTCCTCGGCAACGTGGTGATGGGCGTCGTCTTCGTCCTGCTGTACCGGCGCTGGGGACGGGTCGGGCCGCTGGTCGTGGCGCACGCGCTGCTCGACATCGTGGCTTTCGTCGGGTACGGGCTGCTGGCGGGGAAGGTGGGCTGGTTGCCCACCACGTGACGGGATGCGGGAGGTAGGGGCGTGCGGCTTGAGCCGTACGCCCCTCTCCTTTGCGTCAGGCGTGCAGATCGCCGTCGATGACCGTCACCGCGTGGCCGGTCAGCAGGGTGCGCTCGCCGCGCAGCCGGGTGCGGACGAGGCCGGTACGGGCGCCGCCCTGGAAACCGGTGAGCTCGTCGCGGCCGAAGCGGGCCGACCAGTAGGGGGCGAGCGCGGTGTGGGCGCTGCCGGTCACCGGGTCCTCCTCGATGCCCACGTTGGGGAAGAAGCCGCGGGAGACGAAGTCGTAGCCGCCGTCGGGGTTCTCGGCGGCGGCGGTCGCGATGATTCCGCGAGAGGAGAGACCCACGAGGGCGGCGAAGTCCGGCGTGAGCGCGCGCACGGTGGCCTCGTCGCGGAGCTCGACCACGAGGTCGCCGATGTGGGCGGACGTGTCGTGGACGGCGAGGACCTCGGCGCCGAGCGCCTTCGCCAGCCCGTCGGGGACGGGGACGGGGAGGAGGGCGGAGGTCGGGAAGTCCATCGTGATGGTGCCGTCCTCGGCGGCGGTGGCGCCCAGGACGCCGGACCGGGTGGCGAAGCGGATCGTGCCGCTCGCCGCGCCGGTGGTGTGCAGGACGTGGGCCGTGGCGAGCGTGGCGTGGCCGCACAGGTCGACCTCGGTGGTCGGGGTGAACCAGCGCAGGGCCCAGTCCGCCTCGCCGCCGGCGGGCAGGGGGTGGGCGAAGGCCGTCTCGGAGAGGTTGACCTCCGCCGCGACCTTCTGGAGCCAGGAGTCCTCGGGGAAGGAGTCGAGGAGGAGCACGCCGGCCGGGTTTCCGGAGAAGGGCAGGTCGGTGAAGGCGTCGACGATTCGGATCCGCATGCCGCCGACCGTACAAGGTGCGCAAACGCACGGGCCAAGGCCAATCGCGGAGAACTGGACCGTGTTGTCCGGCGTCCTCCGAGGGGGATCTACGGCGGCCTCGGGGGGCTTCGATGATGTTCGGGTACGCGGACGACTGGTGGACGCTGTTCTTCGTTCCGGTGGTGCTGTGGGTGCCGTTCGGGCCCTTCGTCATGGGTGGGGTGGGCGTGTGGTGCGCCTTCCGGCCCGGCCTGCGGACGCGGCTGTGGTCCGTACTGCTGCCGCTGCTTCCCGTGACGGTCTCCGCGATCGCGATGGTGATGCCGCTGGGTCAGCCGACCCGTACCGACGACCTCGTGGGCTATCTCCTCGTGTACGTCCTCGGCATCACGGTGCTGCCGTGGCTGCTGGGGTGGGGGATCACGCCGGGGGTGCGGGCGGTGCGGGCCCGGCGGCGGGCGGGGGAGCTGAGGGGACAGGGGTGACAGGGGTGACAGGGGTCAGCTGGATCACCGAGGTCAGCCGCATCACGCGGGTCACAGGGGTGACAGGATCATGAGGACCTCGTCGCGGTCGTCGTCGGGCGCGAGCCGGAGGGCTCCGGGCCAGCGGCCGATCTCCTGCCAGCCGAGGCGGCCGTAGAACTCTTCGAGGCCGACGCCACCGCGTGCCGCGAGCCGCAGCTGCTCCAGGCCCATCTCGTCGCGGGCGATCACCCGGGCCTGCCGCACCAGAGCCGCTCCGATGCCCCGGCCTCGTACATGGAGGCGGGTCTGGACGTGGTGCAGCGTGCCCCAGTGCGCGACCAGGGGGTGCGGATCGCGGCGGAGGTTCAGCCAGCCCGCGACGGCGCCGCCGACGGTCGCGACGACGAGGCGGCTGTGCCCCGGGTCGAGGCCCGTGACGATGCGGTCGACCGCGGCGGCGACCTCGGCGGGATCGACCGGAGGGAAGGGGAATCCGGCGGCGCCGCCGGCGTCGCTCACTTCGATCCAGCACGCGGTGAGGGCCGTGGCGAGTGGGCCGGTCACCGCGTCGGCGGTGGCGAGCTGTGTGTAGAGGACGTCGTCGGACCCAGTCGTGATCATGGTCATCATGATGAGCATGATCACGACCGGGGTCTCCGGTCGTCAGGCGTGTCGTTCGTCTCGCCGCCGGATCAGCTCCTCGACCGCGGTCGGGAGGGTCGTCTCGAAGTCGATCATCTTCGCCCATGTCGGGGTCACGACGATCCGGACCATTCCGTCGTAGAGCGAGCGGACCTCGGCCTCCCACTCGACCCGCTGCTCGGGCGTCATCGTGTAGGCGCCGTTCGCCTTGAGGAACTCGTCGGGGATGCCCTCGACCAGGTCCAGCTCGGCTCGGCCGCGCAGGAGGAGGATCTTCGGCGGGTGCACCTCGGTGTCGATCGTCAGGGCGACCGCCGGGTTCTGGCGCAGGGCCGCCAGCTTCGGGGCGTTCGTCGGTGTGCACATGACGATCTCCGCGCCGTTCCACGAGAAGCCGATCGGGATGGCGCGGGGCGTGCCGTCCTGGGCGACGTACGCCAGTCGGGTGATGTCGCGGGCCAGGAGTTCCTGGCTGACGGGTCGGCTCAGGATCTCGGTGATCTCGCTCGCCTGCATGGGTGGTTCCACCTGCCTTCTCGTGGTCGCCCCCCCCGAATGCCCCCCACTACTCCACCAGCCTAGGACGGTGTCCTGCGCCCGGCGGTCAGGGGCCTGGCGCCAGGCTGTTTGCCGGGGTCATGCCCCCGGATCCTCCGTCACGGGCAGGCACTCGGCGAGCAGGTCGACGACGTCGCGCCAGGCTCGCTGCGCGTGCTGCGGGTGGTAGCCGACGCCGGGGACCGTGGGGTGGTCGACCGGCGGGTGATGGAAGGCGTGCAAGGCGCCGCCGTAGACCGTGAGGCGCCAGTCGACGCCCGCGGCCTGCATCTCGGCGGTGAACGCGTTCCGTTGCGCGGGCGGCATGATCGGGTCTTCCGACCCGACGCCGGCCCACACCGGGCAGCGAATGAGCGCCGCCTCGCCCGGTCGGCCCGTGGTCGTTGCGTTGACTGTCCCGATCGCGCGCAGGTCGACGCCGCCGCGCCCGAGTTCCAGCCCGATGGCGCCCCCGGTGCCGTAGCCGACGGCGGCGATCCGGTCGGGGTCGGTCCGCGGTTCGGCGCGCAACACGTCGAGCGCCGCATGGCCGATGCCCCGCATCCGGTCGGGGTCGGCGAGCAGCGGCATGCAACGGGCCAGCATCTCCTCGGGGTCGCCCAAATAGCGCCCGCCGTGAAGGTCGAAGGCCAGCGCTACGTATCCCAGCTCGGCGAGGGCATCGGCCCGGCGGCGCTCGACGTCGCTGAGTCCCGTGCCCTCCGGTCCGAGCAGCACCGCGGGCCGGCGGTCGACACCGGCCGGGATCGCGAGGTGCCCGATCATCGTCAAACCGTCCGCCGGGTACTCGACCGTACGTGTCGTGATCGTCGTCATGAGACGGGACTGTAGTGATCGTCGAGCCCGGTCCGGCCGGTGTTCTGCCACTGGCAGAACAGCGTGCGTGTCCCTTGGGCGTGTCACCCGGGACCTTTGTCGATCGACTTCACCGACACGAACTGCCCAGCAGTCACTCGTGGATGGCACGGATCGCCGTGCATCGATCTTCGGTGGCGACCGGTCGAGGTTCGCTGTCGCAGGTCACACGACTTCCGTAGTCGCTTCTTGCTCGACGAACAGTTCCGATATATCGTTGAGGTATCGCGACAGTGCAACGATGGAAACCCGATGGAAGGAGCGTTGCGATGCGTTCACAAGGACACGAGTACGGAAACGGACACGGAGCCGGTCGTGGGGGCTGCGGCCCCGGGCCTCGTGGGGACCGCGAGGGGCGGCGGGCCGCGTTCGGGCCGTTCGGGCCCGGCTTCGGTGGCGGTGGCCCCTTCGGGGGCGGCTTCGGCGGGGGCGGGCGGGGTCGCGGCGGTGGCCGGGGGAGGGCGCGGCGCGGTGACGTGCGTGCGTCGATCCTGGCGCTCCTGAAGGACCGCCCCATGCACGGCTACGAGATGATCCGGGAGATCGGCGAGCGCAGCGACGGGGCCTGGAAGCCCAGTCCCGGCTCGGTCTACCCCACCCTCCAGATGCTGGAGGACGAGGGGTTGATCACCAGCGCGAGCGAGGGCGGCAAGAAGCTGTTCACGCTCACCGACACCGGGCGCGCCGAGGCCGAGGAAGGGCCGGAGGCCCCGTGGGAAGAGGCCGGGCGCGGCGTCGACTGGGAGGCCGTGAACGAGATCCGGCAGGCCGGCTTCGGTCTGATGGAGGCGTTCGGGCAGGTCTGGAAGACCGGCACCGCCGAGCAGCGGCAGAAGGCGGTCGGCGTGATCAACGACGCCCGCAAGAGGCTGTATCTCATCCTTGCCGATGAGGACTGAGGGTCTCAAGGCTGAGGACTGAGGGTCTCAAGGGTGACGGCTGAATGGTGTGAGGGCCCCGTGGCGTGTGCCGCGGGGCCCTTTCGCGTGCGTGCGGTCAGGCGACCAGGCCCGACAGTTTGCGGAGCGACTCCGTCAGCGCCGCCGTCGCCGAGTCCTTGAGCTTCCCTGCCATGAGGGAAACGGCTGCCCCCGTGAACTCGCCGTCGATCCGCAGCGTCGTCGCGTCGCCGTCCGCCGCGAGCGAGTAGCGCGTCGTCACGGTCACCCCCATCGGGCCCTTGCCCCGGATCGCGAGCGCCCGGTCGGTCTCCAGCTCCTCGACCGTCCAGAGCACCTCGGCGGGGAAGCCCATCAGCTTCATGTTCTCGGTGAAGGTGGCTCCCGCCTCCAGGGCCGCCGGGCCGCCGCTCGGGAAGCTGGTGTGCGTGGCGTTCCACTCGCCGTACGAGGGGAAGTCCATGAGGCGCGCCCAGACCTTTCCGGCCGGGGCCTCGATCCGTGCCTCCGCGCTGACTTCGGCCATGCGACCACCCCTTCAGGCGTGCCAACTGGTTCCGGTGTCGCGGAACGTAGCCGGGCGGGCGCGAACATTCAATACTGATGAACCGTCAGTTCTGCGGCGGCCGGCCCCGCGCCGTCGCCGATCCACCAGATCTCGGCCGAGTCGAAGCAGTCGGAGGCGCGCGGCCCCCCGTCCTCCTCGTGGCAGTGGAACGCGGCCCAGAACAGGTCGGCCGGCAACGCCTCCCGGGGTGCGTACACCCGGTACACGTACTGCCGGCCGTCGCGTGCGAGCAGGGCCACCATCCAGAACACGACCGGAAGACGAACGGCAACGGGCCCGCGGTTGCAACGGGGGCGCAATGCAAGGCGGCGCGCGCCCCCGGAGGCGAACGCGGGCAATCTCCTCCGTAAGGAGGAGGAACCGTGCGCCTGTGCCCAACTCCGGTGGGATGCGGACATGCTTCTCCCTGGTGATGTTCCGGCCGCCCCGGCCTGATGAGGTGGAAGGGTGCACCGTCCCGTTCCTCTCCAGCCGTCACTGCCCCAGCCGCCCCGGCAGCCCGCCGCCCCGCGTGCCGAGCTCGCGTCCTTCCTGACGCCGTCGCTCGCGGCGGTCGTGGCCGGCGCGCGGCGCAGAGCCCTGCGGGACGGGGACCGTCAGATCGACACCGCGCACCTCCTGCACTCGCTCGTCGAGTCGGACCCGGACGTCGGCGCCGTCTTCGAGGGCGACCATCAGCTCGCCCGCGTCCTCGGTTACCTCGCCCAGCGGTCCATCGGCTACGGTCTGCGCTGGCAGCGCTCGGTCGAGCAGTCGGGTGCCCGGCGCCTGCTGCCCGCCGTGCGCGAGGCCGAGCCGCAGGGTGGCGGCGGACGGGCCTCCGGCTGGTCGCCGGCCGCGGTCGCCGCCCTGGAGGGCGCCTTCCGGCGGGCCGCCGGGTGGGGCGACGAACGCGCGCGCGGAGTTGATCTGCTCGTCGGTGTCGCCGCCGACCCCGAGAGCCGGGCCGTCGAGGTGCTGCGGCGGGCCGGGGTCGATCCGATCGCGCTGGTCGCCCGTATCGACGCTCGAGACGAGAGCCGTGGTGAGGCCCTCGGTGAGAGCCGTGGTGAGGCCCTCGGTGAGGGGCGGATCGTGGCCTTGGGTGAGGGGCCGTCTCAACAGGTGTAACGGGGGTTACGCACCTGACCGCGTCCTGTCATGATGGCCCGATGCACGCGTCTCAGGGGAGAAGCGCCGGCCTGGGACTTGCCCTGGCCTCGGCCTTCGCATTCGGTGGTTCAGGAGTGGCGGCCAAGCCGCTCATCGAGGCGGGACTCGACCCGCTCCACGTGGTGTGGCTCCGGGTCGCCGGCGCCGCGCTCGTCATGCTCCCGGTGGCCTGGCGGCACCGGGACCTCCTGCGCCGCAAACCCGCCCTCCTCGTGGGCTTCGGCCTGCTCGCCGTCGCCGGTGTCCAGGCCTTCTACTTCGCCTCGATCTCCCGCATCCCCGTCGGCGTCGCGCTGCTCATCGAGTACCTCGCCCCGGCCCTCGTCCTCGGCTGGGTCCGCTTCGTCCAGCGCCGGCCCGTCACCCGCGCCGCCGCCCTCGGCGTCGTCCTGGCCGTCGGCGGCCTCACGTGCGTCGTCCAGGTCTGGTCCGGGCTGAGCTTCGACCTCGTCGGGCTGCTCCTGGCCCTTGCCGCCGCCTGCTGCCAGGTCGGCTACTTCGTCCTCTCCGACCAGGGGTCCGACGAGGCCGAGCAGGCCGATCCGCTCGGAGTCATCGCGTACGGGCTGCTCATCGGCGCGCTCGTCCTCACCGTCGTGGCCCGCCCGTGGGGCATGGACTGGGCGATCCTCGGCGGCAGCGCCGACATGGACGGCACCGGCGTGCCCGCGTGGCTGCTGCTCGGCTGGATCGTGCTGATCGCCACGGTCCTCGCGTACGTCACCGGCGTCATCTCGGTCCGTCGGCTCTCGCCGCAGGTCGCGGGGGTCGTGGCCTGCCTGGAGGCCGTCGTCGCGACCGTCCTGGCCTGGGTGCTGCTCGGCGAGCACCTGGACACGCCGCAGATCCTCGGCGGAGCGCTGGTCCTGGTCGGGGCCTTCATCGCGCAGTCCTCGACGCCCAAGGCGCCGCCGGCCGATCCCGTGGCGGCCTCCGGGGGCGATTCCGGGGGCGGGGTCGTCGGGCGGGACGAAAAGGAGTTGTCGGCCGGGCGGAGCGCCCCCTAGCGTGGCGCTCATGCACGTGATCGCACGTTCGACGCCGCCGCCCACCGCCTAGCGCGCGCGGCGACACCTTCCGACGAGGACCGGGCTCGGGTGAGCGGATCTCCGCCCCGAGCGGTTCGTCGCTGTCCGCGCGCGGAGCCGAGCGACCACCCTTCCCTCTTCCTCCTCGGAGAAGTCACGTGCCGAACTCCTCGGAATCCGCCCTGTCCGTCGGGCGGAGCCTGCTCTATCTGATCGTCGCCGGGATCGCCTGGGGCACGGCCGGTGCCGCCGCCTCGCTGATCTTCCGCGTCAGCGACATGGGCCCGCTGGCCCTCTCCTTCTGGCGCTGCGTCGGCGGGCTCGTCCTGCTGCTCGGCGCACTGGCCCTGCGGCCCCGCCGGGCCGTCGCCCGCACCGCCGGGGAACCGCGCGGCCGGCGGACGGCCCGCATCCTCGGTACGGGGATCGGGCTGACCGTCTTCCAGAGCGCCTACTTCGCCGCCGTCCAGAACACCGGCCTCGCCGTCGGGACCGTCGTCACCCTGGGGGCGGGTCCCGTCCTCATCGCCGTCGGCGCCCGGCTGACCATGGGCGAACGCCTCGGCCGCGGCGGCGTCGTCGCCGCCACCGGGGCCCTCGCCGGTCTTGCCGTCCTCGTCCTGGGCGGCGGGGCCGCGGAGGTGCGGCCGCTCGGCGTGATCCTCGCGGTCGTCTCGGCGGCCGGGTACGCCGCGATCACCCTGCTCACCCGGTGGCTCGGCCGCGACGGCGGCGGGACGGACGCCCTCGCTACGACCACCTGGGCCTTCGCCATCGGAGCGGTCGCCCTGCTGCCGCCGGCAGCCGCGGAAGGACTCGTACCGCACACCGACGCGCCGGTGCGGGTCGTTCTCCTGCTGGTGTACGTGGCGGCCGTGCCGACCGCCCTCGCGTACGCCCTCTACTTCGCCGGGGCGGCCGTCGTCCGGGCCGCCACCGTCTCCGTGATCATGCTCCTGGAGCCGGTGAGCGCGGCCCTGATCGCCGTCTCGCTCCTGGGCGAGCGGCTCACCGGAGCGATCGTCCTCGGGACCCTGCTGCTGCTCGCCGCCGTCACCGGCCTCGCCTTCGCCGAGGCGAGGACGGCGGCGGTACGGCGGCGGGAAGAGGCCGTGGAGGCCGTGGCGGTGTAGTGCCTGTCCGGCGGATCAGGGCCGGATAGGGCGCGGGGTCTGTCCGCGCCCCGGTCAGCTCGTGGTGCGCCGGCGCAGTTGGTGGGCGCGGGCCGCGAGGTCGCCGGGGCCCGCGCGCTCGGCCAGCCGGTCCGCGATCCGGTCCTGGACCTCCTGCGGTTTGTTGCCCGCGTACTTGAACTTGGCCCGCACCTCGGCCACCTCCAGGTCCAGGACGCGGATGCCCGAGAGGAGGCGGCCGAACGGGGCCTCGCCCGGGGCCGCGAGGGCAGTGGCGCCGTCCGGCTGGAAGTGGGCGACCTGGCGGTTGAGGAGCTCGGCCTTCTCCGCCGGGTCGTCGACCACGTGCGCCGTGCACCGCAGCTGGACGGCCGCGTAGTACGAGGTCGGCGTCCCGTGCGCGGGCGGGGTGCCCTCGGGGGCCGTCCACGGGCCCGGCGCGAAGACGTAGTCGTCGACCACGCTCAGGAGCACCGTCGGCTGCGCCTCGACGGCTCGCCACACGGGGTTGGGGCGGGCCAGGTGGGCGAGGACGCGGCCGTACGGGCCGGGCCCGTCCTCGTACCGGAAGTGCATCGGCTGCACCCACGGAGGCTCGCCGGGCAGGCCGTTGACGGCGAGTTGGCCGAAGTCGTGGCGGGCGAGCCAGTCGCGCCACTCGCCCTCGTCGTGGGCGGCGTCCCAGGGGTGGATCAGCATCGTGGTGCTCCCGTCCTCAGAGCGCGGAGAGGTAGTCGGGCAGGGCGACGGCCGGGTCGAGGTCGTCGGCCGGGACCGGAGTGCCGTGGACCGTGCGGACGGGGACCACACCGGTCCAGTGCGGGAGACCGAGGTCCTCGGCGTCGTCGTTGGGGCCGCCGGCGCGGACCTTCGCCGAGACCTCGTCCAGGTCGAGCCGGATCACGGCGGTGGCGGCGAGCTCCTTGGCGTTCGCCGGGCGCGAGTCGCGGGAGCGGCCCGGGACGACGTGGTCGACGAGCGCGTCGAGGGCCGTCCGCAGCTCCTCGGGGTCGGTGACCTGGTGGGCGGTGCCGTGGACGACGACCGAGCGGTAGTTCATGGAGTGGTGGAAGGCGGAGCGCGCGAGCACCAGGCCGTCGACGTGGGTCACGGTCAGACAGACGGGCAGCCCGGGGGCCCGCACGCCGTCGCCCGCCGTGCGCAGGGGGCGCGAGCCGGTGGAGCCGTGGACGTAGAGCCGGTCGCCGACACGGCCGTAGAGCGTCGGGAGGACGACCGGCGCGCCGTCGCGGACGAAGCCGAGGTGGCAGAGGGAGGTCCCGTCGAGTATCGAGTGGACCAGGTCCTTGTCGTACGACGCGCGGTCGCGGTTGCGGGTGGGGACGGTCCGGTCGGTCGGCGCGTAGGCGGTGCCGGTGCCGGTGCCGGTGCCGCTGTCGGTCTTGGTGTCGCTGTCGGCGGCGGTGGTCATTGCGAACTCCATTGCACTAGTGCATAATCACTTTTGTGCTAGGAGAGTATCGGATTGAAGGTCGTCGCGCATCGGAGATCGCCGCCAGCGTCGAGCGCGGGGTCGGCTCAGGGGCTCTGGAGCCCGGGCAACTGCTGCCGCCCATGCGGGAATTGGCGCTGACCCTGGGGGTGAACGCCAATACGGTCGCCGCCGCCTACCGCACCCTGCGCGAGCGCGGGGTCATCGAGACGGACGGCAGGCGCGGCAGCCGGGTGCGGCCACGGCCCGCCACCACCGCGCGCGGCTCGATCCGGATGGACGCCCCCGCCGGGGTCCGGGACGTGAGCAACGGAAGCCCTGACACGGCACTGCTGCCACCGCTCGGCGAGGCCTTCGCCGAGGTCGGGCGGCGGTACGCCGAGCGGCCCGGCCTGTACGGAGAGGCCCCTGTCGACGAGGAGTTCGGGCGGCTCGCGCGGGCCGCCTTCGACACGGACGGCGTGCCCGCCGGGCCGGTCGGCGTGGCCTCGGGCTCCCTCGACGCCATCGAGCGGGTGCTCGCCGTGCACCTCAGGCCCGGGGACGCCGTCGCCGTCGAGGACCCGGGCTGGGGCAGCCTGCTCGACCTCGTACCGGCGCTCGGGCTGCGGCCCGTGCCCGTCGCCGTCGACGACGAGGGGCCGCTGGCGGAAGAGGTCGAGCGGGCGATCCGGCGCGACGGAGCCCGGGCGGTGATCGTCACGGACCGGGCCCAGAACCCGACCGGGGCGTGCGTGACCGAGGAGCGGGCGCGGGAGCTGCGGCGGGTCCTCGCCGCGCACCCCGGCGTCCTGCTCGTGGAGGACGACCATGGGCACGGGATCGTCGCGCAGCCCCTCCATCCGCTCGCCGGGGTCACCGACCGCTGGGTGCTCGTGCGCTCGGTCGCGAAGGCGTACGGGCCGGACCTGCGGATCGCGGCCTTCACCGGCGACGCGGAGACCGTCGACCGGGTCCTCGGGCGGCAGCGGCTCGGCCCCGGCTGGGTCAGCCGGCTGCTCCAGCAGGCCGTCGCCCACCTGTGGGCGACGGAGGCGGTCGACCCGGCCGCCGTCGCCCGCTCGTACGGAAAGCGGCGCGACGGCCTGGTGCGGGCGCTCGCCCGGCGGGGCGTCGAGGCGCACGGGCGCAGCGGCATGAACGTCTGGGTGCCGGTCGCGGACGAGACGGGCGCGGTGGCGCGGCTCATGGCCGACGGATGGGCGGTGGCGCCGGGCGCGCGCTTCCGGATGAACGCGGGGCCGGGCGTCCGGGTCACCGTCTCCGGCCTCGCCGTCGGGGACGTCGAGGACCTCGCCGAGGCGGTCGCGCGGGCGGCGGGGCCGGCGCCCGCGCGGAGTTACGGGTAAGGGGCAGGGCTGTGCGGTCTGTCCCGGTGCGGGCCGGGGGCGTGCTCAGGTGCGGGTCGCCGGTTGCGGTGCGGCGGGGGAGTCGGGCGCGGGGGTCGGTGCCGGGGTCTTCGGCAGGGCCGTTGTCGCCGCAGTCCTCGGAGCCGTACGGCGGGACGTGCGGGTCTGGGTGAGCGCGGCTCCCGCGAGGACGATCACCGCGCCGACCGGGGTGTTCCACGTGAGCTGTTCGCCCAGGACCGCCACGCCCGCCGCCGTGGCGATGACGGGGATGAAGTAGGTGACCATGGAGGCCGTCGTCGGGCCGACCTCCGCCACCACGCCGTACTGCAGCAGCATCGCGTACCCCGTGCCGAGCGCGCCGAGCGCGATCACGGCGAGCAGCGGAACGACCTCCACCGACTCCGGCATCGAGGTGAACAGGGGCGTGACCACGGCCAGTTGGAGCGTCGCGAGGCCCACCTGCGAACCGGCGAGCGCGAGGTGCGAGACGCCCGTGTCACTCAGCGTCCTGCGGACGTAGATCCAGCCCACCGCGTAGCTGAAGGAGGCCAGCAGGGCCAGCGCCGTGCCCGTCACGTCGAGACCGGAGAAGCCCTGCCAGGCGCCGAGCACCGTGAGCACCCCCATGAAGCCGATGCCCAGACCGGCGGCGCGGACCCGGGTCGGACGGTCCTCGGAGAGCGCGACGAGCGAGAGCAGCATGCCCCACAGCGGTGTCGTCGCGTTGCAGATGCCCGCCAGGGTCGAGGGGATCGTCAGCTCCGCGTACGCGAAGAGCGAGAACGGCAGCGCGTTGAGCAGGAACGCCGCGACCGTCAGATGGCCCCAGACACGGGCGCCGCGCGGCAGCCGGTCGCGCTTCACGACCAGGGCGGCGGCGAGCACCGCCGTACCGAACAGGAGGCGCCCGAACGTCACCTGGAAGGGCGCGAAGCCCTCCGTGCCGACCTTGATGAAGAGGAAGCTGAACCCCCAGATGAGGGCCAGGGCGCCGAAGCGGACGCGCCAGTCGAGCAGCCGGGAGCCGCGCGAGGGGAGCGGGGAGCCGGTGGGGGAGGCGGAGCGGGCGGGTGACGGGGAGGGCGGGGCTGCGGGGCTCATGCACTCAGGGTGACGGCACCGACCTCGTAGAACAAGTGAGAATTCTTCGACCCCTCCCCTTAGTATTGCTTATATGTTGAATCTGGAGCGCCTGCGGACCCTCGACGCCGTCGCGCGGCACGGTTCGGTGAGCGGCGCGGCCGACGGCCTGCACGTCACCACCTCGGCCGTCTCGCAGCAGCTGTCCAAGCTGGAGCGCGAGGTGGGCCAGCAACTGCTCGCCAAGAACGGCCGGGGCGTGCGGCTCACCGACGCCGGACTGCTGCTCGCCGAGCACGCCGCCCGGATCCTCTCGCAGGTCCAGCTGGCCCAGGCCGACATCGAGGCCCAGAGCGGCCGGGTCGTGGGCGAGGTGCGGCTCGCGGCCTTCCCGACGGCGGCCCGCGGGCTCATCCCCGGCGCACTCGCCTCCCTGCGCGCCGGCCATCCCGAACTCCGCGTGCGAACCACCGAGCTGGAGCCCGAGCCGGGCGTCCGCGCGGTGCTGCGCGGCGACGCGGACCTCGCGATCGTCCTGGACTGGAGTAACAAGCGGGCGCCCGTGCCGGGCGGCCTGGAGCGGGCCCATCTCCTGGACGACTCGGCGGACGTCGCGCTGCCGGCCGGGCACCGGCTGGCAGCGCGGGAGGCGGCGGACCTGGTGGACTTCGCCGACGAGGAGTGGGTGTCCTGGCCCGAGGGCGAGTTCTGCCACGACTGGCTGATGTTCACGCTGCGCTCGCAGGGCATCGAGCCGCGCATCGGCCACCTCGCCGGCGAGCACCACACGCAGCTCGCGCTGGTCGCGGCGGGACTCGGGGTGTGCGTGACGCCCCGTCTCGGCCGCCCGCTGCCGGAAGGCGTCGTCTTCGTGCCCGTACGGCAGAAGATGCGGCGCCACATCTACGCCACCTGGCGCGCCGACGCGGGCCGCCGTCCCTCCGTGCGGGCGGTCGTGGGGGCCCTGCGGGCGGCGGCCGAGCCCCTCGGGAGCTGACGGCCGGCCCTCGGACACCCCCTAGATCTTGCGGAAGTCCCAGGACGCGACGGCGTCCGGGGTCAGCCTCGCCCAGGCGTGGCGGCCGTCGTGCGGCATCGCGTCCAGGCCGAAGTTCTTGGCGGCGAAGAGCTGTTCGGGCGCGTCGAGCGCGGGGACCGGCTCGCCGGTACGCGGCGCCTCGCCGACGAACTCGACCGTGCCCGACAGCTCCACACCCCGCAGCTCGCCGTACTCCTCGCCGTCGTCCACCACCGCCGCGATCCTCGGATCGGCGCGCATCTCGGCCCAACGGCGGCTGCGCGTCAGCGAGTACAGCCACAGCGAGGAGCCGTCCCAGGCGAACCAGAGCGCGCTCACGTGCGGGCGGCCGTCGGCGGACACGGTCGCCACCCGGCAGGTGCGCTGTTCGGCGAGGAAGGAGTCGAGCTCCGCCGGGGTCATCATGATCCGGCGTCCACGGCGCTGTGCGACGGTCATCGTCCGCACCCTTCTGGATTTCTGATGAGACGTCAGAAAGCATGGAGGGCCATGCGCGCACAGGCAAGGGGAGACCATGGGTGAGAGTGCGAGAGACCGGCTCGGGGAGTCGATCCGTCCGGACGGCGGGGTGGTGCTGCTGACCGTCGAGTGCCAGCGGGGGGTCGTCGGCGCCGAGAGCGCCCTGCCCGAACTCGCCGCGGCGGCCCGCAGGTCGGGCGCCCTGCGCAACGTGGCGCGGCTCGTGGCCGCCGCGCACGAGGCCGACGTCCAGGTGATCCACGCCGTCGCCGAGCGGCGCCCCGACGGGCGCGGCGCCAACAGCAACGCCCGGCTGTTCCGGGCCGCCGCACGGCTGCCGGTGCAGCAGCGCAGCGGCAGCACGGCCGTACGGATCGCCGAACCGATCCAGGTCACGGAGGAGGACATCGTCGTCCGGCGCCTCCACGGGCTTTCACCGCTCGCCGGCACGGACGTCGACGCGCTCCTCCGCAACCTCGGCTGCCGGACGCTGATCGTGACCGGCGTCTCCGCCAACGTGGCCGTGCCCAACGCGGTCTTCGACGCCGTGAACCTCGGCTACACGGTCGTCGTGCCCGGGGACGCCATCGCGGGGGTGCCGGCCGACTACACCCCCGCGATGATCCGCCACACCCTCGCGCTCGTCGCGACGATCACGACGACGGACGAGGTGCTGGGCTGCTGGAAGACCCCCCGGCGTGCGAGGCCGGCCGGGGGCTCCGTCAGCCGAGACTGATCTCGTCGCCCACCACCTGGATCGGCGTCGGCGGCAGTGGACCGGTCGCCGGGCCGGACTTCACGCTGCCGTCCGACACGTCGAAGTGGCTCTGGTGGCACGGGCACACGATGACGCCGTCCTTGACGCTGCTGACGGTGCAGCCCGCGTGGGTGCACTTGGACGAGAAGGCGTGGAACTCGCCGGCCTTCGGCTGGGTGATCACCAGGCCCTGACCGGCGATGACCTTGCCGCCGCCCACCGGGATGTCCCCGGTCCGCGCGAGGGTGGCGCCCGCCTGCTCCTCCGTGCCCTTGTCCTCGGTGCCGCCGCCACCGCAGGCCGCGAGCGCCGCCGCCAGGCCCGCGGCGCCCGCCGCCGAGACCACCGTCCTGCGTGCCACTCCGCTCATGTGCTGCCCCTCTTTCCTTCACGCACTGGTGTGTTGGCACCTGACGGTACGGGTGTGACCTGTGCCCCGTTCACAGGATCACGCCTTCGACAGCCTTACAGTTCTGAGTAGAGTGTCGGAACATGGACACCTTGCGATGAAAGTGTCAACGGGATCGGTCAGCGCCCACCACGTCCGGGCCGTGCTGCTGGCCGGAGAACGGCGCGGAGTCGCCCCCGCGTCCCTGCTCGCCCGGGCCGGTCTGCCCTCCGGACTCCTCGGGGACGCGCAGGCCAGGGTGCCGGCGGAACAGTTCGGACGGCTCGTCAGGCTGCTGTGGTCCCTCCTCGACGACGAGCTGATCGGTCTCGGCGGAGCGCCCAGCAAGGTCGGGACCTTCGCGATGATGGGCCACGTCGTCGTCCACGGCAGCCGGGACCTGCGCGAGGCGCTCCGGCGCGGCCAGGCCTTCTACTCCCTCTTCCCCTCGGGGCCGCGCTTCCGGCTCGTGGAGCCCGGAGAGCCCGGAGAGCCCGGAGAGTGCGGGGACGGCGTGGCGGGCGGGGAGGAGGACGAGGGCCGGGGCGACGAGGCGCGGATGGAGTTCGACGTCGCCGGGTACGACGACCCGCTCCACTTCGGCGCCGAGTCCACCGTGCTCGTCGCCCACCGCTTCGCGGGCTGGCTCATCCGCCGCCGCATCGGCCTGCGACGCGTCGAGTTCACCCACCCCGAGCCCCGGCACGCCCATGAGTACGCCCTCCTGTTCGGGGCGCCCTGCGTCTTCGGCGCCCGGCGGACGGCGGCCGTCTTCGACCGGGCCGACCTCGACGCACCCGTCCTGCGGGACGCGGCGGCCCTCCGGGCCTTCCTCCGCCGCGCCCCGGCCGACGTGCTCGTCCGCGCGGACCACGGCAGCGCGATGACCGGCCGCGTACGGCACCTGATGGGGAAGGCCCTGCCCGCGGAGCCGCTGCCGACGCCCGAGCAGCTCGCCGACCGGCTGTCCGTCAGCCCGCAGACCCTCCGCCGCCGGCTGGCCGCCGAGGGAACCACGTACCAGCGGCTGCGCGACCAGGTGCGCCGCGACCACGCCCTCGCCGCACTCGCCGGCGGCCGGGTCTCCATCGAGCGGCTCTCACGGCAGCTCGGCTTCTCGGAACCCAGCGCGTTCCACCGGGCGTTCCGGCGCTGGACCGGCGAGACGCCCCGGGCCTTCCGGGCCCGGGGCGGTGGGTGAGGACGCTCCTCGCCGGCGGGAGTCGCCGGCGGGAGCTCAGTGCAGGGTGAGCGGCGTCTCGGACGTGGCGCGGGACAGCTTCTCCGGGTTGCGGACGAAGTAGATGCCCGTGATCCGGGCGTCCTCGACGTGGACCGCCATGACGCCGTCGACCTCGCCGTTCAGGTGGACGAGGAGCGCCGGGCTGCCGTTGGCCACGGTCGGGCCGAGGGTGAGCGCGATGCCGGCCCCGCCGGCCCTGCCGGTGAAGCCCGCCATGAGACGGGACACCTTGTCGGCCCCGAGGACGGGCCGCAGGGCGGCGTGCTTGACCCCGCCGCCGTCGCCCATGTAGACGACCTCGGGCGCGAGGACGTCGAGGAGGCCCTGCACGTCCCCGGTCTCGAACGCGCGTCGGAACGACTCCAGGGCCGTCCGGGTCTCGCTCGCCGAGACCGTCCGGCGGGGGCGGCGGGCGTCGACGTGCCGGCGCGCGCGGTGCGCGATCTGACGGACGGCCGCGGGGGTCTTGTCGACGGCGGCCGCGATCTCCTCGTACCCGAAGCCGAAGGCCTCGCGGAGGACGAAGACGGCGCGCTCCGTCGGCGACAGCGTCTCCAGGACGAGCATCATCGCCATCGACACGCTCTCGGCGAGCTCCACGTCCTCGGCCACGTCCGGCGTCGTGAGCATCGGTTCGGGCAGCCAGGGGCCCACGTACGACTCCCTGCGCCGACTGGCGCTGCGCAGCCGGTTGAGCGCCTGGCGGGTCGTGACCCGGACCAGATAGGCGCGCTCGTCGCGTACCTGCTCCAGGTCGACCTCGACCCAGCGCAGCCAGGTCTCCTGGAGGACGTCCTCGGCGTCGGCCGCCGAGCCGAGCATCTCGTAGGCGACGGTGAAGAGGAGGTTGCGGTGGGCGACGAACATCTCGGTCGCCCGGTCGGCGGTGGGGTCGTCGCTCATGCCTTCACCCCGCTCCCCGTCGACCGGCCCTGGGCGCCGTCGGCTCGTGCGTACGCATCCACGGCAAGATCCTTTTCGTCGGTGGGAGTCCGATCATGACCCACCCCCTCCAGGCGCTCGCGCTCGGCCCGCAGCAACTTCTCGCGCTGGCCGCCTCCCGAGACGCGGTGCAGACCGTACGCGCCCGGCTCGTGCGCCTCGGCGGCCAAGTGCTTCACGGTGCCCTTGCACACGATCTCCTTGACCTTCGCGCCGGTGCGACCGCCGATGTGGAACCACAGGGCGATGTCGTTCCGGTGCGCGAACTGGAAGATGCCGCCGCCTCGGCCGAGGCTGATGCACTGGCCCGCGAACACCTGGTTCAGGGGCTCGGGCTCCTCTCCTGCGATCCGGCTGAGGATCGTGTCGGCGGCCCGCGCGCCCAGCGGCGTCGCGGCCTGGCAGCTCATCCGCGCCGGCAGGTTCGACGGCGCAGCCGAGTCCCCGGCCGCGAGGACGCGGTCGTCGTCCACGCTCGTCAGCGTCTCGTCCGTGAGCAGGCGGCCCAGGGCGTCGGTGCTCAGCCCGCTGCGCGCGGCCAGGTCCGGCACGCCGAAGCCGGCGGTCCAGATGGTCACCGTGCTCGGCAGCGCACGGCCGTCGTCGAGCCGCACGGCATCGCGCGTCACGGCCGTCACCTTCGCGCCGGGGCCCTCGACCACGGTCACCCCGAGGGCCGCGAGCCGCTTGGCGACCGAGCGGCGGCCGCGCCGGTGCAGGTACGGGCCGAGCACCTTCCCGCAGACCAGGGTCACGGCGCGGCCCGCCTCCGCCAGCTCGGCGGCGGTCTCGATGCCGGTCGGACCGCCACCGACCACCGTCACGGGGGCCGTCATGGGCGCGGCGTCGAGGACCGGCCGCAGCCGCTGCGCCTCCTCCAGGTCGGCGATCGGATAGGCGAACTCGGCGGCTCCGGGCACGCGCGGGTCGGCGCTGCCACTGCCGACCGCGTAGACCAGGTAGTCGTAGCGGACGGTGTCGCCGCTCGCGAGCGTCACGCCGCGCCCGGCCGCGTCGATCCGTGTCACGGAGTCGACCAGCAGGCCGACGCCGGGACGCAGGACCTCGGTGTACGCGACGACCGCGTCGTCGGACCCGCCGACGAGCTGGTGCAGGCGGATCCGCTCGACGAAGTCGGGGCGCGGGTTGATCAGCGTCACGGTCACGTCGGCGCGCTGCGTCAGGCGGTTCGCGGCCATCACTCCGGCGTACCCGCCGCCGATCACGACGATCTCGGTGTTCCCCATCGCGGTGTCTCCTTCGTTTCCAGCGGTTCGTGCACAAGACACCGCGCGATCGGACCCTGTGACACGATGTGACGCAGGTCACTCTGGTGGGTGTGTGACGGTCGCGGCGCACGGTCAGGAACCGTGAGCGGTACGGTCACGGCCGCCGCCCGCCGCCGGGCCTACCGTCCCGCCATGACCGCAATCGACCGGTCCGGCGCCGACCGGACCACGGACTCCGCCGACCGCCGGTGAGTGCGCGCCGGGCGGCCGGCGCCGTCCTCGGTACCGGTGCCCTGCTCTGTCTCCTCGCGGCGGTGGCCGTCACGGCGCTGAGCGTCCGCGTCGACGGCACCAGCATGGCCCCCACCCTCAAGGAGGGGGACCGGGTGCTCGTCGCGCCGGGCTCGGCGGGCGACGCGCGTCGCTTCGACGTCGTCCTGCTCCGGGCGACCGGCAGGGACGCGCTGCTCGTCAAGCGGGTGATCGGGCTGCCCGGCGACCGGGTCGCCATCGCCTCCACGCCGGAACGGCCCTTCGACGTCCTCCTCCAGGAGGGAGGTCAGGGCCCGGTCCGCCGGTTGGCGGCGGCGCAGTGGGCGGCGCAGGCGCACCGCACGGGAGCCTGCTGCGCACCGGACGGCACGCGGTCGGCGCGGCCGGAGCTGGTGACCGTGCCCGAGGGCGCGTTCTTCTACCTGGGGGACAACCCCGATCTCTCGGACGACTCCCGGGCGTACGGCTGGGGGGACCTCCGTCGCGTCGAGGGGCGGGTCGGCCTGCGGGCCTTCCCCGTATCGGCCTCGCGGGGCCTCGACGGTCGGCCGGTCATGGAGCGGTGGCCGGGGCCGGGGCCGTGAGGCTCGGGGCCCGCGTGGGAGCAGGCGCCGGGGCCGTGAGCCCGTCTACTGCGTCGGTGCGAGGCTCTCGTGGCCCGTGCTCAGGGCGACGCGGACCACCGTGTCGGCGATGCGGCGGGCCGACTCCTCGGGTGAGGCGGTCGACTGGACGATGTGGCTCGCGGTCAGCCGGACCGCCGCGTCCACGGCCAGCTCGCGTGCGACCGGGTCCACGCCGGGCCAGGCCTCCGTGACGTACGCGTCGGCCATCGCCGTCGCCGTCTCGAACGCGGACGCGGACCGGGTGGTGAGGTAGGGGAGGAGGCCGTCCTCGCCGGTGCTCGTCAGTACGGCCTTGATCAGCGGGTTCCGGCCGGCCAGCGTGAGCGTGAAGCCGACGGCGGTCTCGACGGCCGCGCGGAGGTCGTCCCGGTGTGCGTCCAGGCCCTGCTGGATGCCGAGCAGACAGCGCTCCAGTTCGCGCTGGAACAGGGCCTCGCCGACCGCCTCCTTGGAGGGGAACTCCGAGTACAGCGTCTGACGGCTGACGCCGACGGCTCCGGCGAGGTGCGCCATCCGGAGCTTGTCGAACCCGCGGTCCGCGACCGCGTCGTACGCGGCGTCCAACAGGCGTTCGCGCAGCAGTGTCCGGACCGTCTCCCTGAACCGTGCCATCGGCCCAGCCTAGTCCAGCCGGAATTCTCCCCAGGATTGTCCAGAGTGTTGACACATCCTTAAGAACTGTCCAATTCTCGAACAGGTAGCACTGAAGTGTCATCCGTCTCCGGTCGTCCGGCCGCGGGACGCACCGCTGCCGGGTTCACATCCCCCTGCGCCGACGGCGCGGGACGACGGTGGGAGTTCACATGCAGGAAGAGAACAGACAGGAAGAGAGCAGAGGCGTCACCCGCTGGCGCAGATCGGCATTCCTGGCCCTGCCCGCGACCGCGGCCGTGGCGGCCATGGCCACGGCGATGGTGCAGGGCGCGCTCGCCGCGAACCTCTCGCTGACGAGCGTGCCCTTCACCCTCAGCTCGAAGACCGTCGCCGCCCCGCAGGGCATCGGCGCGGTCATGCACACCATCGACGCCGGCGGGGCCAAGGGCGCCGCCGAGGTCGGCATCGCCAAGGCGGGTCTGGACGGCATCTGCGTCCACGCCGTCCAGTCGGTCGACCTCCCGGTCATCGGCAGCCTCGGCACCTGGTCGCTCAACATCTCCTCCCCGGCGGCGGCGACCCCGCTCACCAGCGACCAGCTCGTCGCCGGAGCCGGCCTCCAGGCGAACAAACTGGTCCTCGACGCCCAGGCGCTCAAGGCGGCCACCGCCACGCTCAACGCGAGCGACACCACCCCGAACGTGATCGGCGCCGCCGCCGACGGCGCCGGGATCAAGGGCGCCGGCATCGACGACGGCACCCCCGGCCAGTTCGGCCTGGACGCCACCGGCGGCCGGACCGACATCAGGAACCTCAACGCCGACGCCAACGGCGCCACGATCTCCGGCGCGATCACCCTGCCGGACCTGGCCATCGGCATCGCCCACGGCGACAAGCCCTGCTGACAGCCGCGCTGAGCCCGGCCTGACGACGCCGGAAGCCGGGGATCCGCGCCCAGCGGCGCGCAGGACGCGGATCCCCGGTTCCCCGGTTCCAGGTTCCCGCCGGTTCTCCGGTTCCCGCCGGTTCCCTGGTTCCCGCCGGTTCTCCGGTTTCCCGGTTCCCCTTCCCACTCGACCCCCGACTGAGAGGGCTCACCTCATGACCACTGATCCGCCGCCCGAGCCGCGCGAAGCGTCCGCTCCCGCCCCCACTCCGCGCGGCGCGCGCCTCGCCTTCCGGCGCTGGCGCCGCACCCGCCCGTTCTGGGCGGCCCTCTGGACCGGGGCCGGCGGCTTCGTCATCTTCTTCCTGCCGATGGCACCGCTCGGCAAGATCCTCCAGGTCGGCGTCGGAGGCATCGCGGGCATGGCCGGCGGAGTCGTCCTCATGGCGATGGCCCTGCTGATCCTGCTGCTCCCCGGACAGCGCCACACCGCCGGCGTCATCGCGGTGATCGCGGGAGTCGCCTCCTTCCCGCTGTCGAACCTCGGTGGCCTCTTCGCGGGCATGGCCCTCTCCGTCCTCGGCGGATCGATGGCCTTCGCCTGGCTCCCCGAGAAGCCGGCCCGGCGGCGCGGCGGACCGCTGCGCCGCACACGGCCCGGAGCGCCCGTGAGGAGTGGATCCGTATGAACCGCGGGACCATCCGTCTCGGCCCGTCCCTCCGCCGGGTACGCGCGACCGGTACCCGCGCCGCCGCCGACTGGAACGCCCGGATGCTCGCCGAGGCGTCCGACGGCACCCGGCGCGGCACCCGCTGGGGGCGCGGCGCGCTCGCCCTCGTCCCCTCGGCGCTCGCCGTCGGGGTCCTCGGCACCGCCCTGGCGCAGGGCGCCCTCGCCGCCAACTTCAGCGTCACCGGGCAGCCCTTCACCCTGACCTCCAACGGGGTCGAGGGCTCCGGCTTCGGGGCCATCGTCAACACCCCGGCCGTCGGACGCCCGGACGGCACCACGACCACGAACACGGCGATGGCACGCGTCGGTTTCGCGAGCGCCGGGCTCGCCGGGCTGTGCGGCATCGTCCACCAGACCATCGCGGGCGTCCCGTACTCGCTGCTCCTGACGGGCGGCCAGAAGGTGACGGCCGCGCCGCCCGGCACGTTCACGACGGACATCGACGCGTCGAACCTCTACATCCAGGCCACCGAACTGCAGGCGTACGGGCCGACCACCCTTGAGAACGCCGTACTCGGCCAGTCCGCCGACCAGGTCACCGTGGCCGGGAAGCCGCTCACGGGCGCGCTGCCCGGCGGGTTCGGACTCGGCTCGGCGGGCGGGGAGGGCGGCAGCTCGATCACCCTGCACGGACTCCACGCGACGGCGTACGACGCCGAGATGGCCGGGGCGCTCGTCCTGCCCGACCTGAGGATCAAGGTCGTCCCGGGAACGGCGACGACATGCTGAGCCGACTGAGGTCCGCGTACGGGTGGTTCCGGGCCTTCCGCCGGACCCGGCCGTTCTGGGGCGGGGTGTGGCTGGTCGCCGGCGGGTGGACCGTCCTCAAGTTCTCGCTCAGCTCCCTCCAGTTGATCGTGAGCACGGGCTTCGGGGGAGTGGCCGGATACCTCGTCGGCGGCGGGATGATCCTCTGCGGTCTGATCCCGATCGCGCTGCCCGGCCAGCGCTACACCTTCGGGCTCCTCGGCGCGGTCCTCGCGGTCGTCTCGCTCGTCGTCTCCAACCTCGGCGGGTTCCTCGTCGGTATGGCGCTCGGCGTCCTCGGCGGCTCGATGACGGTCGGCTGGGGTGCCAAACGCCCGCGTCGCACGGCGGCGGACCGTACGGCGGCGGACCGGGTGGCAGCGGACCGGGCGGTGTCGGACCGGGTGGCAGCGGACCTGGCGGTGGAAGCGTGATCTGCGCCGTACGGTCCCCGCTCGTCGCCGTGACGACCGCCCTGCTGCTCGCCGTCGCCACGGCCGTCTGGTCCGGGCAGCCGAGCAGCGCCGCGGGCCGAGCGGCCGCCGCGCCCGAGCCGCTGGGCGCGCCCTTCCTGCCCGCGCCGGACCCGCTGCACGTGACCATCGCGAGCATGGTCGCCGTCTCGATGACCGTCGACAGGAACGTCACCGTCCGGCTCTCGGACGGCACGACCCGGACGACGACCCAGTACACCTTCACCAAGCTCAAGATCCGCTCGCACATGAACGTGACCCAGCGGGCGGCCGGGCACACCGTCACCATCGACGTGCCGGACGAGGGTTCCCTCGGCGGCTACGACAGCGCGGGGAGACCCGAGACGACCACGATGTGGGGCACCATCACCAACGTCTGCGTCCGCGTCCTCGTCAAGATCTGCGGGGTGCAGGGGCTGCTCGACTTCTTCGGCTCCCTGATCCCGCTGACGGCGGGGGCCGAGGACTTCGTCGGCGACATCTACGCCATCCGTACGGTCGACGACCACGCGGCCCTCGACTCCACCGACAACCCCGTCCACCTCCCCGGAACCATCACGGTGACCGTCCCGTGAGCCCCGGCGACCGCTCCTCCCCGGAAGGGCGCACCCACTGGCGCCGCTCGCTCGCCGTCGCCGTGCCCGCGCTCCTCGCGGCGGCCGGCCTCGGGTCCGCCATGGCGAGCGGCGCGCTCGCCGTCGGCCTGCGGATCCAGGACCGTCCCGTCGACTTCACCACCAGCAGCCTGTACGGGACGCAGTACGGTGCCGCGGTCGTGGACCAGCCCGTCGTCCGGCCCGACGGCACCGCCGCCACCGTGCGGGTGCTCCGCATGGGCTTCGCGGACGGCGTGCTCAACGGCCTGTGCCTCAGCCAGCGGCAGCAGATCGCGGGAGCAACGTACACGCTGATGCTCACCCTCGGCGACGACGATCCCGGCTCGTGGGAGATCCGGACGAAGAACACCGTCCTCGACCTGCGGAACGCCACCGGGGTCCTCGACATGGACGGCGTCGTCGACCTCAACGTCAACGGCGCCGACGTGAAGACCGTCAAGGACGCGTCCGGGGCGTACCTCGCCAACCCGCTGAACAGCCCTCAGCACCGCTTCGGCATCCAGGCCCGCTACGCCAAGTTCGACCGGATCGTCGGCACCGCCCAGGACTTCCAGATCCCGGGCCTCCTCACCGCACCGAAGCTCAGGCTCGCCGTCCGACCCGGCACGGTCGCCTGCCCGGCCCCACCCGGGCCCGTCGGGACGCCCGGGACGCCGTGATGGCAGACTGCGGCCCTCACGGTCGTCTCCCCGCGCGGCATGGGCGGACCGTCCATCGCGGGGAACGGCAGGCGACTCCTGGAGGCACCCATGGCGCGGCGACCCAGACACGCGAACCACGCGAACCACACGAACCGCGAGGCCCACGAGGCACGTTCGACCCACGTGTCCCGTACGGCCCACACGTCCCGTACGAGCTGCGCGGATCCCCGATGACGTCGCTGACCCCGGGGGCCTGCTGCCGCGCGCGGCCGACCGAGCCCGGCACGCTTCTCGTCCGCAGCGCGCCGGCGGTCCCCGCCGCGGCCGTTCTGCTGCTCCACGGCGGCCGCGCCGACGGGCCGGAGCCGCCGCCCGCGCTCAACCTGCCCGCCCTGCGCATGCGGCCCTTCGTGACCGCCGTGACCCGGGCCGTCCGGGGCCGGGACGTGCTGGTCGCCGAGGTGCGCTACCGCCACCGAGGCTGGAACGGCCCGCGCGCCGACGCGGCCCGGGACGCCGAGGCCGCCCTCGTCCGGCTCCGGGAGCGCTTCGGGCCCGTGCCCGTCGTGCTCCTCGGCCACTCCATGGGCGGGCGCGCCGCACTCAGCGCCGCCGGCGACCCGGCCGTCCGCGGTGTCGTCGCCCTCGCGCCCTGGTGCCCCACCGGCGAGCCCGTCGACCACCTCGGCGGCCGACGGCTGTACCTCCTGCACGACGAGACCGACCGCGTCACGTCGGCCCGCGAGTCCTGGGACTTCGTCCGCAGGGCGCGGGCGGCGGGCGCCGACGCCGCGGGCATCCCGATGCCGACCGGCGGCCACGCCATGCTCCGGGGCGCCGGCTTCTGGCACCGCCGGGCGGCGGAACTCACGGCGGCGCTGCTTTCCCACGGCTGAGCGGCCTGACGCGCCTGCTACGCACCGACGAGCCCGGCGCAGGCCTCGTACGTCGCGCGGTGCACGGCGCGCGCGAGCCGCGCGCCCCAGAGCGACCGCGGCCCGGCGAACGACTCGGCGATCGACTCGGCGAACGAATCGGAGAACGGCGGCGCGACGGGCGACGCGACCGACGGCGCGACCGACGGCGCGGCGGCCGATTCGGCCGTCGACCCTCCGTCGCTCCCGGCAGACGAGGGAGCCGGCGCGGCCACGCAGACGGCGTCCGTCGGCGTGCCCGAGGCGTCCGCTCCGAGTTCGACGAGGGCCTGGACCTTCGCCTCGGTGGCGGTGGCGACCGCGTTGACGAGGGCGGCGTCCGTGAGCGGCACGGGCAGCGACACGATGATGTTGATCGTCCCCGGGCGCGGGGCCGCGACGCCGCCGGCCCCCGGTACGGCCGCCCAGCCCCGTACGCCGATCCCGGCGGTCACCAAGGCCTCGGCGCCCCCGTCCGCCGCGTGCCGCCGGTTCTCGACCGAGGCCGCCGTCATGAGCCCCACCCCGGGACCTTCGAGCCCGGCCCCGGAGGCCAGCGCGCGGAGGTGGGCGACGGGATCCAGCCGGTCGTAGCCGGGCGGGACCTGCGCGTTCAGCACCCAGGCCCGTTCCCCGATGCCGCCGCCGAGGACGGCGCTCGACACCATCCGCACGCCCGGTCCCGGGGCCCACACCAGGAGGGGCCACGCACGGCCCTGTTCCGTGTGGCTGAGCAGGGCGGCGTCGGCGAGGGACGGGCTCGCGAGGAGGGTCCGGGGGAGGGAAAGCACCTCCCCAGACTAGAGACGCCGTCACGGATCACCTCGTCAGGGCCGCCTGTACCTCGCCCGCCAGGGCGACGGGGTCGCCGGTCGGCGTCGTCGCGTACGGCTCGTGGCCGTGCGCCCAGGCGTCGTCCCGCGCGAACCAGTCGACGGCGACCGGTTCCGTACGGTTCACCAGCGCGCTGTCGAGCGTCGCGAAGTACGCGGCCCAGCGCGGCGCGTAGACGTCCTGGACGAGACCGGCCCATTCCCGGTTGGCGTAGTCGTGCAGCCCGGCCGTGTCGCTCGGTCCCCGGTCGGCCCAGGTGGTGAGGATCGAGCGGGCGTCGTACTCCAGCCGGTCCTGCTCGGCGGGGTCGGCCCCCCAGGCGCGGGCGGCGGCGAGCCACGGACCGAGCAGGAAGCGCCGGTCGGAGGCGACCAGCCGCCCGAGCAGCTCCAGATGGGCGTTCCACTCGGCCACCCGCTCCCGGAACTCCGCGAGGTCCTTGGCCTCGTACGCGGCCTTGATCCGCGGCAGCAGGACGCGGCCGCGGTTGGTCAGCGCCTGCCGGGCCACGTCCACGAGGTCGTGGCGGTAGGCGTCGGTGGTCCGCAGCTCGGGAGCCACCTTCAGGAGCTCCGCGAGCGCCTGCTCCACGGTGGCCGCGTCGTAGCGCATGGCGGACGGGCTCCAGCGCGCGGCCCTGGTCGTCGTCAGGCTCGGCCGCGCGGTGAAGAGGCTGTCCTGCGGCTCGCTCCACGTACCGGAGGGCATGCTGTACGGGCCGAGGCGCAGCTGCTCCCACGCAGCGGCGGCGTGGGGGTCGGCGCCGCCGTAGCGCCGGGCGGCGTACTCCGCGAACCAGGTCCGGTGGTCGATCGGGCCCGGCTGCCAGGCGAGTTCGGTGAACAGGTCGAACGCGGCGGGGTTCCCGCCGGTGCCCTCCGGGAGGTAGGCGATGCCGCGCAGCGCGCTGCCGGGCTTGGTCAGCCAGGCGGGGAAACGGTCCACCCACACGCCGGTGTTGGCGCCGATGCTGGTGTGGCCGCCGAAGTTGCCGATCGCACCGAAGGCGTACGGCGTGCCGCCCCACTGGGTCTCGCGGTCGAGACCGTCGTAGCGGTCGGAGAGACCGTCGACGACGAGCAGCCGGTTGCGGTCCACGCCGCCCAGGAGAGCCGCCGAGGGGTTCGTCTGCCAGCCGAGCATGACCCAGGTCGCGCCGGGGTGCGCCGCCTCCAGGGCCCGCTGGACGGCCCCGGCCGCCGCCGCCACGTCGACGGAGCCCGGGGTGCCGCCCTCGTGCAGCAGGTCCATCTTGAACATGTCGCTGTCACCGAACCGCCGCTGCTGGAACCGGTAGTAGGTCGCGGCGAGGCGATCGAAGACCGGCCCGGTCGGATCCAGCCAGTCGGGCCGGGCGAACCCCACCCACCGGCCCTGCGGGACCGTGACCGCGCCCGGGTTCCGCGCGGCGAACTCCGGAGGCACCGTGCCGAAGAAGCCCGGCAGCACCGGGGCCATCCCCAGCGACCGCAGGTGTCCCGCGATCCGGCTGCCCAGCGCCGCGCGGGCCTCGATCAGCCGCTCGGAGACCGGGCCGCCGAAGCCCGACATGTTCTGCAGCAGCCACCAGCCCTGATGGGCCGGTCCCGGGATCCAGTCGCGCAACTCCGCCGAGCTGTAACCGAACTGCTGGAGGGCCTGGTAGTACGGGTACTCGGCCCCCGTCGGCACGAAGACCTCGTTCACGCCGTGCAGCGCCATCAGGTCGATCTCGTGCCGGTACGCGTCGAAGTCGCGGTACGCGCCGGAGTACCCCTCGTCGGTGTCGTTGAGGGCGTAGCGGTGGGGCACGGTCGCGCTCCGGGTGACGGTGCCGGTGACCGCCGGGAGCGTCGAGGGCAGCCGGCCGAGGCTGTCGCCCGGCCAGCCGATGTCGACCCCGGCGACCCGCTCCAGGTACCAGCCCACTCCGGTGAGCAGCGTGGCCGGCGACGTGCCGCGTACGCGGATCTCGCCGGCCGTTCCGGAGACCTCGAAGTAGTCGCCGGTGGCGGGTTCCTCGACAGCGACCAGGTCGAACTGCCCGGCCACGGACGGCAGCAGACGCTCCAGGCTCGCCCGGGCGGGCGCCGGATCGAAGGCGGACGCGAGCGGAGCGGGGGCGGGAGCGGGAAAGCCGGGAGCGGGAAAGCCGGGGGCGGGAGCCGGTCGTCCGGGGGCGGAGGCTGCCGTCGTCACGGCGGGCGCGGGTGCCGTGGCGGCCGGTGAGACCGCCGTCAGCGTGGCGACCGCCGCGACGACGAGGACGCGACGGCATCGAAGGTGCAGACGACTGGCCATCCGGCTCCCTGATCGAGGAAGGCGACGAAGCATGCGAATGAAGGTGAATGCATGCGAATTCGTGCGAAAGAGTGCGCTCAGTGTCGGGCGCCCCGAGGCCATCGGTGCGCAGGCAGAGCCGTGGGCCGACCGGTCCTCATACTGGCGGACGCACGCCGATCGTGGGGGCCGCACCCCGGACGGCTCTTTCCCCCCGCGGTCAGTCCGTACTCGCCGCCCGGCGCTCGGCCTTGAAGCCCGTGACGACCACGGTGACGAGACAGAAGGCGATGACGGTCTCGGCCCACAGGAACGCGAGGTAGTCCATGAGGCAGCCGATCGGCGGCGTGCCGGGGGCCGTGTTGCGGAAGGCCGCCAGGGCGAAGAGCGTGGCGGCCATCCAGCCGAGGGCGGGCCAGGTCAGCCCCTTGCGCCGGGTGACGAGGAACCACGCTCCGGTGAGGACCGAGGCGGCGAGGGCCCACATGGCGACCATCATGAAGACGGCGAAGACGAGCACGCTGGTGGAGCGTCCCAGGCCGACGTCGAAGACCGCGGTCCCGTGGTCGTCCGAGGCGTCCACCGTCGCCGAGAAGAGGGCGTCGCTGTTGGTCAGCGTCATGTGGACGGGGACCTTCTCGCCTCCCTGGGTGGCGCTGAACTCGATGGCGGCGTCGTAGGAGTCGAAGGGGTAGTCCGTGATCGGGCCTCCCGTCACGGTGACGGGCAGGTCCATGGTCGCGATGCGGCTGTGTGCCGTGAAAGACAGGTCGCCCCGGGTGGAGGTCGACGTCTGGAGCGTCAGGTCCTCGGTGGGGGAGACGCCGCCGGCCTCGGCCAGCTCTCCTCGCGGGGTGACCAGGACGCGCAGGATCAGCTCCCGGCCGGCGGCGTCGACGCGCTGGATCGAGGCGTCGACGTCCACCCGGTCGGGAGCCGAACTGCCCGCGCTGTACACCGTGTCCAGGGCTTGGCGTTCGCCGAACTGGAGCCACGCGCCCAGGGCGATGGCGGCCCCGATCAGGACGCAGGCCAGTACGGCGGGGAAGAGCCGGGCCCGGCTCGGTCGGTGACGGCGGGTGTCGGACACGGAGGCTCCTCGGATCGTGATCAGTCGACCGGCTTGCCGGGCTGTTCGTGGGTGGCGCAGTGGATCCCGCCGCCTCCGGTGGCGATGGTGTCGATGTTCAGCTGCACGATGTCCCGCTTGGGGAACTGCTCCCGCAGGATTCCGCGCGCCCGGTCGTCGGCCTTCCTGTCGCCGAACTTGGGCATGTAGACGGCGTCGTTGCCGACGTAGAAGTTCGCGTACGTCGACAGGAAGTCGTCGCTGTAGCCGGTGATGAGGTCGGGGTCGGGCTGCGGGAGGTCGATGATCTCGAAGCCGCGGCCCTGGGCGTCGGTCGCCTCGCTCAGTACGGACATGGCCTGATCCGAGGAGCGCGACCAGGAGTCGGCGGGCGTCCCGGGGAACGCCCGGTCCAGGAGGACCACTCCGGGCGCCGTGAACCGTACGAGACTGTCGACGTGGGCGTCGGTGATGTCCTCGCCGCGCACGCCCTTCAGCCAGATGACCTTCTCCATGCCCAGGAGCTCCTTGAGCTCGGCCTCGATCTGGGCGCGCGACTTCCCGCGGTTGCGGTTGTCGTTGACGATCGAGCTCTCGGTGACGAGGAGGGTTCCCTCGCCGTCCGTCTCGAAGGAGCCGCCCTCCGCGACGAGGGGCGCCTGGACGCGGGGGATCCCGTACTTGCGCAGCAGGAGCCGGCCGACGAGGGCGTCGTTGTCGTGCGTCTGCTTGTTGCCCCAGCCGTTGAAGTTGAAGTCGACTCCGACGACCTCGCCCTCCTGCTCGACGAAGACGGGGACGGTGTCGCGGGCCCACAGGTCGTCGACGGGGAGGTCGATGACCTCGACCCCGGAGCCGCAGGCCTTCTGGGCGGCGGCCCGCTGGCTCGGCCGGGCCATCATCACGACGTACTCGTACTTCGCGATGGCCCGTGCGACCCGCGCGATGTCCTGCCGTACGTAGGGGAGGTCGTCCTCCCAGACGGACTCCAGGGCGGGCCACGACATGAACGTGCGGGCGTGGCTCTCCCACTCGGCGGGCATCCGCCGGTCCTCGTCCTTCGGCGCGGCCGACCCGGTGGCGGCGCCGGCCGACGGGCCGGTGCCGGCTGCCTGGCCGGGGTCACCGGCGTCGCCGGGGCCGCATGCGGAGGTGCCGAGGGCGAACGCGCCGACTCCGGCGAGAACGCGCAGAGCCGAGCGGCGGGAGGGGGGGACGGACATGGGGGTCTCCGATCGTGAGCTCGCGGGACCAGGGATCCGGCGGTGGGGGTATCAGAGGGGGAGGGGAGTGGATCGCGGCCCGTGCCCGTGAACAGGGTGCACGCCGTGCCCCGTGAATCGCCGGTACCGCGAGGGCGGGCACGGCCTTCGTGTCGCCACTCTGACACTGACTGAAGATTCAGTCAATTTTCGCGAGTCGCTCCAGCTCCACGGCCACGGCTTCCTTCGTCAGTTCGCGGGCATGGGTCAGGGGCAGGGCGCCGCTCAGCCAGCGCGTGCTGAGCCCTTCCAGGAGGGCGGTGAGCCGCTCCGCGGAGGCCGTGAGGGCTGGGGCGGGTGCGGTCGGCCGGATGCCGCCGAGCAGGTCCGCGACGTCGTGGATCCAGGCCAGGGTGGCTCGGGCGAGGTCTCCCCGCAGCTCGGGTTCGAAGATCGCGCTGGCCCGCAGTTCGCCCCACGCCGTGCTGTTCTCGCGGACTTCGGGGAGATCCTGGAACTCCAGCAGCAAGGAGCGCTCCAGCTCCCGCACGGCGTCGTCCCCGTCTTCGCTCCCGCCCTCGCTCCCGTCCTCGCCCTCGCCCTGATCGGAGGTGTAGCGGTCGGCCCGGTCGCTGATGAACTCCAGGGTGTGGCGCAGGATGCCGGCCCGGTCCTTGAAGTGGTAGTAGATCAGCGCGGTGGACACCCCGGCCTCGGTCGCCAGCTCCTCCATGCGCAGCCCGCGCACCCCCCGCCGCGCTATGACGCGCGCGGCACCTTCCAGGATGGCCCTTCGGCGGTCCGTCGCCACGTGTTCCCCCTTGCGAGTGGTCTGAACCAACAGTGTCGCATATTGACTGAATCTTTAGTTAGAGGCACGATGCGCCAGTTGTGTCAGTCGTCAGTCGTTCCGTACCGTCGAAAGAGCCACCGCATGTCCGCTCAGCTTCCTGGTGCACGGCCCGCCCGTACGGCGCTGTCGGCCGACGACCCTCGCGAGATCGGCGGCTACCGCCTCCAGGCCCGGCTGGGCTCGGGCGGCATGGGCGTGGTGTACCTGGCCCATACGCCCGGCGGCCGGCCGATCGCGCTGAAGGCGGTACGGGAGGAGTTCGCGGGAGACCCCGAGTTCCGGCAGCGCTTCGCCCAGGAGGTGGCCAGCGCCGAGCGCATCCACGGCCTGTTCACCGCGCAGGTGGTCGCCTCGGGAGTGGACGCCCCGACCCCGTGGCTCGCCACCGCCTACGTCCCCGGACCGTCCCTGCATCAGGTGGTCCAGCGGCACGGCCCGCTGCCGGTGCGTACGGTGCTGCTCCTCGTGGCCGGCATCGCCGAGGCCCTCCAGGTGATCCACCGGGCGGGCGTCGTGCACCGCGACCTGAAGCCCGCCAACGTGCTGATCGCGGAGGACGGGCCCCGCGTCATCGACTTCGGCATCGCGCGCGCGGCCGACGCCACCGCCCTGACCGGTACGGGCCTGAGCATCGGCACGGCGGCGTTCATGGCTCCCGAGCAGGCACTGGGCCGGCCGGTGTCCCCGGCCACCGACGTCTTCGCGCTCGGTGCGCTCATCGCGTACGTGGCGGGCGGCGAGGGTCCCTTCGGGGCGGGGCCGGAGTCGGCCGCGCTGTACCGGGTGGTCCACGAACAGCCCGACCTCGCTCGCGTACCGCACGAACTGCGGGACCTGGTGGCGTGGTGTCTGGCCAAGCGACCGGAGGACCGTCCCGCGACCGTGGATCTGATCGCGGCCGTCCACACCCATCCCCTGGTGGGGCCCCGCCCGGAGTTCGCCGAGGGCTGGCTGCCCCAGTCGATCACCAGCGAGGTGGCGGGAGAGGCGGGGCACCCGATTCCGGCCGCCCCGACGCCGGCCACCCCCATGCCGGCCGCCCCGGCGTCCGCCGTGCCGTCGACGGACGGTCGGGCCGTACGTCCGGCACCGGTCCACGCGCAGCCCACCCTCGCGGCCCCGGCCACGCTTCCTCCGGCGCCCCGGCCCGAGACCGGCGTCGCGCCTCCCTCGCGGCGGGCGCCGAAGGGCGGGCGCCGAGGGGCGGCGACGGCTCTGGCGGCGCTCACGGTCCTCGCGCTGGCGGGCGGTGCCGTGTACCTGCTCGACTCCCTGTGGCCGGCGGAGGGTTCGCCCGAGGACTCCGCTGCCGCCTCCGTCGTACCGTCCCCCTCGGCCGCCTATGTGCCCGGCGGCAAGACCGTCGAGCTGACCTCGCCCGATGCCACCTATGAGTTCGACCTGAAGGCCGGGAAGGTCGTTCCCGCGGACACCGCCACCTGGTATCTGGCGCGCGACGCTTCGGAGTTCGTCCTGCCCGAGGACAGTGACGCCTTCGTGTCCGCGGGGGACGAGCTCGGCCCCGCCGACTGCTTGCGGGGCATCGACACGGAGCCGGTCACCAGGATCGCCTTCGCCGATGTCGTCGACGAGCGCCCCTTCTGCGTCCGCAGCGCCGACGGACAGGACATCGTCATCGTGCGGCTGATCGAGGCGCGGGCCGACGGCGGGCCGGTCACCGCGGCGTTCGAGCACTATCGCCGCGCCCGGTAGCCGAGGGCGTCCGGCATCGAGCGCGGGTCCGAGCGCCGGTCCGAGTGCCGGTCCGAGCGCCGTCAGTCCTGTGAGGGCGGTCGTCCCGAGGCCGTCGCTCTGCCGCCATGGTCCGTTCGAGATCATTGACTGAATTTTCAGTCTAGGCCACGATGCCCACCATGCGGGCAACACCCGCCTCCCCCTCCCTCAGGTAGGAGTCCCATGGACACGCCCACGACCTCCCGGCGCCGACTGCTCCAACTCGGCGCGGCGGCCCTGCCGCTCGCGGCCCTCGGGTCGGCACTGCCCACGGTGGCCCGCGCCGCCACCAGCCCATCGGGCGCCACGCTGCGCATGCCCGCGGAGCACGACCGCCACGTCCGCACCTTCATGGCCTGGCCGGCCCTGTCGTCCGTCTGGTCCACTCAGCTCGGTGGCGTCCGCAGGGACATCGCGAGGGTGGCCGACGCGATATCCCGCTTCGAACCGGTCGTGGTCCTCGCCCGTCCCGAGCAGGCGGCCGACGCCCGGTACGCCTGCGGAGCCGGCGCCTACTACGGCATCGAGGTCGTCGAGATCGCCAACGACGACCTGTGGATTCGGGACTTCGGCCCCACCTTCGTGGTCGCCCCCGGCGCCGTCGCCGGCGTGGACACCGACTTCAACGGCTGGGGCAAGACCGGCACGCCGTACGCGCAGCCCTACGCGAACGACGCGGCCGCGGCCGCGACCCTGCTCGGCCAGTACGGCATCCCTCGCGTCCGGGCCGGGTTCGTCGGGGAGGGCGGCTCGCTGGAGACCGACGGCCAGGGCACCCTGCTCGCCACGGTCAGCTCGCTCGTCAACGCCAACCGCAACCCGGGCATGACCCAGGACCAGGTCGAGCAGGCGATGAAGGCGGCGCTCGGCATCGACAAGGTGATCTGGGTGCCGGGACTCGCCGGCCAGGACATCACCGACTGCCACATCGACTGTCTGGCCCGCTTCGTCGCACCGGGCCAGGTCATCCTGGACCAGCCCGGCCCCGGCACCGACAGCAAGTGGGTCGCCGTCTACGAGGAGACCAAGCAGGCGCTGCTGAGCGCGACCGACGCCCAGGGCCGCCGCCTGACCGTCACCGAACTCCCCGGCCCGGACCGCCGCGCCATCCGCGGCAGGGGCACCGGCTTCCTGTCCAGCTACACCAACTACTACACCGCCAACGGCGCCGTCCTCGTGCCCCGGTTCGGCGACGGATACGCCGACGGCGTGGCCGCCGGCATCCTGCGGGCCGCGTACCCCGACCGGACCGTCGTCCAGTTGGACATCGACAGCATCGCGAGCGGCGGTGGCGGCATCCACTGCGCCACCCAGTCCCAGCCGGTCGTTCCCCCGGTCCTCTGACCGGGCGACACCGTCACGACGCGCGCGGGCCGGGCCACCACCCACCGGTCAGGGCTGTGATGCCACCGACGGAAGGCGCCCGGTAAGGTTCGGGCCATGGCGTCTCGCAGCACTCAGATCCTCGAAGCCGCCGCCCGGGTGATCGCCCGGCGCGGGGTACGCGGCCTGCGCGTGGAGGAGCTCGCCGCCGAGGCGGGCGTGTCCACCGCGCTGATCTACTACCACTTCAAGGACCGCGCCGGGATCCTGAGCAAGACGCTGGAGTTCATCAACGACCGCGCCGAGCGCTACACGACCGACCGCGATCCGGACGCCGAACCGCTCACCCCGCGCGAGGAACTCGACCAGACGCTCCTCCTCGAACTCCAGGACTCGACCGAGGTCAGGGAGAACAGCAGCGCCTGGGGCGAGTTGAGGGCGAGCGCCGTCTTCGACGACCTCCTGCGCGAGGACCTGGCGAGGGCCACCCTGGTGTGGGTCCAGGAGGTGGCGGCCCTGCTCGGCCAGGTCCGGCCGATGGCCCCCGCGGTCGCCCTCACGGCGTCCGCCGAGCGGCTCACCGCCCTCCTGGAGGGCCTGAGCATGCGCTGGCTCAGCGGCACGCTCCAGATCTCCCACGCCCGGACCCTGATGAGCGAAGCGGTCGACGCCGAGGTCGAACGGCTCGGCCGCTAGGGCCTGTCCGACCCCGACCCCGACACCGACCCTGATCCGCCGGACAGGCCCTGGGTCCTGTCCGGGGCGTCACCCGGAGCCCGGCACGGCAGGTCGACCCGCACCGCGAGTCCGCCGCCGGGCCGGGCCTTCGCCGTGACCTCGCCCTGGTGGGTGAGGGTGATCGCGCGCACCACGGCGAGCCCCAGTCCCAAGCCCTTGCCCCGGGGCGCCGCGCCGCGCCGGAACGGCTCGAAGAGCGTGGGGATCGTATCCGGGTCCAGTACGGGGCCGGTGTTGACGACCTCGATGAAGGCGACCTCGCCGTGGACGCCGGTGGTCACCGTCGCCGTACCGCCCGCTTGGTTGTGGCGTACGGCGTTGGCCAGCAGGTTCAGGGCGATGTGCCGGAGCAGGGACGGGTCGCCGGCGACCGGCGCGGGTGCGAGGTGCGCCGTGACGTGGACCTCCGCGGTCCGGGCTTCCCCGGCGAGATCCTCGGTGGCGCTCCCGGCGACGTCCGCCAGATCGACCGGATGCGGAGTCTGGGTCTCGCTCTCGCCACGGGCCAGGGTCAGCAGGGCGTCGATCAGACGCTCGGTGCGGGCGTTGGCGTCCAGCGCACGCCGGAGGGCCGGTTCCAGGTCGGCGGGGACACGGCCCTGGGCCAGGGGGATCTCCAGCGCGGTGCGTTGCAGGGTGAGCGGTGTGCGCAGTTCGTGCGAGGCGTGGGCGGTGAAGTGCCGCTGGGCGGTGAAGCTGCGGTCGAGCCGGTCGAGCATGGCGTCGAAGGTGTCGCCGAGTTCGCGGACCTCGTCGTGCGGTCCGCCCAGGCCGAGCCGTTCGTCGAGGGTGCTGCCGGCGCCGATGCGGCGGGCGGTCGCCGTGACCTGGGTGAGGCGGTGCAGCGAGCGGCGTCCGGCCCACCACGCGAGCAGCGCGGCGAGGGCGGTGAAGAGGACGAGCAGGAGCAGGGAGCGGACGAGCAGGTCGTCGAGGATCCTGTCCCGGAAGTCCTCGAAGGCCTGGGCGGGTGTGGTGGTCGCGGCCGGTGAGCTGCCCGGCGGCAGAGGGGCGGGACTCCGTCCCGGCTCAGGGATTCCGGTGGCCTGGACGGCGGGCGTGACGGCCCCGGGGACGAGGACGGAGCGGTTGTCCTCGATGAGCTGACGGGAGCTCAGCCAGTTCAGCAGGAGCAGTCCGGCACCCAGGACGACGAAGACCGAGGTGGTCGTCAGGGTCAGCCGGCCGCGCAGGGGCAGTCGGTACGGTGAGGTGCGTCGAGCCGTACGACGTCGGTACGGGCGGCTCACAGCCGGTACCCGAAGCCCGGGTCGTGATGGATGGGCGCGGGGTCGCCCAGTTTGCGGCGCAGCGCGTGCACGGTGACCCGGACCGCGGTGGTGGCCGGGTCGAGCGCAGCGTCCCACAGCCGGTCCTTGAGTTCCTCCGTACTGACGGGAGCGCCGTCCGCCGCCAGCAGCAGCTCCAGTACGCCGAGCTCTCGGGGTGTCAGTCTCAGCGGGCGGCCGTCGCGCTCGGCGACCCTGCGGACGGTGTCCAGACTGATGCCGTGCCGGCTCAGTACCGTCGCGGTGCTGCCGGTGGGGGCGCGTCGGCCGAGGGCGCGGAGGCGCGCGACCAGCTCCAGGTAGGAGAACGGCTTCGCCATGTAGTCGTCGGCGCCCTGGCCGAGACCGTCGACCAGGTCGGACAGGGCGCCGGCGGCGGTCAGCATCAGAATCCTGGCCGGGTAGCCGGCCGTGTTCAGCGCCCTGCAGACGGCGTCCCCGCTCAGCGTGGGCAGGTCCCGGTCCAGGACGAGGACGTCGTACGAGGCGGCGGCCGTCATCTCGAGCGCGCGTGGCCCGTCGTGGGCGACCTCGCACACCATGCCTTCCTCCCGCAGGCCCTCGGCGAGCATCGTGGCCAGCTCCGCCTCGTCCTCGACGATGAGCACCCGCAATCCGACCCACTCCACTCGACCGTGCACAGCGCGGCCCTGTCCTCGGAACCGCCCGCCCAAGGATGCCCCCAGGGGCGTTAGCCGGCGGTTAGGCACACGCTCACCCGTGGCTCACCGGACGCTCCGTAGAACTGCTGGACGTCATCGTCGAGATCGAGCAGGGAGCAGAACATGCGCAGTCGAACCGTACGGGCCCTCGTGGCGGCAGCCGCCGTGACCGCGGCACTGGTGATGAGCGGTTGTTCCTCGGAGGACTCCGCTCCCCGGGTCGCCGGGGACGACGGGTCGGGCGCCGCAGCGCCGCAGGACGACAACGTGGTCCGTCGGGCCTGGGTGACCTGTATGCACGGGCAGGGACAGAACAGTGTCGATCAGGACAAGGACGGCAACATCTTCACCCCCGCGAGCCAGCTCGGAGGGGACGCCTCCTCGATCGCCGCCTACGAGGCGGCGGTCAAGGTCTGCGACGCGAAGAATCCCGGCATCCACCAGGCCACGGCGAAGACCGACCAGAAGTTCGTCGAGCAGGCGCGCGCCTGGGTCGAGTGCGGACGGAAGCACGGCTACCCGGACCTTCCCGACCCCGACCCGAAGACCGGCGTCCTCGTCATTCCCCGGCAGTCGTTCGACCCGGTCAAGTGGGACGCCGTCCAGCCGGCGTGCAGCAAGCTGCCCCTGCCCGGCTACCGGATCGGCGAGTGACCATGGCCCAGCCCACCCAACCCACCCAACCCCCCCAGCCCATCGAGCCGATCGCTCCCATCGCTCCCATCGAGCCCGTGGATCCCTCCCCTCCTGCGAAGCGCGCGTCCGGCGGCACCCGGAGGAAGCGCCGCCGAGTCGTCGTCCCGCTCGTCCTCGTCGTCGCGATCGGAGGGGCTGCGGCGTTGGGCGCGACGCGCCCCTGGGAACCCCGGGGTTCCGTCGCCGAGAAGCCGGCCCTCGGCCACGGCAGTGCGGCGGTGGAGAAGGGATCGCTGTCCAGCAGCATCCAGGTCGCCGGGGCGCTCGCGTACGACGCGCCGACCGCGGTGATGGCCTCCGGGCGCGGAACGGTCACCGCGCTGCCCCCGGTGGGATCCGAGGTGAAGGCGGGAGGGCGGCTCTACGAGGTCGACGGACGGCCCGTCGTCCTCATGACAGGGAACCGGCCGCTCTGGCGTGACCTGGGACAGGGTGTCGGCGCAGGCCCCGACGTCGAGCAGCTCAAGCGCAACCTGGTCGCGCTCGGCCACACGGAGGGCCTCGGCATCGCCGTCGACGAGAAGTTCACGCCGGGCACCGCCACCGCCGTCAAGCGCTGGCAGAAGGCCCTGGGTGTGAAGCAGACCGGAACGGTCCCGCTCGGCAGCGTCGTGATGCTGCCGCAGGCCGCCGTGCGGGTGCACAAGCTGAGCGCGCAGCTGGGGTCGCCCCTGGGCGCGACCTCGGTCCTGACGGTGAGCGGCACCGATCTCGTCGCCGTGGTGCAGCCGGCCGAGAACCAGCTGTCCCGGTTCACACCCGACGGCAAGGTGGTGGTGAAGCTCGCCGAAGGCGGCACCGTCCACGGACGCATCCGCTCGCTGATCCGCGGAGGCGACGGCGACGAGGGGGGCGGCGGGCAGGACGGTTCCGGCGGCGGTGGGCAGAAGACCACCGTCACCATCGTGCTGGACGACCAGCGGCGAGCCCGACAGTCCGGACCCTCCTCCGTGACGGTCGGCGTCGTCGGTGACACCGCCACCGACGCGCTCATCGTCCCCGTCACCGCGCTGCTCGCCCTGGACGGGGGCGGCTACGGGGTCAAGGTCCTCGACGGCACCACCACCCGGCTCGTCAAGGTGCAGCTGGGGCTGGTGGCCGACGCCAGGGCTCAGATCACCGGGGACGTGAAGAGCGGCGACCGGGTGGTGATCCCCACGTGACGCCGCCACAGGCCCAGGGGCGGGCACCGGTGCTGGAGCTGACCGGTGTCACCAAGGAGTACCCGGGATCGCCGCCGTTGCGCGTGCTGCACGGACTCGACCTCACCGTCGAAGCCGGCGAACTCCTCGCCGTGGTCGGCCCTTCGGGCTCGGGCAAGTCCACCCTGCTCGCCCTTCTCGGCTCGCTCGACCGGCCCAGCTCCGGCCGGCTGCGCTTCGAAGGACGTGACCTGTCCGACCTCTCCGACCCCGAGCTGGCCGCCGTGCGCGCGCACCGGATCGGCTTCGTCTTCCAGCAGTTCTTCCTGCTCGCGGGACTCACCACGGTCGAGAACGTCGCCACGGGTCTCCTCTACAGCGGCGTCCCCGCGGCTCGCAGGCGTGAGGCGGCCGTCGAAGCCCTGCGCGAGGTCGGCCTCGGACACCGGCTCGGCCACCACCCCGACCAGCTCTCGGGAGGCGAGAAGCAGCGGGTCGCGATCGCCCGCGCCCTCGTCGGCCGCCCGGCACTGCTGCTCGCCGACGAGCCCACCGGGGCTCTGGACAGCACCTCCGGCAGATCCGTCGTCGACCTCTTGCGTGCCCTGAACGTCGGCGGCACCACCGTCGTCGTCATCACCCACGACCGTGACCTCGCCGCTTCCTTCCCCCGGCGCATCGGCATCCACGACGGCCGCATCGACTTCGACGAGCGCCGCCCGCACCCCGCAGGAGCCGCTCCATGACATCCCCCCAGCGGCGCACCCGGCTGCGCCCGACGGACCTGTTGCGCCTCGGCATGATCGGACCGCGCACGCGCAAGACGCGCTCCGCGCTCTCGGCCCTGGGCATCTCCCTGGGCATCGCCGCCGTCATCGCCGTGACGGGCATTTCCTCGTCGAACCAGGCGCACCTGCTGGCCCGCCTGGACGAGCTCGGCTCCAACCTGATCACGGTCGCCCCGGGGAAGGATCCCGAGCAGCGGCTCGTACCGCTGCCGCCCACGGCCGAGAAGATGCTCGCCGGCATCGCCCCGGTGCAGCAGGTCACCGCGACGGGGGCCACAAAGGCCGAGGTCTACCGCAACGACCTGGTGCCGAAGCAGCAGACCGGCAGCATCAGCGTGCTGGCCACGCGGCTGAACCTGCTCGACGTCCTGCACGCCACCATGCTGAGCGGGCAGTGGTTGGACCGGGCCGGCGAAAGACTCCCGGTGACGGTACTCGGCGACCAGGCCGCCCAGCGCCTCGGCGTGACCGCGCCGGGCGAGCGGGTCTGGCTGGGCGGACAGCCGTACGTCGTCCGGGGGATTCTGGCGCCGAACGACCTGGCACCCGAACTCGGTACGGCCGCCCTGGTCGGCTGGCCCCAGGCCACAGCCCATCTGGGCGCGGACGGCAGCGCCGCCACCGTCTACCTGCGGTCCCATCCCGAACGCGTCCCGGACGTGCAGGCCGTGGCCGGGGCCACCGCGAATCCGGCCAGCCCGAGCAACGTCGCCGTCAGCCGGCCCTCCGACCTCCTCACGGCACGGGGCGAGGCGAAGGGCGCGCTCACCGGCCTCGTCCTCTCCCTCGCCGCGGTCGCCCTGCTCGTCGGTGGTGTCGGCATCGCCAACACCATGGTGGTGGGCGTGATGGAACGCCGCGGTGAGATCGGGCTGCGCCGTGCGCTGGGTGCGAGGGGCGGACAGATCGCCGCGCAGTTCCTGCTGGAGGCGGTACTGATGGGCTTCATCGGCGGAATCGGCGGGCTGATCATGGGCAGCCTCGCCGTCTACGGCTACGCGCTCGCGCAGGGGTGGCCGGTCTCCATCCCTCTCTACACGTTCGCCGCCGGTCCCACGGTCTCCGTCCTCGTGGCCGCCGTCGCCGGCATCTACCCGGCCCTGCGCGCGGCCGGGGCGTCTCCGACGGACGCCCTGCGCTCGGCCTGAGTCGCCCTGCGCTCGGCTTGAGCCGCCCTGCGCTGTGCCCGGGAGAGCTCTTGCTCCCGGGCACATAAGGGTCTTCGATCTTGACTGACATTTCAGTCAGTGTCACAGTGGGCCGCACACCCCGCGTCCCCGGCATTCCGGAGAAAGGAAGGGACCTCATGCGTGTGACCAGGCCCGTACGTCAGGGGGCGGCATGCCTCTGACACCCACCGAGCGGGACCGGCTGCTGCTCTTCACCGCCGCCCAGCTCGCGCGGACGCGCCTGGAGCGCGGGCTGCGGCTCAACGTGCCGGAAGCGACGGCGCTGATCGCCGACACGGTCTGCGAGGCCGCGCGGGACGGCCTCCGGCTGGCCGAGGCCCTCGACTGCGGTCGCGGTGTCCTCGGTCCGGACGACGTCCTCCCCGGCGTCACCGACATCGTGACGGAGATCCAGGTCGAGGCGGTGTTCGACGACGGCACCCGACTGGCCGTCATCAGCGCCCCCTTCGGCGACGTGGAGCACGGCGAGGGCGCACCCGGTGCGGTCCTGCCCCACACGGACGTCCTGCCGGAGCCGGAGCGTGTGACCTCCCTGTGGGTCCGCAACACGGCCGAGGTCCCGGTCAGCGTGACCTCGCACTTCCACTTCTTCGAGTCGAACCCCCGGCTCGACTTCGACCGCGCCGCCGCGTTCGGCATGCGGCTCGCGGCCCCGGCCGGGTCGTCCACCCGGTTCGATCCCGGTGCCGACGTCGAGGTCGGACTCGTCCCGATGGGCGGGGACCGGATCGTCATCGGTTTCGCGGGCCTGGTCGACGGGCCGCTGGACGCGCCCGGCGCGAAGACCGAGGCCCTGAAGCGCGCCGCCGCCTGCGGCTACCTGGGAGCGGAAGAGGCAGAGCGATGAGCAAGCCCAGCAGACACAGTGACCACTGCGCGCCGGGCAGCAGCCGGCACATCGACCCGCACGAGTACGCCACCGTGCACGGCCCCCGTGCGGGGGACCGGGTCCGGCTCGGCGACTCGGGACTCGTCGTACGGGTGGAGTCGGACGCGCAGGCGTACGGCGACGAGTTCCTGGCCGGTTTCGGCAAGACCGCCCGGGACGGCATGCATCTGAAGGCCGCGGCCGTCCGCGACACGTGTGACGTCGTGATCACCAACGTCCTGGTGATCGACGCCGTCCAGGGCGTGCGGAAGGTGTCCATCGGCATCCGCGAGGGCCGGATCCACGCGATCGGCCGGGCCGGCAACCCCGACACCCTCGACGGTGTCGACGTCGTCGTCGGCACCGGCACCACGATGATCCCGGGCGAGGGCCTGATCGCCACGGCCGGTGCGATCGACACCCACGTCCACCTGCTCTCGCCGCGGATCATGGAGGCGTCACTGGCCTCCGGCGTCACCACGATCATCGGCCAGGAGATCGGTCCGAGCTGGGGCGTCGGCGTGAACTCCCCCTGGGCGCTGAAGCTCGGGTTCGGCGCCTTCGACGCCTGGCCGGTCAACATCGGCTTCCTCGCCCGGGGGTCCGCCTCCGACGAGGCGCCCCTGGTCGAGGCGCTGGCGGAGGGAGGTGCCTGCGGCTTCAAGGTGCACGAGGACATGGGTGCCCACACCCGGGCCCTGGACACCGCGCTGCGGGTCGCCGAGGAGCACGACGTACAGGTCGCGCTGCACAGTGACGGCCTGAACGAGTGCCTGTCGGTGGAGGACACCCTGCGGGTCCTGGACGGCCGGACCATCCACGCCTTCCACATCGAGGGCTGCGGCGGCGGGCACGTACCCAACGTGCTGAAGATGGCGGGCGTGCCGAACGTCATCGGCTCCTCCACCAACCCCACCCTGCCCTTCGGCCGGGACGCCATCGCCGAGCACTACGGGATGATCGTCTCCGTCCACGCGCTCAAGACGGACCTTCCGGGCGACGCCGCGATGGCGCGCGACCGGATCCGGGCCGGGACGATGGGCGCGGAGGACGTCCTGCACGACCTCGGCGCGATCGGGATCACCTCATCCGACGCGCAGGGCATGGGCCGGGCGGGGGAGACCGTCCGGCGCACGTTCGCGATGGCCGGGAAGATGAAGGCCGAGCTGGGGCCCCTGGAGGGCGACGGCGCGCACGACGACAACGCGCGCGTCCTCCGCTACATCGCCAAGCTCACCATCAACCCGGCGATCGCCCACGGCCTCGCCCACGAGGTCGGCTCGATCGAGGTCGGCAAGCTGGCCGACATCGTGCTGTGGCGCCCGCCCTTCTTCGGGGCCAAGCCGCAGATGGTCCTCAAGTCCGGCTTCCCGGCCTACGGCGTCACGGGCGATCCGAACGCCGCCACCGACACCTGCGAGCCCCTGGTCCTGGGCCCGCTCTTCGGCGCACACGGGGCCGCGCCGGCCGATCTCTCCGTCGCCTTCGTCAGCCGCGCCGCCGCCGAGGCGGGCTCGTTCGGCTCGCCGTACGACACCCTGGGTACCCGGCGCCGCCGCGTCGCCGTACGGGGAACCCGTGGCATCGGCCCGGCCGACATGCTGCACAACGCCCGTCTCGGGCAGGTGGACGTCGATCCGCGCAGTGGCCTGGTGACCCTCGACGGCGCCCCGATGCGCTCCGAGCCGGCGCAGGAGGTCTCGTTGAGCAGGCTGTACTTCCTCTGATTCCGGCCTTGCTGGCTGAATCTCCAAAGCCGTGCCCCTTCTCTTGACTGAATTTTCAGTCGAAGGAAGGATGCTGTTCACACCGCGTACCCGTCCCGCGCTCCCGCCAGGCTGAGCCGGCCGCCGCCGACGGGTACTTCTGGCGAAACGAAGAGAGACCCGTGATGACTGCATTCCGTATGCCTGCCGAGTGGTCCGCGCACGAGGGGTGCCTGATGGCCTGGCCCGTCAGGGAGGACCTGTGGGGCAGCGTGCTGAACGACGTCAAGGAGGAGTACGCGAACGTCGCCCGCGCGATCGCCGCCTTCGAACCGGTGACCATGGTCGCGCCGCCCGGCCACGGCGAGGAGGCCCGGGCGGCGTGCGGCGGCGAGATCACCGTGGTGGAGCTGGCGCAGGACGACTCCTGGTTCCGCGACTCCGCCCCGATCTTCGTCCTCGACGCCGACGGCAACCGCGCCGGAGTGGACTTCCGCTTCAACGCCTGGGGCCGCAAGCACCACCCGTACGACTCCGACGACCGGGTCAGCGCCCTCCTCCTGGAGCACCTCGGCGTCGAGCGCATCGCCTCCGGCATGATCCTCGAAGGCGGAGCGATCACGGTCGACGGCGAAGGCACCCTGATCACCACCGAGCAGTGCCTGCTCCACCCCAACCGGAACCCCGGGATGAACCGGCATGAGATCGAGACGGAACTGACATCCCGGCTCGGCGTCGACAAGGTTGTGTGGCTTCCGTACGGCGGGCTGCTGGACACGGAGACCGACGGGCACGTCGACGGCGTCTGCGCCTTCGCGGCCCCCGGCAAGGTCGTCGTCTCCCTGCCCGACGACCCCGCCCACCCCGACTACGCCCGGATGCGCGCCAACCGCGCGGTGCTGGCGGCCACCACCGACGCCAAGGGCCGCCCGTTCGAGATCGTCGACATCCCGCAGACCGCGTTCGCCGACGTCGCCGGCGGTGAGGTCGAGGTGTCCTACCTGAACTACTACGTGGCCAACGGCGGCGTCGTCGTCCCGGTGGCCGGCGTGCCCCAGGACGACGAAGCGCTCGCGGTCATCGCCGCGGCGTACCCCGGCCGCAAGGTCGTCGGGGTGCGGGCGCCCGCGATCGCCTACGGCGGCGGCGGGGTCCACTGCATCACGCAGCAGATCCCCGCCGTACCCGCCACGGCCTGATCCGCGAACGGACCGCTCACGGAGGGCCGCTCCAGCGGCCCTCCCACCCCCGCACCCCTCACGGAAAGAGAGCGCGACGATGACCACACCCCTGCCCCCCGGCAGCAGACGCCCCCGCGGCACGCACGGACGGATCGCGGTGACGGCGGCCGCCCTGACCTCCCTCGCGGCCCTCGCGGCCTGCTCCGGCCCGCCGAAGGGCGCCGACGTCACCGGCGCCCAGGTCAAGATCTCCGCCTCGACGCCGCAGGCCCGCGGCGAGATCGACTCCTTCAGCTGGGCCGTCTACGCCGAGCCGCCCACCCTCGACTACACGCTCGCGTTCGACTACCCGCAGAACACGATCCTGTCCAACGTGTGCGAGAGCCTGATGCGCTGGACTCCGGAGCTGACCCTCCGGCCCGGCCTCGCGCGGAAGGCGTCGAACCCGGACCCCACCACCTGGGTCTACGACCTCCGCCCCGGCGTGCGCTTCCACGACGGCAAGGTGATGACCGCCGACGACGTGGTCTACAGCCTCGGCCGGCAGCGGGACCCGAACAACGCCGCCGCCTGGGCGCAGAACTTCCAGAACGTCGCCTCCCTGCGGAAGACCGGCCCGCTCCAGGTCACCGTCAAGCTCAAGAAGCCCGACTCCCAGTTCCCCCAGTACATGGCGACCGCGGCGGGCGTCGTCGCCTCCAAGGCAGGCGTCGAGGCGGCGGGCAAGGACTACGGCACCACGGGCGACCTCGCCTGCACCGGCCCGTTCAAGCTGGGCACGTGGAGCAAGGGCCAGTCGATCGAGCTGGAGCGCTTCGACGGCTACTGGGGCACCAAGGCCAAGGCGAAGAAGGCCGTCTTCCGGGTCCTGACCGATCCCTCGGCCCGCACCAACGCCATGCTCAGCGGGGACGTCGACGGCGGCTACCTGATCCCCACCGAGAGCTACGGCCGCCTGCGCGACAGCGGCCTCGGCACCCTGTACTTCGGCGAGGGCCTGAGCACGGTCAACGTCAACATCACGAACATGAAGGGCCCGCTCGGCGACATCCGGGTCCGCAAGGCGCTGTCCCTGGCGCTGGACCGGACCGGGTTCGTGAAGGCCGGACTCGGCGGCGCGGGCACCGTCACCACCTCGCTCACCACCCGTGCCGCCTGGGCCGGAGCCTCGGAGCAGACCCGGCAGGCCGCCTTCGGCGCGCTGCCGCCCGCCGCCCAGGACATCGAGAAGGCCAAGGCACTGATCAAGGAGGCCGGCGCCACCGGCACGTCCCTGACCGTCGCCACCAGCTCCATCGGCCAGGACGTCTCCCTCCTCGCCACCGCCGTCCAGGCCGCGGGCAGCCAGATCGGGCTGAAGATCAACCTCAAGACGATCGCCCCCAACGCGTTCACGGCGCTCTTCACCGACCCCGAGGCGCGCGAGGGCATCGACATGTTCCCGCTCACCTACTACGACTCCATCACCGACCCGCTGGACCTGCTGGCGAACTTCAAGACCGGCGCCTACATGAACTTCGCCGGCTACAGCGACAAGGGCTACGACTCCCTCGTCGACCGGGCCACCGCCGTCTACCAGCCCGACCAGCGGCTGAAGATCGAGGCCGAGCTGCAGAAGCACGCCGCCGAACAGCTCCTGTGGATCCCGGTCGCCGAGTGGCCCACCGCCGTCTTCCTCAACAAGCGGATCACCGGCGCCCCCACCACCATCGCGTACATGTACTACCCCTGGGCCGCGGACGTCGGGGCAGCGGACGCGGGGGCCGCGAAGTGAACTTCGTCAGATTCGCCGCACGCCGGGTGGCGGAGATGGCCGCCACCCTGCTCGCCGCGTCGTTCGTGGTCTTCGGCGCCATGTACCTGGCACCGGGCAACCCGGCCAGCTTCCTGCTCTCCGGACGCTCCGCCTCGCCGGAGGCCCTCGCCGCGATCAACGCCCAGTACCACCTGGACGACCCCTTCTTCGTCCGGTACCTCACCTGGCTCGGCGACATCGTCCAAGGGGACTTCGGGCGCTCCATCACCTACCGCACCGACGTCTCCCGCCTCCTGGCCGACCGCCTCCCCACCACGCTGCTCCTCGTCGTCATGGCACTGGCCGTGGTCACGGTGATCGGCCTGGTCCTGGGCCGGGTCGCCGCCGTACGCGGCGGACGCACCGACTCCGCCATCCTCGTCGGGACCACGTTCGCCGTCGGCACCCCGTCGTTCGTCGCGGCCGTCCTGCTCCAGGGACTCTTCGCCGTCAACCTCGGCTGGTTCCCCAGCAGCGGCTCCGGCGAAGGCTTCCTCGACAAGATCTGGCACCTCACCCTCCCCGCGATCGCCCTCGCGCTCTATCTGATCGGCATGCTCGCCCGGGTCACCCGGTCCGCCATGGCCGAAGCCCTCGACAGCGAGCACGTCACGGTCGCCCGCAGCCGTGGCGTCCCCGAACGCCAGGTCATCCGCCGCCATGTCTTCCGCAACTCGCTGGGCACCGTCCTCACCACCGGCGGCCTGATCGTCTCCACCCTGCTGGTCTGCACGATCCTCGTCGAGACCGCCTTCAGCATCGGCGGCGTCGGCCAGCTCCTGGAGCTGTCCACCACGACCAAGGACTTCCCGACCGTCCAGGCGATCTCCTTGATCATCGTCGCTCTCTTCATGGCCGTGAACCTCATCGTCGACCTGCTGCTGCCGCTGGTCGACCCGCGGATCACCCTCGGATCGAGGAGTTCCTCCGTATGACCGCCGTCCTGGCCCGCAGGCCCGGCCTCGCGAAGGTCCGCACCGCCCGGTCCCCGCTCTACCTGGTCTGCCTCGGCTTCGTCGCCCTCGTCACCGCCGCCGCGCTCCTCGCGCCCTGGCTCGTGCCGTACGACCCCAACGCCATCGACCTCGGCAACGCGCTGGCCGCCCCCTCCCCGGAACACCTGCTCGGCGTCGACGCCGCCGGGCGCGACACCCTCTCCCGGCTGATCCTCGGCGCCCGCACCTCGCTCCTGGGACCCCTCGGCGTCGTGGTCTTCTCCACCGTCGCCGGCGTCGCGGTCGGCATGGCCGCCGCCTGGCGGGGCGGCTGGCTCGACTCCGTCCTGTCACGCAGCACCGAACTGGTCTTCGCGTTCCCCGGCATGCTCCTGGCGATCCTGATCATCTCGATCTACGGCGAAGGCCTGCTCGCCCCCGTCATCGCGCTCTCCATCGCCTACCTGCCGTACGTCAGCCGGCTCACCCGCTCCCTCGTCCTGGCCGAACGCGCACGCCCCTACGTCAGCGCCTACCAGGTCCAAGGGCACTCGGCCCTCCAGATCTGCCTGCGCCACGTCCTGCCCAACATCGCCCCCGTCGTCCTCGCCCAGTCCACCATCAACTTCGGCTACGCACTGATGGACCTCGCCGGCCTGTCGTTCCTCGGCCTCGGCGTCCCCGCGCTCACCCCCGACTGGGGCCGCATGGTCTTCGACGGGCAGACCGCCGTCCAGCACGGCTACCCGCTGTCCGCGAACCTGCCCTGCGCGTTCATCGTGCTCACCGTCGTCGCCTTCAACGTGGTCGGAGAGCGCTGGGCCGACCGCGTCGCCAGGAGAGACCGATGACCCCCATGAGTTCCCCGAGTTCCCCGCACACGCTCGACGTCCGAGGGCTGCGCATCACCCTGCCCGGCACGGCCCGCCCCGTCCTCGACGGCGTCGACCTCCACGTCGCCGCCGGAGAGACCGTCGCCCTCGTCGGCGAGTCCGGGTCGGGCAAGACCCTCACGTCGCGCAGCGCGCTCAACCTGCTGCCGCCCGGCGCCGTCGTCGAGGGCTCCGTCCGCGTACGCGACGAGGACGTGCTCACCATGGACGCCGACCGGCTGCGCGCCCTGCGCACCGGCACGGTGGCCATGATCTTCCAGGACCCCCGCGCCGCCCTCAACCCCCTGCGCCGCATCGGCGACTTCCTCACCGAGAGCGTGACGCTGACCGGCAGCATGAGCCGGGCGGACGCCACGGCCCGGGCCGCCGAACTCCTCCGGGCGGTCGGTCTGGACGACTCCGCCCTGCGCAAGTACCCCGGCCAGGTCTCCGGCGGCATGCTGCAACGCGTCATGATCGCGGCCGCCCTGATGGGGGACCCCGCCCTCCTCCTCGCCGACGAGCCCACCACCGCGCTCGACGTCACCACCCAGGCCGAGGTCATCGCCCTCCTGGCCGAACTCCGCCGAGGCTTCGGCACCGGTCTGCTCTTCGTCACCCACGACCTCGACCTCGCCGCCGCCATCAGCGACCGCGTGTACGTCATGTACGCCGGCAGGATCGCGGAGAGCGGCCCCGCGGAAGCCCTCTTCGCGCGGCCCCGGCACCCGTACACCTCGGCGCTGCTCGCGTCCACGCCCCGCCTCGACGCCCCCCGGGGAAGGCTCGACGCCATCGACGGCCAGCCCCCCGACCTCCGGCAGGAGCTGCCCGGCTGCCCGTTCGCCGCCCGCTGCCACCTGGCCACCGAGATCTGCGACCAGCAGGCTCCCGAGCCGCGGCCCGCACCGGGCCTGCCGCACCACCAGGCCGCCTGTCACCACAGCGACCGTCTCGAAGGGAGCCCCGTCGATGCCTGAGTACGTCCTGGAGGCCGCCGGCCTCCACCGCGCCTACGGGAGCGTCCGCGCCGTCGACGACGTGTCCTTCACCCTTCCCGAGGGCGGGTCCCTGGGCATCGTCGGCGAGTCGGGCTCCGGCAAGACGACCACCGCCCGGATCGTCGTCGGTCTGGAACGGGCCGACGCCGGCGAGGTCCGTGTACGGGGCCGGGCCCGCGGCGCGCGAAGCGGCGGCCGGTCCGCCCGGCTGGCCCGGGCCCGCGAGGTCCAGATGGTCTTCCAGGACCCCTACCTCTCCCTCGACCCCCGGACCAGCGTCGAACAGGTCCTGCGCGAGACCCTGCGCCTGCACTTCCCCGGCACCGACCACGACCGGCGCGTCCGGGAACTCCTCGACCAGGTCGGCCTGGGCACCCGCGCCGCCGACGCGCGGCCGCGGCAGCTCTCCGGCGGGCAGCGCCAGCGCGTCGCCATCGCCCGCGCCCTCGCCGTCGAACCGGCCGTCCTCGTCCTCGACGAGGCCGTCGCCGCCCTCGACGTGTCCGTCCAGGCGCAGATCCTCAACCTGCTCGCCGACATCCGCGAACAGACCGCGATCGGCTACCTGTTCATCACCCACGACCTCGGCGTGGTCCGCTGCGTCACCGACGAGGTCCTCGTCATGCGCCGGGGCCGCGTCGTCGAGGCGGGACCCACGGCCGAGGTGCTCGCCGCGCCCCAACACCCGTACACCCGACTGCTGTTGGAATCCGTACCCCGCCCCGGCTGGGACCCGGAGGCGATCGCCGCGGCCCGCCGGGCGCTCTGACCGCACCACAGCACCACAGCCCGCAGCAACACAGCACCACCGCATTGCTGCACCACCGCATCACCACGCCACCGCATCACCGCACCGCGCCCGGTAGCGAGGGACCGAGCGGTGTCCGGCGTGCCCACCCTCCTTCGCGAACCCCCACACCGCACAGGCACGTTGACACTGGAGGTCAACCATGAACGATCACGCTGTCGCCCGACACGCGGGCCGTGGTCTCACCAGGCGTCGTTTCCTCGCGGCGGCCGGACTGACCGCCGCGGGCGCCGCCCTCGCCACGACCCTCCCCGAACGGGCCGACGCGGCCGGTGGCGCCTTCCGCGTCCCCGTCGAGGACGTCCGCCACACCCGTACGTGGATGGCCTGGCCGGACAGCACCGCGATCTGGCCGGGCAAACTGAGCGGCGTCCAGGCGGACATCGCCCTGATCGCCCGGACGATCGCGACGTACGAACCCGTCGTCATGTGCGCCAACCCCGGCAGCGCCGCCAAGGCCCGCCAGATGTGCGGATCCACGGTCACCGTCATCAGCACCGTCCCGGTCGACGACTGCTGGATGCGCGACTCGGGCCCCGTCTTCCGGACCGACGGCCGGGGCGGCCTCGACGCCGTCGGCCTCAACTTCAACGGCTGGGGCGACAAGCAGACCCACGCCAAGGACGCCCTCGTCGCCGAGCGCGTCGCCGCCTACGCCGGCGTCCCGTTCACTTACGCCGACCTGGTCGGCGAGGGCGGCGCGATCGAACAGGACGGCGCGGGCACCCTCATGGCCACCCGCAGCAGCCTGGTGAACCGCAACCGCAACCCCGGGATGTCGGAGCGCCAGGTGGAGGCGGCGATGTGCGACGCGTACGGCGCCTCCAAGGTGATCTGGTTCGACGGCGTCCGCGGCCAGGACATCACCGACGACCACGTCGACGCCACGTCCCGCTTCCTCGCCCCGGGGGAGGCGCTCGTCCAGATGCCCGTCGCCGCGGACACCGACGCCTACGCCCGCGACGCGCGTCAGCAGTACGGCATCCTGTCCGCCTCGACGACCGCCACCGGCCGCGCCATGGACACGATGCGGCTCCAGGGCCCGGACTACACCAAGATCCGCTCCACCAACCGGGACTTCCTCGCCTCCTACGCCAACTTCTACCTCTGCAACGACGCCGTCATCAGCGCCCAGTTCGGCGACCGGCGGGCGGACGAGGCGGCGAAGGCGACCCTGGCCCGGCTCTACCCGGACCGCGTCGTCGAGCAGCTGAACATCGACCGCCTGGGCACGGGCGGCGGCGGCATCCACTGCGTCACCCAGCAGCAGCCCGTCCGGTAACCGAGGCCCCACGAGAAGCAACTGGCACCGGCGTCATCGCGGCCGGGACCCCTGCTGAAATTTCCGTCAGTCCAGCCTGTCAGAAGCATTGACTGAAATTTAGGTCAGTCCCTACTGTGAGCGCACCCGATCGGCCCCCGGAAGCTCGGGGCCGCCGCGCGGATTCATGGAAGCACCCCTGAACAGGAGCCCACATGGGGCCAGTTGCCTCGCAGCCGCACGACTCCGCACCCCTTGCGGGCATCGAACAGCACTCGATCGACTGGGTGCCCCTCTCCGAACGGCACGGCACGCCCTCGAACGTCGGCGCCATCTGGTTCGTCGGCAGCCTCAACCTCACCGGTCTGGCGACCGGTGTGGTGACGCTGTCGATGGGGGCCTCGCTCGTCTGGACGGTGGTCGCCACCGTCCTCGGATCGCTCTTCGGGACGTTCTTCATGGCGTTCCACTCGGCCCAGGGGCCCCAGCTGGGCCTTCCCCAACTGGTCCAGTCGAGAGCGCAGTTCGGATACCTCGGCGCCGCGCTCACCGTGTGGGTGTTCGCCCTCGTCAACTACATCGCCTTCAACACGTCCGACGCCCTGCTGTCCGGCCAGGCCATGAACCTGCTCACCGGGATCCCCAACGGGCTCGGCTATGTGCTGGCCGCCGCGGTGGCGACCGTCATCGCCCTGTTCGGATACGAGTGGATCCACCGGCTGAACAAGTGGCTCACCTGGCCGTTCGTCGTGGTCACCGCAGCCGTCACCGTGTCCGCCCTCTTCGGCGGGGGGCTGCCCGACGGCGTCTGGGACGCCGGCCCGTTCGACCTCGCGCCGTTCATGCTCGTGTTCGTCTTCGTCGCCGGCTTCCAGCTGGGCTGGGCGCCGTACGTCTCGGACTACTCGCGCTACCTCAGACCCGACGTCCCCGTGCGCAGCACCTTCTGGTGGACCTACCTGCCCAGCGCGGTCTCCGGGATCTGGGTGTTCCTCCTCGGCGCCGTGGTCTCGGCCGGAGCTCCCGAGGGCACCGACCCGGTCACCGCCCTGAAACTCTCCGCCGATCGGCTGTTCGGCGGGTTCGGCGGGTTCGGCACGGTCGCGGTCGTCGTCCTCCTGGTCGGGCTGCTCTCCATCATGGCGATCAACCAGTACGGCGGCAGCCTCACCATGATCTCGATCATGGACTCGTTCCGGCCGGTCAAGCCGACGCGGACCATCAGGGTCGCGACGATCGGGATCATGCTCGTGGCCGTGGGGACGGTCTCCACCGCCGTCGGCATCGACCAGTTCAACTGGTTCTTCGCGAACGTGGTCGTCGTCCTGACGTACCTGTTCATCCCGTGGACGGCCGTCAACCTGGTCGACTTCTTCTTCGTCCGGCGCGGCCAGTACGTCGTCAAGGAGATCTTCGACCCGCACGGCATCTACGGCCGGTGGGGCTGGCGGGGAAACCTCGCCTACGGCATCGGTCTCGCGTGCATGGCGCCGTTCATGGTCATCACCGGCCTCTACGTCGGTCCCGTCGCGAAGCTCCTCGGCGGCGTGGACTGTTCGATCTTCGTCGGCCTGCCCGTGGCCGGCGCCCTCTACTGGGCCTTCGCCCGGAGTCTCGATCTGGCCACCGAGCGCCGGCTGGTCCGGGAGGAGGGGCTCCTGGCGCCACTCCACTGAACGTCCCGCCCCGCACGTACAGAACCTCCGCGAGAAGGAGCACCACGTGAAGACAGAGCACGACGGCGGCACCCCGGGCATCAACCGCAGAACTCTCCTGGCCCGCACCGGAGCGGTCGCGGCCGGTCTGGCGGTGGGACCGGTACTCGGCGGCATCCAGCCGGCCCAGGCCGCGTCCTGGCGCGTTCCCGGGGAAGAGGCCCCGCACAAGCGGACCTGGATGGCCTGGCCGTCCAGCTACACGATCTGGGGCAACCTGCTGTCCAAGATCCAGGCCGACATCGCCAAGCTCGCCAAGGAGATCGCCAAGTACGAGCCGGTGATCATGTGCGCGGACGGTTCGTCGGCGTCCTCGCAGGCCAGGACGGCCTGCGGATCCACCGTCACGGTGATCAGCTCGATACCGGTCTCCGACTGCTGGATGCGGGACACCGGCCCGCTGTTCCGGGTGGACGGGGCCGGCGGTCTCGACGCCTTCGGCCTGAACTTCAACGCCTGGGGCGAGAACGCCACGACCTTCTACGGCCTCCCCGCCTCCGCCTACGCCAAGGACCGCGTGCTCGCCGGGAAGGTGGCCGCCTACAACGCCGTCCCGTTCGCCAAGGCGTCCGTGGTCGGGGAGGGCGGCGGCATCGAGTACGACGGCGACGGCACCCTCATGGCGACCGAGAGCTGCTGGCTGAACAGCAACCGCAACCCCGGCAAGTCGCGCAGCCAGGTCGAGGCGGAGCTGCTGTCCCGCTTCGGCGCCACGAAGATGATCTGGCTGCCCGGCGTCACCGGGCAGGACGTCACCGACGGCCACATCGACGGCACCGCCCGGTACATCAAGCCCGGCGTGGTGATGGTCCAGCTGGCCGGCGCCGTACGCCCCGACGTCTGGACGGCCAACGCCCAGGCCATGCACAACGTCCTGGTCAACGCGACCGACGCCAAGGGCCGCCGCCTCCAGGTCCTCACCATCGAGGGCCCCGACACCCTGCCCCGCATCTCGGCGGGCAAGCGACAGGACTTCCTCAGCTCGTACATGAACTGGACCGTGACCAACAGCGCGGTGATCACCACCCAGTTCGGCGACACCGCCAAGGACGCGGCGGCCAAGACGGCGATCGCGGCCGCCTACGGCCGGCCCGTCGTCCAGCTCAACCTCGACAACCTCTACGGCAACGGCGGCGGTGGCGCGCACTGCGTCACGATGCAGGAGCCCACCCGCTGAACGAACCGAACAAGCTGAACAACCGGCCCGGGCCTCGCAGCGACGCCCGGGCCGGCGCTCTGCCAGGTGGAGGACTGGATAGCCTGGGCGAATGCTTACAGAAGTGACAGCGACCCGCTACGTCACGCCCCTGCGTGAGGGCGGCTCGCTCCCCGGGATCGTCGAGGCCGACGACCTCGGCACGTACGTCATGAAGTTCACGGGCGCGGGACAGGGTCGCAAGACCCTCGTCGCCGAGGTCGTCTGCGGGGAGCTCGCCCGCCGGCTCGGGCTGCGCGTCCCGGAGCTCGTCACCATCCAGCTCGACCCGGTCATCGGGCTCTCCGAGCCCGACCAGGAGGTCCAGGAGCTGCTCAAGGCGAGCGGCGGGCTCAACCTGGGCATGGACTTCCTGCCCGGCTCGCTGGGCTTCGACCCGCTGGCGTACGAGGTCGACCCCAAGGAGGCCGGCAAGGTCGTCTGGTTCGACGCAGTGATCAACAACGTCGACCGGTCCTGGCGGAACCCGAACATGCTGGTCTGGCACGGCGACCTGTGGCTCATCGACCACGGCGCCACCATGATCTGGCACCACAACTGGCCGGGCGCGCAGGCCTCCGCCGCCAAGCCGTACGACGCCTCCGACCACGCCCTCGCGCCCTTCGCGCCGGACGTCGCCGCCGCGGCCGCCGAACTCGCGCCGCTCGTCACCCGCGAGCTGCTCGACGAGGTCGCCGCCGACGTGCCCGACGAGTGGCTCGTCGACGAACCCGGCTTCTCCACCACCGACGAGGTGCGCGCCGCCTACGTCGAGGCGCTCCTGCCCCGCGCCGCCACCATCCACGAGCGGATCACGCTCGGCCCCCGCACCGAGAACCGGCCCCAGCAGCCCCCCGGCTGGCTGGCCGAGCGCCTCGCGCCCCGGGCGCACTCCACCGAGAAGGACAGCACCACGTGACCGACCGCGATGTCTTCGAGTACGCGCTGCTGCGCGTCGTGCCGCGGGTCGAACGCGGCGAGTGCTTCAACGCGGGCGTGGTCGTCTACTGCCGCGCCAAGTCCTACGTGGCCGCCCGCACCCATCTGGACGAGGCCAAGCTGGCCGTCCTCGACCCGGCGGCGGACGTCACGGGCGTCCGGGCCGCGCTGCGCGCCGTCGAGGGCGTCTGCCTCGGCGGCGACGACGCCGGGCAGGCAGCCCGCGACGACGCGGGGCGGCGCTTCCGTTGGCTGATCGCCCCGCGCTCCACGGTCGTGCAGCCGGGCCCCGTCCACACGGGACTCACCGCCGACCCCGAGGCCGAGGTGGAACGCCTCCTCGACCTGCTGGTGCGCTGAGCCCGCCGATCGAGCCCTCCCGCCACGGGGAGTGACCAGGTGCACCCGGTGGGCCGTTGACACCGGGTGCCATCGCTTCTAGCGTCTCGTTCTGCGGACGATACTAAGCGGTCGCTCATGTGCGGGACGCGTGAGCGGGGCGGGCGGTCCGTCCGCGGTCAGGGTCGATCCAAGGGCGAGGAGAACCAAGCATGTCCACCACCGAGCAGCGCGTAGCCGTCGTCACGGGTGCCGCACGAGGCATCGGCGCCGCCACGGCGCTCCGCCTCGCGGCCGAGGGCCGCGCCGTCGCCGTACTCGACCTCGACGAGGCGGCCTGCAAGGACACCGTCGAGAAGATCACGGCCGCGGGCGGCACCGCCCTCGCCGTAGGCTGCGACGTCTCCGACGGCGCCCAGGTGGAGGCCGCCGTCGCGCGGATCGCCGCCGAGCTCGGCGCGCCGACGATCCTCGTCAACAACGCCGGCGTGCTCCGCGACAACCTGCTCTTCAAGATGTCCGAGTCCGACTGGGACCTCGTCATGAACGTGCACCTCAAGGGCGCCTTCCTGATGGCGAAGGCCTGCCAGAAGCACATGGTGGACGCGGGCTTCGGCCGGATCGTCTCGCTCTCCTCCTCCTCGGCGCTCGGCAACCGCGGCCAGGCCAACTACTCGGCCGTCAAGGCGGGCCTGCAGGGCCTCACCAAGACGCTCGCCAAGGAGCTCGGCAAGTTCGGCGTCACCGCCAACGCCGTCGCCCCCGGCTTCATCGTCACCGAGATGACCGCGCAGACCGCCGAGCGCGTCGGCATGGGCTTCGAGGAGTTCCAGGCCGCCGCCGCCTCCATGATCCCCGTCCAGCGCGTCGGCCGCCCCGAGGACGTCGCGAACGCGATCGCCTTCTTCGCGGGCGATGACGCAGGCTTTGTCTCCGGCCAGGTCATGTACGTGGCCGGCGGCCCGCTCAACTGACGTACCGGCGCAGCAGCGAGAGGAGGCGGTCATGACCGCGAACGAACGGCCGGAGCTCTCCGGCAAGGTCGCCCTCGTCACCGGCGCGAGCCGGGGCATCGGCTACGGCATCGCCGAGGCGCTGGTCGCCCGCGGCGACCGGGTCGTCATCACGGGGCGCGGCGAGGAGGCCCTCAAGGAGGCCGCGGAGCGGCTCGGTGCCGACCGGGTCATCGCCGTCCCCGGCAAGGCCCACGACCTGGCCCACCAGGCCGCCGCCGTCGAGGCGGCCATGGACGGCTTCGGCCGGCTGGACTTCCTGGTCAACAACGCCGGGACGAACCCGGTCTTCGGCCCCATCGCCGATCTGGACCTGGGCGTGGCCCGTAAGGTCTTCGAGACCAATGTGATCTCCGCGCTCGGTTTCGCCCAGCGGAGCTGGCACGCCTGGCAGAAGGATCACGGCGGTGCAATCGTGAACATCGCGTCCGTCGCCGGCATCTCGGCCTCTCCCTTCATCGGCGCGTACGGGATGAGCAAAGCCGCGATGGTGAATCTGACCCTCCAGCTGGCGCACGAATTCGCGCCGCTCGTGCGGGTCAACGCCATCGCCCCGGCCGTGGTGAAGACGAAGTTCGCACAGGCCCTGTACGAGGGCCGTGAGGCGGAGGCGGCCGCCGCCTATCCGCTCGGCCGGCTCGGCCTCCCCGAGGACATCGGGGGCGCGGCCGCGTTCCTGACCTCCGCGCAGTCGGAGTGGATCACCGGCCAGACCCTCGTCGTCGACGGCGGGATTTTCCTGAACGCCGGAGTCGGCTGACCGATATCCGGACACTTTCCGGATTTCATGTCCGGATTGGCCCCGGTTATACGTCGAATGCCTCAAGTGCCCCGTCAGGCTCAAAGATTGACCTGACGGGGTGCTGCGGTATCGTCGGCCGACCCGTGGCTGAACGAGGAGCGTGCACGTGTTCAACCGGACCAGTCTGCAGGCCGCTGCAGCCCTTGCGTCCATATCCCTGGTGGCCGGATGCGGTGTCTTTTCGGACAGCGAATCCGCCGGGGATCAGAGAATCGTCATCGGTACGATGAGTTCTCCCACCACGCTTGATCCGGCCGCGGCCTGGGACAATTCCTGGGAGCTCTTCCGGAATGTCTTCCAGACCCTGGTGAGTTTCCCGACAGGCAGCACGGCGCCGCAGTCCGACGCCGCCGACTGCAAGTTCACGGACACGTCGAGCCGGATCTTCGAGTGCAAGCTCCAGGAGGGCCTCAAGTTCTCCAACGGGCACAAGCTGGACGCCGAGGCCGTGCGGTACTCGATCGAGCGCATCCGCACGATCAACCACAAGGGCGGCCCCAACGGGATGCTCGGCTCGCTCGGCAAGATCGAGACCGTCGGCGACCGCACGGTCGTCTTCCGCCTGAACAAGTCGGACGCCACCTTCCCGTTCGTCCTCGCGACCCCCGCGATGTCGCTCGTGGACCCGGCCGAGTACCCGGCGGACAAGCTCCGCACGGACGGCAAGCTCGTCGGCTCCGGCCCGTACGTCCTCGACTCCTACGAGGAGCGGAAGACGGCCGAGCTGACCAAGAACCCGACCTACAAGGGGTTCGCCGCCCGCAAGAACGGCGGCGCGACGATCCGGTACTACGAAGACTCGGCGGCGATGGTCGCGGCGCTCCGGAAGGACGAGATCGACGCCACCTACCGCGGCCTCAGCGCCGAGGAGGTCGTCGCGCTCCAGGAGGACAAGCCGGAGAACAAGCGCCTCCAGATCGTCGAGTCCACCGGCGCCGACATCCGCTACCTGGTCTTCAACACCCAGGACCCCTCGGTCGCCAAGCCGGCCGTCCGCAAGGCCATCGCCCAGCTCGTCGACCGCGACGCGCTGGTCGAGAAGGTCTACCAGGGCACCGCCGAGCCCCTGTACTCGATGGTGCCCAAGGGCATCGCCGCGCACACCACCAAGTTCTACGACCGCTACGGCACGCCGAGCGTCTCCAAGGCCAAGAAGATCCTGAAGAGCGCCGGGATCGAAGAGCCCGTCGAGCTGGACTTCTGGTACACGACCGACCGGTACGGCTCCTCGACGGCCGCCGAGTTCACCGAGCTGAAGCGCCAGCTGGAGGCGTCCAAGCTCTTCAAGGTCGAGCTGCACGGCAAGCCCTGGAAGGAGTTCCAGGCGGGCTACCAGAAGGGCGAGTACCCGGTCTTCGGGCGCGGCTGGTTCCCCGACTTCCCGGACCCGGACAACTTCGTCGCCCCCTTCGTGGGCAAGGAGAACGTCCTCGGCACGCCCTACGAGAGCAACCGGATCACCGGCGAGCTGCTCCCGAAGTCCCGCCGCGAGAGCGACCGCGGGACGGTCACGGACGAGTTCGTGGAGGCCCAGGAGATCCTGGTCCAGGACGTCCGCCTGCTGCCCCTGTGGCAGGGCAAGCTGTACATCGCGGCCGGTGAGGACATCGGCGGCGCCGAGCGCGCGCTCGACCCGCAGACGGTCATGCAGCTGTGGGAGCTGCACCGCCGCGCCAGCTGGTAGCCCGTGACCGGCCCCGGTGGGCGGCCTGCGGGGGTCACTGTCAGTGGCCCCCGGTAGGTTCTGGGACGTAGAACAGGAACGTCCACCGGAGGTTGTTGACCATGACCGACACCAGCATGCTGCCCGAGTCCTGGCAGGGTGTTCTCGGCGAGGAGCTGCGCAAGCCGTACTTCGCGCAGCTCACCGAGTTCGTCGAGGAGGAGCGTGCCAGGGGACCGGTCTTCCCCCCGAAGGACGAGGTCTTCGCGGCCCTCGACGCCACCCCGTACGACAAGGTGAAGGTCCTGATCCTCGGTCAGGACCCGTACCACGGCGAGGGGCAGGGGCACGGCCTCTGCTTCTCCGTCCGGCCCGGCGTGAAGACCCCGCCCTCCCTGCGGAACATCTACAAGGAGATGCAGGCGGAGCTGGGCCACCCGATCCCGGACAACGGCTATCTGATGCCGTGGGCCGAGCAGGGCGTCCTCCTGCTCAACGCGGTCCTGACGGTCCGCTCCGGCGAGGCGAACTCGCACAAGGGCAAGGGCTGGGAGAAGTTCACCGACGCGGTGATCACCGCCGTCGCCTCGCGGCCCGACCCCGCCGTCTTCGTCCTCTGGGGCAACTACGCGCAGAAGAAGCTGCCGCTCATCGACGAGGAGCGGCACGTCGTCGTGAAGGGGGCCCACCCCTCGCCCCTGTCGGCGAAGAAGTTCTTCGGCTCGCACCCCTTCGGCCAGATCGACGCGGCCGTCGCGGCCCAGGGGCACGACCCGATCGACTGGCGCGTTCCGGACCTCGGCTGAGCCTCGGCCGGATCGGGTCCGGGTGCGGCTAGCGTCGGCTCTCCCAATGGGTGAGCGGGTGGAGGTCGGCGTGACCGAGCAGCAGCAGGCGGCGGACGACGGGGTCATGACCAGGATCGGGCAGGCCACGATGCTGCTGCACGGCGGCGACCGCGAAGAGGCCCGCAACCGGTTCGGGGTGCTGTGGCAGGAGATCGGCCCCGAAGGGGACCCCTTGCACCGCTGCACCCTCGCCCACTACATGGCCGACGCCCAGGACGACCCCGACGCCGAGCTGGCCTGGGACCTGCGGGCACTGGGCGCGGCCGGGGAGCTCGCGGACGAGCGGCTCGCCGAGCACGGCTCGGCGGTCGCACTGCGCGCGCTGTACCCGTCGCTCCACCTCAACCTCGCCGCCGACTACGTCAAGCTCCAGCGGCCGGACGCCGCGCGGGTCCACCTGGACCGGGCCCGCGCGGCGTCGGACACGCTCGACGACGACGGCTACGGGAACGGGGTGCGGGCCGCGATCGAGCGCTTGGACGTGCGGCTCCGGAGCATGTGACCGGGAGTCTGGATGCCGCGGCGGCTCACCGGCCGTACGTGCCGTGGCAGATCCTGGCCTGATCGCTGCCCGGGTCCCAGCCCCCGTACCGTTCGCCCAGGTCGCAGACGTCCGCCCGGGAGCGCGGCGGTTCCTTCGGCAGCTCCGCGAGTCCCGGCAGCTCCGGCACGGCCGGCCAGGGCTCCGGGCGCGACACCTCGCGGTGCCGGGGGGTGGCGGTGGGGCGCGGCGGCGAGGGGCGTGGCGGGGCCGCCGTCCGCCGGTGCCGCTCGGGTACGGAATCGGCCGCGGGGGCGGGTAAGGGCGTCGCGCGGGGCGCGGCGGACCCCTGGGGCGCGGCGGAGGGCGGGGGAGCGGGAAGCGCCGCTTCGAGGGCCTCGCGGGCCGGGCCCTCGACCATCTGCGGCGCCGCTTCCTGGGTGGGGAGGACGGAGGACTCCGCCGCGGGCGCGGGCGCCGGCGGCTGCGCGTCCACCGGGACGCAGCCCGCCAGGGCGGCGACCGCCGCCCCGACCAGGATCTTCGCTGTGGTTCGGGTTCGATGCACCGCGCCACTCTGCTGGTCCGGCGGCGATCTTCGCGCCCCTACCGGCCGGGAATGCCCCGCACGGGTGAGCCGTCGCGGGCCCCGCCTTGACCTGCTCAGTCGCCGGTGGCGCCGTCGATCCGCTCCCGGAGCAGGTCAGCGTGGCCGTTGTGGCGGGCGTACTCCTCGATCATGTGCAGGTAGATCCAGCGGAGGTTGAAGGTCTCCCCGGTGCGGTGCTCGCCGACGCCGAGGTCGTCGAGGCCGTGCGGGGCGGCCAAGGTGCGCGCGTGGGCGATCTCGGCCTGCCAGGTCGCGTACGCCTCCTCGTAGGTGTCCTCGTCCGTGGCGTGGATGTCCCGGTCGTGGTCCTCCTTGGTGGAGTAGATCCAGTCCGCCTTCTCACCGGAGAGAACGCGGCGGAACCAGCCGCGCTCGACCTCGGCCATGTGCCGGACGAGACCCAGCAGGTTGAGGTCGGACGGCGGAGCGGACGGGGTGCGCAGCTGGGCGTCGTCGAGGCCCTCGCACTTGATCGCGAGGGTCGCGCGATGGAAGTCGAGCCACTGCTCGAGCGCCTCGCGCTCGCCCGAGGTGGTGGACGGGTCGACGCGGGGGACGGAATCGGTGCGTTCGGTGGTCATGCGCGGCATCGTCCCCCATGATCACCGACCGCGCCAGCGCTTTCCCGCCCGGCTCCGGTCCCCGGGACGCGGGACACGGGACGCGGTCTAGCGGGGGCCGAGCATGCCCCGCAGCAACTCGTCGAAGCCGGTGCGCAGTTCCGCCCGGCCGGGCACGGCCGCGTGGAAGGAACCAGCGGCGCAGGAGAACATCAGCCCCTCGCACCAGGCGACGAGGGAGAGCGCGTGCCGCTCGGGCTCCGGCGAGCCGGCCGCCGTCATCGCCGCGACCAGCGGTCCGTGGAAGGCGGAGCCCGCGGCGTCGAAGAAGGCGCGGAGCTCGGGGCGGCGGGTGGCCTCCAGGGCCAGCTCGTAGCGGGAGACGAGCAGCGCGCGGTGGTCCGTGAGGTAGCGGTGCAGGGCGAGGGCGAACGCGTCCACGAGGGCGTCCACGAGTGCGCCGGCGGTCGGGGGCGTGTCGGCGTCATGGTGGGTCTCCGTCCCGCCGGCGCCCGGCAGCTCGTCCGGAGTCAGCACGCGCGCCTCCCAGTGGACCTGGCGGCGCACGGCCGTCTCCAGGAGCGCCTGGCGGGTGCGGGCGTGATTGGAGGTCGACCCCTGCGGCAGCCCGGCCCGTTCGTCCACGGCGCGGTGCGTCAGGCCGCGCATGCCGCGCTCGACGAGGAGGTCGAGGGCGGCGTCCCCGATCCGCTCGGCGCGGGAGGCGGAGGAGGCGGGCGAGGCGGGCGAGGTGGGGGAAGCGGGGGAAGCGGGGGTGTCCGCGGAGTCGGCGGTCGGTGCGCTCATGGGGACAACGTACTACCGGCCCGACTACACCTGTAGTACGGTCGCGATGTCGGACTCACTACACCTGTAGTTACGGACTCCGGGGAGCAGCCATGGAACAGCAGCACCGTGCCGTCGTCGTCGGAGCCGGAATCGGCGGGCTCACCGCCGCCGTCGCCCTCCACCGCAACGGCTGGCAGGTCACCGTCCTGGAGCGCGCCGCCGACCTCACGCCCGTCGGCGCCGGCATCGCCCTCGCCCCCAACGCCCAGCGCGCCCTGGACGTCATCGGCCTCGGCGACCGCGTCCGCGCCCTCGCCGCGTGGCAGGGCGACGGCGGCATGCGGACCCCCGACGGCCGCTGGCTCGCCCGGACCGACGCCCGGGCCGCCGCCGCGCGCTTCGGCGGACCGCTCGTCCTCCTCCACCGCGCCACCCTCGTCGAGATCCTCACCTCGGCGCTCCCCGACGGCACCGTCCGCACCGGAGCGGCCGCCGCCCTCGCGGATCCCGGCGACGACCGGCGCCCCGCCCGCCTGACCACCCCGGACGGCGAGACCGAGGCCGAACTCGTCGTCGCCGCCGACGGCATCCGGTCCGCGACGCGGCACCTGCTCTTCCCCGGGCACCCCGGACCCCGGTACGCCGGCTGCACCACCTGGCGGGTCGTCGTCCCCGCCCCCGCACGGCCCTTCGCCCCGCACGAGACCTGGGGCGCCGGACGCCTCTGGGGCACCCAGCCCCTCAAGGACGGCCGGATCTACGCGTACGCCATGGCCACCGCCCCCGCCGGGGCCCACGCCGCCGACGACGAGAAGGCCGAACTCCTGCGCCTCTTCGGCGACTGGCACCACCCCGTCCCCGAGATCCTCGCCGCCGTCGACCCCGCCCAGGTCCTGCGCCACGACGTCCACCACCTGCCCGACCCGCTGCCCGCCTTCCACCGGGGCCGGGTCGCCCTCCTCGGCGACGCCGCGCACGCGATGATGCCGAGCCTCGGCCAGGGCGGGAACCAGGCCATCGAGGACGCCGTCGTCCTCGCCCACCACGCCCGCTCCGGACCCGACTTCGACCCCGGCCGCGCGCTCGCCGCTTACACGGCCGACCGCCTGCCGCGCACCACCGCCATCGTGCGCAAGGCCGCCCGCACCGGCGCGGTCACGCTCCTCTCCGCCCGGCCCGCCGTCGCCCTGCGCTCGGCACTCGTCGGCGCCGTCTCCCGCTTCGGTCCGGGCCTCGTCCTGCGTGGTTTCGACGGCATCGCCGACTGGCGGCCGCCGGTGGCACCGGCCCGTCCCGCGTAAGCTGACCGGCGCGAACGGCCCGCGCGAGAGGGGCCTGTGGACACGAGTGACACGAGTGCCACGAACGACACGAACGACACGAACACCTCGACAAGGGAGACCCCGTGAAGGTTGGCTGCATCGGACTCGGCGACATCGCGCAGAAGGCGTACCTGCCCGTCCTCGCCACCCTCCCCGGGGTCGAACTCCACCTCCAGACCCGCACCGCCGCGACCCTGGACCGGGTCGCCGACGTCCATCACCTGCCCGCCGCGCAGCGTCACCGCGACCTCGACTCGCTGCTCGCCGCCGGACTCGACGCGGCCTTCGTCCACGCCCCGACCGCCGCCCACGCCGAGATCGCCGGCCGCCTCCTCGAAGCGGGCGTCGCCACGTACGTCGACAAGCCCCTCGCCTACGAGTACGAGGACTCCGAGCGGATCGTGGAGCTCGCGGAGAAGCGCGCGGTCAGCCTCGCCGTCGGCTTCAACCGGCGCCTCGCCCCCTCCTACGCCCAGTGCGCCGAGCACCCGCGCGAGCTGATCCTCCTGCAGAAGAACCGCATCGGCCTGCCCGAGGACCCCCGCACCCTCGTGCTCGACGACTTCATCCACGTCGTCGACACCCTGCGCTTCCTCGTCCCCGGCGAGATCGAGCACGTCGACGTGCGCGCCCGGATCCGCGAAGGGCTCATGCACCACGTCGTGCTCCAGCTCTCCGGCGACGGCTTCACCGCCATCGGCATGATGAACCGGCTGAACGGCTCCACCGAGGAGATCCTGGAGGTCTCGGGGCAGGACACCAAGCGCCAGGTCCTCAACCTCTCCGACGTCATCGACCACAAGGGCCAGCCGACCGTCCGCAAGCGCGGCGACTGGGTGCCGGTGGCCCGCCAGCGCGGCATCGAGCAGGCCGTGCTCGCCTTCCTCGACGCGGTACGGGAGGGGCGGGTGCTCAGCGCCCGCGACGCCCTGCTGACCCACGAGCTGTGCGAGCGCGTGGTCCGCGAGGCCCTGATCCAGGCCTCCTGAGCGCGCCCGCGCCCTCGGCGGCGCACACGGCGCCCACCACAACGAACGCCCCGTACAACGGCCAGTCGCCCCACCGGACGTAGCCCGTCGTCGCCGTCGAGAGCGGCAGCTCCCGTACGGCGACGGCGCTCGCGTCCGTGCCGAGGACGGGCCCGATCCGGCGGCCGTCGGGGCCGTACACGGCGCTGATCCCGGTGAGCGTGGCGTGCGCGACGGGCCGGCCCGTCTCCGCCGCCCGCAGCGCCGCCAGGGACGCGTGCTGGGCGGGCGCCCAGCTCTCCTGGAAGGTGCTGGTCGACGACTGGACGACGAGGAGTCCGGCGCCGTCCCGGACGAGCCGCCGGCTCATGTCGGGGAAGGCCGACTCGAAGCAGATCAACGGTCCGATCCGCAGCCCCTCGGACCCCGCCGCTGCGGGCAGCGTCATCACGACCGGCTCGGTGCCCCGCCGCCGGTCCTCCTGCGCAGCCCGGCCGACCGAGGTCGCCCAGCCCAGGACGCCGCGCGCGGGGACGTACTCGCCGAACGGCACGAGCCGCATTTTGTCGTAGCGCTGACCCGTCAGCCCCGCCGGGCCGACCAGGACGGCGCTCTTGTAGATGCCCGGGCGATCGGCGCCGCGCGCGTCCACGTTCACGAGGAGCGGCGCGTCGACCGCCCGCGCCAGGGCGGTGAGCCGGGCGGCGAGCTCGGGCCGTCCCGCCGGATCGGCGCCGACGCCGCTCTCGCCCCAGATCACCAGGTCCAGCCGCTGCCCCGCGAGCGAACGGGTCAGCTTCTCGGCGCGGGCGAGCCGCCGCTCGGCCCCGTCCGGACCGTCGAACACCCCGGGCTGTACGAGGGCCACGCGCACCGTCCCGTGCTCGCTCGGCGCCCCGACACCCCAGGCCGCCGCACCCGCCACGAGCGCGCAGGCCACGAGCCCCGCGACGCCGACGGCACGCAGCCCTACGACCCCCGCGGCACGCGGCCCCGGCACCGCGACCAGCAGCGCCACGGCCGTGTTCACCGCCACCACGAGCAGGCTCACCAGCCACACCCCGCCGACTGAGGCGAGGCGCAGCGCCGCCGGCACCTCCCACTGGCTCGCGCCGAGCAGCCCCCACGGCCCGCCGAGCCCCTCCCAGGAACGGACCAGCTCGATCAGCAGCCAGCCCGAGGGCACCGCGAGCAGGGCGGCGACGGCCCTCGGCGGTGACGGCACACCGCAGAGGAGGGAGCGCACGAGCCACGCCCACGGCACCCACAGCAGCCCGAGCAGCGCGGCCAGCGGCAGGAGGAAGACGTGCAGGCTCGGCAGCAGCCAGTGGTGGACGGCGAGCACGAACCCGGCCCCGCCCAGCCAGCCGTCCAGCGCCGCGCGGCGCGCCCCCGGGGCCGTACGGATCAGCAGCAGCCACGGGACGAGCGCCAGGTACGCCCACCACCAGAGGCCGGGCGCGGGGAAGGCGAGTGCGGGGAGCGCACCGCAGACGACGGCGAGCAGGGAGCGCACGAACCCGTGCCGAGGCACCGGGAAGCGGCCCCGGCCCGGTACGGGCTCGCGGTCCCGGTCGCGGTTCACGAACGGCATGCTCATGGCGGCCTCCCGCCCTTGCCTTCAGTGTCGGACGTGCCCGGTCCCCGCGCGTCCCGCCGTCAGTGCCGGCGCCACCGCTCGTCGACGACGACCGAGCGGAGCCGCCAGCCGTCGGCGGTGCGCAGCGCCGTGAAGGCGTAGCGGCCGCCGCAGATGAAGTCCTCGCCGGTGGCGAAGCGCATCGGGTTCACGTAGTCGGCGCGGACGTCCGCGCCGTCGCCGGACTCCTGGTACCCGCCCGCCTCACGGAAGAGGACCCGTCGGTTCACGATGAGGTGCTGGCGTACGGGGAAGAGGGTCATGGTCTCGGCGAGCCAGTCGGCGACCTCGGCCGCCGGGCCCTCGATCCCGCCCGAGCCGCGGTAGTCGGCCCGGCCGTCCGGGGTGAACAGGGCCCGGTAGCCGGCCCAGTCGGCATCGTCCACGGCCGCCGCGTAGCCGGTGATGAGGTCGTCGAGGGCGAGCCGGTCCATCACGGTCGCGAGGTCCACGCGCTGCGTCATCGGTTCAGTCTCGGGCAGCGGGGGCCCGGCGCCAAGGGGCGTGCGGGCGGTGGCTTCCGGGGCGCCGTCATACTGTCCGGCATGCGCGTGCACATGGATCCCGAAACGACCGACCGGACCTCCTTCTACCGGTTGCTCACGGCCACCGTCGTACCCCGGCCGATCGCCTGGGTCTCCACGACCTCGGCCGACGGGACGGACAACCTCGCCCCGCACTCCTTCTTCACCATCGCCTCGGTCACGCCGCCGGTCGTGCAGTTCACGTCGGTGGGACGCAAGGACTCGCTGCGGAACGTGGAGGAGACCGGCCAGTTCGTGGTCAACCTCGCCCCCGAAGGGCTCTTCGAGCAGATCAACGCCACGGCGACCGACTTCCCGCGCGGGGTGAGCGAGTTCGACGCCTGCGGTGTCGCGCGCGAGCAGAGCCTGCGCGTGAAGCCGCCGCGCGTGGCTCACTCGCCGGTGGCACTCGAATGCGAGCTGCACAGCACGGTGCGGATCGGCGACTCGACGGTGGTCTTCGGCCGGGTCGTGCACGCGGCGGTCGACGAGTCGGTCATGACCGACGGCCACCCCGAGATGACCCGCATGCGCCCGCTCACCCGGCTCGGCAAGAACGAGTGGGGCACCCTGGGCGGCATCAAGGAGATCGCCCGGGTGCCCTACCAGGGCTGACGGCCGGGCCGTCAGCCCGCGGACTCGCCCGCGTGCGGGCTCAGGACGCCGGCGCCGACCAGGATGAACAGCAGGATGCCGAGCAGGATCCGGTAGATCACGAAGGGCATGAAGGACTTCGTGGTGATGAACTTCATGAACCAGGCGATCACCGCGTAGCCGACGACGAACGCGATGATCGTGGCGAAGATCGTCGGGCCCCAGGAGACGTGCCCCTCGCCCGCGTCCTTCAGTTCGTACGCGCCAGAGGCGAGGACCGCCGGGATCGCGAGGAGGAAGGAGTAGCGGGCGGCCGCCTCACGGGTGTAGCCCATGAGCAGACCGCCGGAGATCGTCGCGCCCGAGCGGGAGACGCCCGGGATCAGGGCCATCGCCTGGCAGAGGCCGAAGATCAGGCCGTCCTTCACGCTGAGGTCCTTGAGCGACTTGCGCTCGTGGACGACCCGGTGGCGGCCGCCGGCCTCGTCCCGCGCGGCCAGCCGGTCGGCGACGCCCAGGACGATGCCCATGACGATCAGGGTGGTCGCGATCAGCCGCAGGTCGCGGAAGGGGCCCTCGATCTGGTCCTTGAGCGTGATGCCGAGGACGCCGATCGGGATGGAGCCGACGATGACCAGCCAGCCCATCTGGGCGTCGTGGTCGGAGCGCATCGCCTTGTCGGTGAGGGAGCGGAACCAGGCCGAGAGGATCCGCGCGATGTCCTTGCGGAAGTAGATCAGGACGGCCGTCTCCGTACCGATCTGGGTGATCGCGGTGAAGGCCGCGCCCGGGTCCTCCCAGCCCGCGAAGGCCGCGGTCAGCCGGAGGTGCGCGCTGGAGGAGATGGGAAGGAACTCCGTCAGCCCCTGTACGAGTCCGAGGATGAACGATTCGAACCAACTCATGGGGCTAGGGCCGTCCCGTTATGTACGTGTGCGGTCAGAAGGTCGAGCGCAGCGTACCGCCCCAAAGTGACGGGCCCGTGGTCAGGTCCGTGATGCTCTCGTGATCAGGGCTCGCGAGGTCCGGATCAGGGCTCACGGGGTCCGGATCACGGCTCGCGAGGTCCCGCGGCCGTCCACCCGGGCGCCCGGACGTGGGCGCTGAGGCTCCGCCGGTCGGCCTCGCCGCCGCAGTGGGCGCAGACGAGCCGGGGGCTGAGGACCTCGCCGCAGTCGTGCTCCAGGACGACGGGGCGGTCGTCCGCGTTGAGGTGGCGGTCGCCCCAGGCCATGAGGGTGACCAGGACGGGCTGGAGTTCCTCGCCGGCGGCCGTGGCCCGGTACTCGAAGCGCTGCGGGCGCTCGCTGTACGGCACCCGCTCCAGGATCCCCGCCTCGACGAGCCGCTTGAGGCGGGCGGTGAGGATGTCGCGCGGGGCGCCCGTGTTGCGCGCGATCCGGTCGAAGCGGTGCACGCCGAGGGAGACCTCGCGGAGGACGAGCAGCGCGTACTTCTCGCCGACGAGCGCGAGGGTGTCGGCGATCGAGCAGGGGCGGGGGGCGGCCTTCATGGGGTCAGCCTAGGGCAGCGGGGCGAAGAGGGTTTGAAAATCCAACTCACTGGGCTATGTTACCGATGAGTGTTGGTCCAGTTTTCCAACTCAGGAGTTGGTCATGCGTGACGCCGTCATCGTCGAAGCCGTCCGTACCCCGATGGGAAAGGGAAAGGCCGGGGGAGCCCTGTCCCACGTCCACCCCGTCGCCCTCCTCTCCCACACCCTGCGCGCCCTGATCGAACGCAGCGGCATCGACCCCGCCCTCGTCGACGACGTGATCGGCGGAACGGTCGACCAGGTCGGCGAGCAGGCCATGAACACCACCCGCTACGCCTGGCTCGGCGCGGGATTCCCCGAGTCCGTGCCCGCCACCACCGTCGACCGGCAGTGCGGCTCCTCCCAGCAGGCCGTCCACTTCGCCGCCCAGGGCGTCCTCTCCGGGGCGTACGACATCGCCGTCGCCTGCGGGGTCGAGTCCATGAGCCGGGTTCCCATGTGGTCCAACGTGCCGCCCGGCGCCGACCCCTTCGGCCCCGGCGTCGCCGAGCGCTACCCCGAGGGCCTCGTCCCGCAGGGCATCAGCGCCGAGCTCATCGCCGCCAAGTGGTCGATCGGCCGCGAGGCCATGGACGAGTTCGCCGCCGGATCGCACACCAAGGCCGCCCGCGCCTGGGAGGCGGGGCTCTTCGACGCCGAGGCCGTCCCGTACGAGGGCGTCCGCCGTGACGAGACCGTGCGCCCGGCGACCACCCCGGAGATCCTCGCCGGTCTCCGGCCCGCCTTCGAGGACCCCGGCTTCGCCGCCCGCTTCCCGCAGATCGACTGGTCCGTCACCGCCGGCAACAGCAGCCCGATCAACGACGGAGCGTCCGCCGTGCTCGTCATGGCCGCCGACACCGCCCGGAGCCTCGGCCTGCGGCCCCTCGCCCGGCTGCACAGCTTCGCCGTCACCGGTTCCGACCCGCTGCTGATGCTGAGCGGCGTCATCCCCGCCACCGAGAAGGTCCTGCGCCGCGCGGGCCTCTCCCTCGCCGACATCGACCTCTTCGAGATCAACGAGGCCTTCGCGAGCGTCGTGCTCGCCTGGCAGCAGGAGACCGGCGCCGACCCGGCCAGGGTCAACGTCCACGGCGGGGCCATCGCGCTCGGACACCCGCTCGGTGCCAGCGGCACGCGCATCGCGACGACCCTCGTCCACGCCCTCCGGGCCCGGGGCGCCCGCTACGGCCTCCAGGCGATGTGCGAGGCGGGCGGCCTCGCCAACGCGATGATCGTCGAGGCGCTCTGAGGGCCGTATCGAACTACGGGGCCGTACCGACCGGCTCCCGCTCCTCCAGAGCGGGAGCCGTGAGTGGTGCCGGGGCCCGCAGACCGTGGCGCTTGCGCCAGGCCACCACCGCCGCGCCGAGACCCGACAGGACGATGAACCCCGCCGAGAAGAGGAAGGCCGGCGACCCCGGCGAACCCGCCTGGGCGCCCGCGATCACGTACGCCGCCGTGTTCGGCACGGTGCCGATCGCCGTCGCCAGGAGGAACGGCACGTACCTCATCCGGGAGACCGCCGCGCAGTAGTTGGCCGCCGCGAACGGGACCCCCGGGAAGAGCCGGATCGCCAGCATCGAGCGGAAGCCGTGCCGGCTCAGCTGCCCGTCCGCCGCCGTCAGCCAGCGGCCCCGCAGCATCGGCCGCAGCGCTTCCTGCCCCAGGAAGCGGCCGAGGGTGAAGGAGATCCCGGCGCCGAGCACCGTCCCCGCGACCGCCGCCGTCAGACCGAAGGCCGAGCCGAAGAGCGCGCCCGCCGCCAGATTGAGAACCGGCCGCGGGACGAACGCCGCCGTGCACACGCCGTACGCGAGGCCGAAGAGCATCACCGCGCCCGCGCCGTCCGTCTGCTGCGGCCAGCCAGAGGAGAGCATCCGCTGCGGCTCGTACAGCAGCACGAGCCCCGCCGCGCAGAGCAGCAGCAGGGCGAGCATCGAGAGCCGCGCACGGGGCGAGAGCAGGGCCCGGGAGCAGCGGACGGCGAGGGAGCCCGGCGGCCGGGGCACGGGAGCGAGCATTCGGGGAGAGTAGCGGACGGGTCCGTATGATCGCCGTAATGTGCGTCATGTCCGTCCGGGCCGGAGCCCGTACCGCGCCGTGACAGAGAGACCTCCGATGGCCACCACGTCCGACACGTTCGACACCGCGCCGTCCGACAGCGTCCGCGACGACATCCCCGAGAGCGCCCTCGCCGACACCGTCCTCGACCGGCTCACCACCGTCTACCCCGCCGCGGGGAACCCCTTCCGGGCGCAGGAGATGGTCGCGTACATGAAGGGCATCTCCCCTTTCCTCGGCGTCCGCACCCCCGAGCGCCGCGCCTTGTCCCGCACGGTCCTCGACGGCACCCCGCGCCCTGACGAGCAGGACTGCGCCGCCATCGCCCTGCGCTGCTTCGCGCTCCCCGAGCGCGAGTACCACTACTTCGCCGTCGACTACCTCCGCCGCCACGTGAAGCGCTGCTCCTCCGGCTTCCTCCCCGTCGCCCGCCGGCTCGTCACCACCGTCTCCTGGTGGGACACCGTCGACCACCTCGCCGCCCACGTCGTCGGCGGCCTCGTCGCGGCCGACCCGTCCCTCGCGGCCCGTATGGACGAGTGGATCGAGGACGACGACCTGTGGGTCGCCCGCACCGCGCTCCTCCACCAGCTCCGCTACAAGGACGCGACCGACGCCGACCGGCTCTTCGCCTACTGCCTGCGGCGTGCCGCGCACCCCGACTTCTTCGTCCGCAAGGCGATCGGCTGGAGCCTGCGCGAGTACGGCAAGACGGCCCCCGGCGAAGTGCGCGCCTTCGTGGCAGGGAACCGCTCCCTGCTCTCCCCGCTGTCCGTCCGCGAGGCCCTCAAGAACCTCGGCTGACGGCGGGACGGCCGTACAGGACGGCCCGTACCGGACGGTGCCGGCCGCACCGGCACAATGAGAGCGTGAACGAGCACATCCCCGTCATCCGCGAGGTCGACCAGGGCACCGCGCGCCTCATGCCCGACGTGGACCGGGAGCAGGCGTGGCTCCTGACGGTCGACGGCGCACCCCAGTCGTACGTCGACCTGGACGATCCGGCGTACCTGGAGTTCGAGTACGCGCGCCGGCTCGCCCATGTCGTCGACGGCGCCGCCGCCGAGGGCGAACCGCTGGACGTCCTGCACCTGGGCGGCGGGGCGCTCTCGCTTCCCCGGTACGTCTGCGTGACCCGGCCCGGCTCGCGCCAGGACGTCGTCGAGGCGGACCGGGAGCTGCTCGCCCTCGTCGCCGAGCACCTGCCGCTGCCCGAGGGCTCGGGCGTCACCGTGCACGGCGCCGACGCCCGGCTCTGGCTGGAGGCGGCGCCGGACGCGTCGGCCGATCTGATCGTCGGCGACGTCTTCGGCGGCTCGCGGGTGCCCGCCCACCTCACCTCCGTCGAGTACGCCCGGGAGGTCCGGCGGGTCCTGCGGCCCGGCGGGCTCTACGCCGCCAACCTCGCCGACGGGGCGCCCTTCGCGTTCCTCCGCTCCCAGCTCGCCACCTTCGCCGCCGTCTTCCCCGAGCTGGCCCTCGTCGCCGAACCGGCCGTGCTGCGCGGCCGCCGCTTCGGGAACGCGGTCCTGGTCGCCTCGGGCCGGGAGATCGACATTGCCCACCTCGCCCGGCGGGCCGCCGCCGACGCCTTCCCCGCGCGCGTGGAGCACGGGGCGACGCTCGACCGGTTCACGGGGAACGCGGAACCGGTCCTGGACTCGGGGGCCGTACCGTCACCCGTTCCGCCGGACGGCGCCTTCGGCATCGGCTGAGACGGCCGTCGCGGTCGCGGCGGCGCTCTCCTTCAGGGTCTCCGGGGCCGTGCCCGTGACCTCCTTCGTATGCGTACGGCGGGTCAGGTTCCGTACGTCCGGCACCAGCAGGACCAGCGCGGTGACGAACACCATCAGCGCCGCCGCGCCCCACAGGGCCTCGCTCCGGCCGAACGCGCTCTCGGCCGGGCCCGCGAGCGCCGTGGACAGCGGCAGCAGGGCGGTCGAGCCGAACCAGTCGTAGGCGGAGACCCGGGAGAGCTTGTCCTCCGGGATCTCCTGATGCAGGGCCGTCATCCACGAGACGCCGAAGACCTCGATGGCCGCGCCGCTGATGAACATCGCGACCGTGAGCCCCACCGCGTCCATCGGTACGGCGAGCGCCGCCGAGGGCAGCGCGATCGGGAAGACGCAGAGCGTGCCGACGAACAGCAGCCTGCGCGGCTTCCACCGGGCCATCAGGACGGCGCCGACGAGAGTCCCCACGCCGTACGCGGCGAGGGCGATGCCCCACGGACGGGCGCCGCCCAGCTCGTCCTTCGCGACCAGCGGACCGAACACCGCCTCGACCGCCCCGATCAGGCCCACGACCACCGAGAACTGGGCGACGATCGACCACAGCCACGGCCGGCCGACGAACTCCTGCCAGCCTTCCCGCAGATCGGCGAAGAGCCCGCCGCTCGGCGCCCGCTCGGGGGTGCCGCTCACGTCGAGGAAGGCGCGCAGCCCGCCCGCGACGGCGAAGGCGAGCGCGTCGATCGCGAGGACCCAGCCGGGCCCGACGAACGCGACCAGCGCGCCGCCCAGCGCGGCGCCGCCGATCCCGGCGCCGTGCATGGCCATCCGGTAGACGGCGAACGCCCGGCCGGCCTGCTCCCCGGTCACGCTGGTCATCAGCATGCCCTCGGCCGCCGGGTTGAAGAACGCCTGCCCGGTGCCGCAGAGCGCGGTGAGCACCATCATCTGCCAGATCTGCGCCCCGCCCGAGAGGACGAGCACGGCGAAGACGGCCTGCGAGACGCAGTTGAGGGCGTTGGCGGCGACCATCACGCGGTGCCGGGGTATGCGGTCGGCCACCGCGCCGCCGATGAGCAGGAAGAGCACGAGCGGCAGGAAACGGGCCATCGCGACGAGCCCCACGTCGCCCGCGCTGCCGCCGCTCTCGAAGACCGCCCACGTGGTGGCGATCAGCGCGCCGTGCGCGCCGAGGTTGGTCACGACCGTGGCGGCCGTGAGCAGGACGTAGTTGCGGCCCGCCCACTCGGGGCGGCGGGAGGCGAAGGGGGTACGGCCGGGGGAGGCGGCGGGATTCGTCACTCCGGGACTATCCCTGTCGCCTCCCCCTCCTGCCAAACCGATATCCGGACGGCGAACGCCGTCGTCAGGACGGTGTGGTGAGCCTGACCGTGGACAGGATCTTCTTGATGGTGGCGTCCGGCAGCTCGTCCTTGACGCCGTCGGGTCCGTAGAGGACCCAGGTCGAGAAGTCGCCCTTGGCGTTCTTGAAGGTGAAGGCGATCGACTTGCCGTCGGTCTCGCACTTGTTGCGCTTCTTGACGCCCGGCGCCGTGGCCGTGGCCATGCTGCCCTTGAGCCCGGACGCCGTCGTGTACGGCACGGGCTTGGAGATCTTGATGATGCTCTTGGGCATGTGCTGCGCGTAGCCGCCCCACACCCACGTGCCGGCCTCGCCGCGCGCGGCGTCCGCCGTGTTCTTGGCGCCCTGGCCGCCCTTGGTGCCCGCGGTGGCCAGGCCCCAGGTGTCCGGGGTGCCGTTCTTGTCGACGTCGTAGGAGCACCAGTTGCTCTTGAGGCGGCTGGGGCTGGACATCGTGACGAGCGGGGCGCCGCCTTCCTTCTTCTCGTCCTCGAAGTACGTGATCATCCCCGGCTTCAGCACCTGCCACTCGGGCGGTACGTCGAACAGGGTGCCGTACTTGGGGTTGTGGACGACCTTCCAGCCGGGGATCGTCGGCTGCTGCGCGGCGCCGTCACGCGGGTTGTCGATCGGCGGCGCGGAGGACTCGTCGGTTTCGGGGGGCTGACCGGACGGCTGACCGGAAGCCGTCGCCGTGGCGGTCGGCTTCTTGTCGTCGGCGACCGGCGTCTTGTCGTCGTCCTTGGAGAGGACGAGGAAACCGGTGACGCCGGCCGCGACGACCACGGCGGTCGCCGCGACGATCGCGATGAGGGTCGTCTGCTTCTTCTTGCCGCCGGGGCCGCCGGGACCGGGCGCACCGGGCTGCCCCGGCACCTGCCCCTGCCCGGGTACCGCGTACTGCGGCACGGTCGGCTGCTGGTACGGGTTCGGCTGCCCGTATCCGGGCTGCTGCGGGTAACCCTGCTGTCCGTACCCCTGCTGCGGGTAGCCCGGCTGCGCGGGCTGCTGCGGATAGCCGGGCTGCGTCGGCGGCTGCGGGTAACCGGGCTGCGTCGGCGGCTGCTGATAAGGGTTCTGCTGCGGGTACCCCGGCTGCTGGTACGGGTTCTGACTCTGGTCCTGCGGGTTCTGCTCGCCCCCGGGCGGCTGCTGTCCTGGCCACATGGCCAGTAACGATAGAGGTGCGGGGTCGGCGGAGCCACGAGAGGGATGGCCAAGGCTGCTACCGGTGGGTAACATCACGGCCATGAGCGCAGACCAGATGACCATCGGCGAGATGCTCGCCGCCACGGTCCCCATGGCCGGAACCCTGAACCTGGAGTTCCTGGAGACCACCGCCGAGCGCGCCGTCGTGCGCCTTCCGGACCAGCCCGCCTACCACAACCACGTCGGCGGCCCGCACGCCGGAGCGATGTTCACCCTGGCCGAGTCCGCCAGCGGCGCGATCGTGCTCGCGGCCTTCGGCGACCAGCTGAGCCGCGCCGTCCCGCTCGCCGTCAGCGCCGAGATCGGCTACAAGAAGCTGGCCATGGGCGTCGTCACGGCCACCGCGACCCTGGGCCGCCCCGCGGCCGAGGTCGTCGCCGAACTCGACGCCGGTCAGCGGCCGGAGTTCCCGGTACGCATCGACATCACCCGCGCGGACGGCGCCGTGACCGGCGAGATGACCGTCGTCTGGACCCTCCGCCCGAACGCCTGACCGGGCACCCCGCGCACCGCCCCGGCACCCCCCTTCGGGTGCCGGGGCGGTCGTGTTCCGGGTCGCCGACGCGGAAACGGACATCCCGTCGCGCATAGTGCGGTCAGGGCGCGGACGGATCCGGGCCGGGCCCGTACCCCCGTGCCGAGGAGCCGCCGCGTGTTCGACGAACCGTCAGCCGACCCCGCCGCCCCGGTGGAACCGGGACCCGCCGCAGCCGTCCGGTCCCTTCGGCGCGGGCCGGGGCTTTCCCGGCGGGCGCTGCTGCTCGCCCTCACCGGTGGTGCCGCCCTCGCGGCCGTCGCCTCGCCCGTGGCGGCGGCCGGAACGCGGTCCCGGCGGACGGTCACTCTCGCCGGTCGGGTCGACGACCTCCTCGCCCGGCTCACCCTCGACGAGAAGGTCTCCCTCCTTCACGGCGCCACCGACCCCGCGAGCCTCGGCCAGGCCGGCCACGTCCCCGGTGTGCCCCGGCTCGGCATCCCGCCGCTCCGGCTCGCCGACGGCCCCGCCGGGATCCGCGTCCGCCGCACCGCGACCGCCCTGCCCGCGCCCGTCATGCTCGCCGCCGCCTTCGACCCCGGCCTCGCCCGCGCCTACGGCCGGGTCATCGGCCGCGAGGGCCGCGCCCTCGGCCAGGACGTGCTGCTCTCCCCGATGGCGAACCTCATCCGCACCCCGTACGCGGGCCGGAACTTCGAGACCTTCTCCGAGGACCCGCTCCTCACCGCCGACCTCGTCGCCGAGGAGATCCGCGGCATCCAGGCCGAGGGCCTCGTCGCCACCGTCAAGCACTTCGCCCTCAACAACCAGGAACGCGACCGCACCACCGTCGACGTCCGCGCCGGCGAACAGACCCTGCACGAGACCGAGCTGCGCGCCTTCGAGGCGGCCGTCGCCGCCGGAGCGGGCGCCGTGATGGCCGCGTACAACAAGGTCGACGGCGTCCACGCCACCGAGAACGCCACCCTGCTCACCGCGATCCTGCGGGACCGCTGGGGCTTCGACGGCTGGGTCATGAGCGACTGGGAGGCCACCCATACGACCGGCCCCGCGCTCGCCGCCGGGCTCGACATGGAGATGCCCGGCGGCCGCCGCTTCGGCACCGCGCTCCGCGACGCCGTCCGCGCGGGCCGGATCGACGAGGCCGCCGTCGACCGCTCCGTACGCCGCGTCCTCTCCGTACGCGAGCGCTTCGGGCTCCTCGACGACACGCCCTCGCGCCCGGCAAGGGACGCCGCGTCCGGGGCCAGGCTCGCCCTCCGCGTCGCCACCGCCGGCGCGACCCTCCTGCGCAACCGGCGCGCGGCGCTGCCGCTCACCGCCCGCGCCGCCCGCTCCCTCGCCGTCGTCGGGCCCACGGCGGCCGTGCCGTTCGTCAGCGGCGGCGGCAGCGCCCATGTCGTCCCCGACGCGGCGCCCAGCCCCCTGGACGCGATCCGCGCCAGGGCGGAGGCGGCGGCCGGGGCGGGCGGCTCCGTCGCGTACGCCGTCGGTGAGGACCTCGTCGGACGGCCGCTGCCACCGCTGACACCCGCCCTCGACCTGGAGGGCGTCGACGTCGCCGCCGACGCCACCTGGACCCGTACGGTCACGCTCACCGCCACCGACCCCGACGAGTGGACCTTCCTCGTCCACTACAGCGGGCCCCGCCCCACCGTCACCCTCGACGGCACGGAGCTCTTCCCCGTCAAGCAGGGCATCACCGAGTACTTCGTCGGCGGTCTCCTCGGCCGCGCCCCCGACGGACTCCACGTCCGGCGCGCCACCGTGCGCCTCGCCGCCGGACCGCACGAGCTGACGGTCACCGCCCGCGGCGGAACCGCCGGTCAGCGCTTCCGGCTCCGCGCGGTGACCGGGGCGGACCGGGCCGCCGACGTGGCCGAGGCCGTACGGACCGCGCGCGCCGCGCACAGCGTCGTGCTCTTCGCCTACGAGGACGCCACCGAGGGCCAGGACCGCGTGACCCTCGCCCTCCCCGGCCACCAGGAGGCCCTGATCCAGGCCGTGACGGCCGCCAACCCCCGTACCACCGTCGTCCTCAACACCTCGTCGGCCGTCACCATGCCCTGGCTCGAACGGACCGCCGCCGTCCTCCAGATGTACTACCCCGGGCAGGAGGGCGCCGCCGCCACCACGGCCGTCCTCTTCGGCGACGCCGACCCGGGCGGGCGCCTCACCCAGACCTTCCCGGCCGCCGAGGACCGCCACCCCACGGCCGGGAACCCGCGCCGCTACCCGGGCGAGAACGGGGTGGAGGAGTACGGGGAGGGGGTCCACGTCGGGCACCGCTGGTACGAGGCGCAGGGCGTCACCCCGCTCTTCCCGTTCGGGCACGGGCTCTCGTACACGACCTTCCGGTACGAGGGCCTGACCGTCGGCCCCGGGGGAGAGGCCGGCGCGGGCGGACTCGACGTCACCTTCACCGTCCGCAACACCGGCCGGCGGGACGGCGTCGAGGTCGCCCAGGTCTACGTCGGTCCCTCCCCGGACCTCACCGGCCTCGGCATCGACCAGCCCGTCTCCGCCCTCGCCGGCTACCGCCGCCTGGAGCTCGCGGCCGGCGAACGCCGACGGGTGACCGTCCACGTCACCGCGCGCACCCTGTCCTCCTGGGACACCGCACGGCACGACTGGCTCCTCGGAACGGGCCGCAGGACCGTCCGCGTCGGCGCCTCCTCGGCCGACCCCGGCCTCACCGTCGGGGTCGAGGTCCGACCCTCCTGACCGGGTAGGCTGCCCCGGCGTGCCCGACGCGGTGCACGCCGGGCGGCCGACACGGGAGGAACCGCGTTGCACGTGCAGGAATGGCTGGAGACGATCCCGGCGGTCGCGATCTACGCGCTGGTGGGCGTGGTGATCGGGCTGGAGAGCCTGGGCATCCCGCTGCCCGGCGAGATCGTGCTCGTGAGCTCGGCGCTGCTCGCCTCGCAGCACGGCGACATCAACCCGTACGTCCTCGGTGCCTGCGCCACCGCCGGCGCGATCATCGGCGACTCGATCGGCTACGCCATCGGCCGCAAGGGCGGCCGGCCGCTGCTCGCCTGGCTGGGGAAGAAGTTCCCGAAACACTTCGGCGAGGCGAACATCGCACTCGCCGAGCGCTCCTTCCAGAAGTGGGGCATGTGGGCGGTCTTCTTCGGCCGCTTCATCGCCCTGCTGCGCATCTTCGCCGGGCCCCTCGCCGGCGTCCTGCACATGCCGTACTGGAAGTTCCTCATCGCCAACGTCCTCGGCGGCATCCTGTGGGCCGGCGGCACCACGGCCGTCATCTATTCGGTCGGCATCGTCGCCGAGGCCTGGCTCAAGCGCTTCTCCTGGCTGGGTCTCGTCCTCGCCGTGCTGATCGGTGTCGCGTCGATGCTGATCATCAAGAACCGCGCCAAGAAGGCGGCGGCGGAGCGTCCGGAGACCGCGGACCCGGAGCCGGTCGCCGTCGCGGACTGACGACAGGCGCAGAAGCGGAAGAGGGCGGCACCCGTGAAGGGTGCCGCCCTCTTCGTGTGCGGCTCGGTCGTCTGCCGCTAGGTCGTCCGCCGCTCAGGCCTCCGCCGCTGAGGCCTCCGCCGCTCAGGCCTCCGTGGCTCAGTCCTCGAAGGCCTCCGCGTGGCCCTTGGCAAGGAGCAGGTACATCTCGGCGTTCAGCTTGATGCCCGCCTTCTCCTCCTCCGTCAGCGGGCGCCGCACCTTCGCCGGGACACCCGCGACCAGCGAGCCCGGCGGGATCTCCATGCCCTGAGGGACGAGCGCCTGGGCGGCGACGAGGGAGCCCGCGCCGATCCGCGCCCCGTTGAGGACCGTCGCGCCCATCCCGACGAGGACGTCGTCCTCGATCACGCAGCCGTGCACGGTGGCGTTGTGGCCGACGGTCACCCGGGCCCCGATCGAGACGGGGAAGCCGGGGTCGACGTGGACCGTGCTGTTGTCCTGGATGTTGGAGTCCTCACCGATCGCGATGGGACCGCAGTCCGCCCGCAGCACGGTGTGGTACCAGATGCTCGCGCGGGCGCCGAGCGTCACCTCGCCCAGCACCACGGAGGTCGGGGCCGTGAACGCGGTCGGGTCGATCTGCGGCTCCTTGCCGCCCACACCCTTGATCAACGCCTCTGTCATGGTTCGCTCCTGATCGTCAGCCGTCGTGTCACGCCCGGGGTCGCCCCCGGCCGCACCCTATGCCGTGCTCATGACGGACATCACAGCGCACCGCACTGATCAGGTACGACGCCGCCGACTACCGTGGCCGGGTGCCCAGGAACAGAAACACGTTCTCTTCCCTCGCCGCCTGGCGGCGCAGGGTCGTCGCCGGCGCCGTGCAGGGCTGCTGGCGCTGGGCGCAGCAGGCCGGTTCCGTCACCGCCGAGCACCCGGGCAGGCTGCGCTTCCGCCGCCTCGGCGCCGGGACCCGGCTCGCCTTCCCGCAGGGCACGGTCTTCGGCGAGCGGTGGATCGAGATCGGCGAGTGCTGCATCATCGCCGAGCAGGTCACGCTGACGGCGGGGATGCTGCCGGGCCTCGACCTCGGCACGGAGACGGTCCTGACCCTCGGGGACGGGGTGGTCCTCGGCCGCGGCAGCCATGTCATCGCCGACACGACGGTGACCATCGGCTCGGACACCTACTGCGGCCCGTACGTCTACATCACCTCGACCAACCACAGCTACGACGACCCGGACGAGCCCATCGGCCGCCAGTGGCCCCGCTCGGAGCCGGTCTCCATCGGCTCCGGCTGCTGGCTCGGTACGGGAGCGGTCGTCCTGCCCGGCGCGCGCATCGGCCGGAACGTGGTCGTCGCCGCGGGCGCGGTCGTCCGCGGCGAGGTGCCCGACCACTCGGTGGTCGCCGGCGCCCCGGCCAGGGTCGTCCGCAGCTGGGACCCGGAGAAGGGGTGGCAGCCCCCGCTGCGCACCCCGGCCCCGGTCCCGCTCCCGGCCGACGTGACCGCGGAACAGCTCGCGGCGCTCGCGGCCTGGGAGGTCGAGCAGGCGGGCACGTCCTCGTAGCGGTGTGCCGCCGGTCGTGCTTCCCGGTCCGTCAGGCCGCTGCCAGGAGGACCGTGCCGCCGAGGGCGAGGGCCGCGCCCGCCGCCTGGACCGGGCGGAGGCGTTCCTTGAGGAACGCGAACGCCGCCAGGGCCGTGACGACCGGGTAGAGGCTGGCGAGGACCGCCGCGACCACGACCGGTCCCTGCTGGGCGGCGATCGCGTACGTCCCGTTGGCCGCGACGTCCGCGAGGCCGACGAAGGCGAGGGCCGGGAGCGCCGCGCGGATGACGGCGGGGCCGCCCTCGGGGAGGGCCCGGCCGTCGCGGCGCACGGAGACGTAGAGGGCGCCGCCGCCCACCAGGACGTTGGTGACCCGCTGTACGAGGAGGGCGAGGAACAGGCCCGTGACGGTGGTGGAGGACTCCGCGATGAGGGCCATCACCGAGCCGAAGCCGAAGGCCGCGAACAGGGTGAGCAGGACGGCCTGGCGCTGGACGGGGGCGCCGCGCAGCTCGGGGCCGCCCGCGAGGGTCACCCCGACGATCGCCACGGCGACGCCGGCGAGTTGGAGGAGCCCGGGGCGGTCGCCCAGGAACAGGCCGACCGAGACGGGAACGACGACGCCGAGCGAACCGAGCGGCGAGACCACGCCCATGGGGCCGAGGGCGAGCGCCTTGTAGAAGGCGAGCATGGCCGCCGGGCCGACGACGCCGGCCCCGACCGCGTACCAGAGCTGGGGGCCCGCCTCGGTCCAGGCTCCGGTCGCGAGGACGAGGGCGCCGAGGACGAGGACCGCGAGGATCTGGGAGACCACGACGACCGTGAGGGCCGGGATCCGGCGGGTGAGCAGCCCGCCGCCGAAGTCGGCGAGGCCCCACAGCAGGGCGGTGGCCAGGGCGAACAGGGCGGTCATGGATCCTCGCAGTCGCGTGCGGCGGCACGCAGTACAGTGCAGTGAACAGTCGGGTACAGCCCACCGTAGTTCAATGCATTGAACTCTGTCATCCAAAATATTGGACGGAATGTGTCGGACCTCGATCAGCTCACGCAGTCGCTCGCCCGGAACCTGAAGCGCTGGCGCAAGGAGCGGGGTTTCACCCTGGACGCGCTCGCCGCCCGGGCCGGGGTCAGCCGGGGCATGATCATCCAGATCGAACAGGCCAGGACCAACCCCAGCGTCGGCACCACCGTGAAGCTGGCGGACGCCCTCGGCGTCTCCATCACGACCCTCCTCGACTACGAGCAGGGCCCCCAGGTCCGACTGGTCCCGCCCGACCAGGCCGTCCGCATGTGGTCCACCTCTACTGGCAGCCACACCACCCTCCTCGTCGGCACCGAGGCCCGCGGCCCGCTGGAACTCTGGTCCTGGACCCTCATGCCGGGCGAGGGCAGCGACTCCGACCCGCACCCCGAGGGCACGACCGAGCTCCTGCACGTCACCACCGGAGTCCTCACGCTCGTCGTCGACGACGCGGAGCACACCCTGCCGGCCGGTACGTCCGCGGTCTTCGAGGCGAGCGTCTCGCACACCTACCGCAACGACGGCGACGAGCCGGTCGAGATGACGATGGCCGTCTCCATCCCGCCCGCACGCTGAGACGGGCGTCCACGACCCGGGCGCCCGTTGTTAGCGTGCGGTGCATGCGCGCACCCATCGGAGACTTCGACAACGCCCGCCCCGCCCCCGACTGCCTCGACGAGCTGACCGGGCCCGTCGCCGCCGCACTCCGCGCCTGGCAGGGCCCCGTACCGGCCGACCGGCTCCTGTACGTGGACACCGACCCGGCCGTCGCCGACACCGCCGTCTTCGTGGAGCACTACGGGCCCACGCTGCTCGACGAGTCCGCCAACTGCGTGGTCGTCGCGGGCAAGCGGGGCGAGACGACGACCCTGGCCGCCTGTGTCGTGAAGTCGGCGACCCGGGTCGACGTCAACGGCGTCGTACGCAAGCACCTCGGCGCCCGCAAGGCCTCGTTCGCGCCGATGGACACCGCGATCGGCGAGACCGGCATGGAGTACGGCGGGATCACCCCCGTCGGGCTCCCGGCCGACTGGCCGCTCCTCGTGGACGCCGCCGTCGTGGACACCGAGTGGGTCCTCGTCGGCAGCGGCCGGAGGCGCGGCAAGCTCATCGTCCCGGGGAAGGCCTTCGCCCAACTCCCCGGCGCGGTCGTCCTGGAGGGCCTCGGCGTCCCGGTCGCCTGAGGCGGGTCCCGTGGCGCGGGATCCCGGAGAAGCTGGGGGTCCCGCCCCCGGCTCCCGCCCCGTCAGCCGAGGCGCGGGATCTCGATGGCGGGGCAGCGGTCCATGACCATCTCCAGCCCCGCCTCACGGGTACGGGCGAACGCGGCCTCGTCGATCACGTCCAGCTGGAACCAGACCGCCTTGGCGCCGATCGCGACGGCCTCGTCGGCGACCTGGCCCGCCAGCTCGCTGTTCACGAACACGTCCACGACGTCGACCGGGAAGGGGATGGCGTCCAGGGACGGGTAGCCCTGCTCGCCGTGGACCGTCTCGGCCTTCGGGTGCACGGGGACGATCCGCTTGCCGAAGCGCTGCAGGACCGCCGCGACTCCGTAGGCCGCCCGTCGCTCGTTCGACGACAGACCGACGACCGCCCAGGTGTCGCCGCTCTGGGTGAGGATCTGGCGGATTGTCTCTGGGGTGCCGTACACGCTCTGCCTCCTGAGGGCCGTGACTCGACGGCGCCGGTCCGGCGCCGTCGGACAGTCCAACAGACGCGGCGGCGAGGGGATTCCCGCAATGCCAACTGGGCTGTCCCGGACAGCAGTTGGCTCCCCGTGGCCTTGACTGCGCCGCTCCCTCTGATGTCAGCTCGTGTCGTTCGAGTGGCCGACGGGAACAGGAGTGCGCACACGATGGCCGAGGTGACGGTGCAGGTCCCGACGGGGCGGCCCGGCGACGAGCCGGTTCTGGTACGGATCAGGGAGACCGAGGACGCGGTCACCCGCGTCGGACGCGGTACACGCGCCGCCGTCCAGGCGACGCGCACGCTCGACCAGATGCTGGACGCCGTACGGCCCGTGGCGGAGAGCTTCGTGTCCCGGTTCACGCAGATGGACAACCCTCCGGACGAGATCGGCCTGGAGTTCGGCATCTCGCTCACCGCCGGTGCCGATGTCGTCATCGCGACGACGGGGACCGAGGCGAACTTCACCGTCACCCTGAACTGGTCGGACATCGCGCGCCGGGCCGGCTGAGACGGAGCGGACGAGTCATGACCGAGCGGCCGCCCCACTCCCACGACGAGATCGCCGACGAGATCGCCGAGGAGATGCTCTCCGCCGCCACGGTGCGGATCGCCGGCCCGTCCGGCGTCGCCGGTGTCGGCGTACTGATCGCCCCGCGCCTCGTCCTCACCTGCGCCCACGTCGTCACCGACGCGGCCGGCCTGCCGCGCGGACACACCGAGCGGCCACCCGCCACGCTGGACGTCCGGCTCCTCCAGGCCGGCGGGGGAGCGGCGACCGTCACGGCGCGGATCCGGGACTGGGTCCCCGAGCACCCGGACGGCCGCGGGGACCTCGCCGTGCTCCGGCTCGCCGGAGCCCTGCCCGGCGCGCGGCCGGTCACCATGGCCGATCCGCCGTCGACCATGGCACACCCTGCCGTCGTCCTCGGGCTGCCCGACAACGTGGCGGAGGGCGGCTGGCACAACGCCACGCTCCACGGACGCACCGGCGTCGGCTGGCTGCAGATGTCCCCGGACGGCCCCTCGGACCCGATCCGCCCAGGCTTCAGCGGCGCGGCCGTGTGGGACAAGGTGACAGGGGCCGTCGTCGGCGTCGTCACGGCGACCGCCTCCCAGGCGCGCGGCCAGAGCTTCTGCATCCCGACACGCACCATCACCGCCCAGATCCCCGCGCTCTCCGGGCTCCTCGCCCCACGGTCCCCGTTCCCCGGACTGCACGCGTTCACCGAGCACGACACCCGGGACTTCTTCGGCCGGGACGCCGATGTCGCGGCCGTCCTCGGGCTCCTGGAGACCGACGGGCCGACGGGCTGCGTCACCCTGACCGGGCCCTCGGGATCCGGCAAGTCCTCCCTCCTCATGGCCGGTGTCCTGCCCCGTCTCAGGGAGCAGGGCGTCGAGGTCGTCCTGGTGCGCGCCGTCTCCGGCCGGCCGATCACACCGGAGGTGGTCGGTGGTCAGCGGCGCGTCGTCGTCGCCGTCGACCAGGCCGAAGCCCTCCTCGCCCTCCCGGAATCCGAGCTGCGCGCCACCGTCGACCGGCTCCTGGAGGCCGCGGCGCGCCCCGGCACCCGGGTGCTCACGGTGGTCCGCTCCGACTTCCAGGACGCGATGCTCAGCCATCCGGACCTGGGCCGCCTCGTCGGCGGCGCGCCCGCCCACCAACTGGGGCCGATGACCGCTCAGCAGCTCACCGACGCCGTCGTGCGGCCGCTCGACGGGATACCCGGCGTCCGGTACGGCGCCGGTCTCGCGGCGCGGATCGTCGAGGACACCGTGGGGCGTCCCGGGGCGCTGCCACTGCTCGGCTTCCTGCTGGAGACGCTGTGGGAGCAGCGCCGGGACGGCCGCCTCCGGTTCGACGTCTACGAACGGCTCGGAGGCGTCGGCCGCGCCCTCGGCGAGCGGGCGGACGCGGCCTGGAACGCCGCACAGGGCGATGCGCCCTCGCCGGCCGCGACGAGCCTGCTGCGCGCACTGGTGAGCATCCCGCCGGGAACACGGACGCCGCTGCGAGCGCGGCTGCTCCGGAGCGACGCGGGCGAGGAACGGTGGGCCGTGGCCCGCGAACTGGCCGATTCCCGCATCCTCGTGCTCGGCGCGGACGAGGAGGGGCACGAGACGGTGGAGCTCGCGCACGAGGCGCTCATCGAACACTGGCACCCCCTCGCCGAGCTGCTCGCCGAGGACCGGGCCTTCCTGGAGTGGCTGGGCACGCTGCGGTACGACGGGCAGCGCTGGCGCGAGGACGGCAGGCCCGACGGCCTCCTCCTCGAGGATCCCGCCCTCGCCCTGGCCGAAGAGCGCCTCGCGGCGCGCGGGGAGGAACTCACGGCGGACGACCGCGCGTTCATCCGGTGCGGTGCGGAACTGCGCGACCGCAGAAGCCGGGAGGCCGCGCGGAGCGCCACCCGGGCACGGCGGGTGCGGCAGCTCACCGCGCTCGTCGCCGTCGTCTCCACCCTGGGACTCCTCGTGGGCGCGGTCCTCTACCGGGGCATGGAGGCGGAGCAGCGACGGCTCACCTCCGACCGGCTGGCCCAGCAGGCGGCCGCGCTGGACAGCGTGTCCCTCGCCGCCTCGTCGCTGTTCGCCGTCGCCGCCTTCGAGACCGAGGACCGGCAGACGGCCCGATCGACGCTGATCGCCCAACACCTCCGGATGAAGGACGTCGAGCACGTCGTCATGGAGGGCCTGTCCGACGTCGAGGACCTCTCCTTCACCGGCTCCGGTGAGCAGCTGTACTCCCTGCTGGACAACGGCGACGTCATTCCGCTCGACCTGCGCGAGGCGGACGTCGCACGGCCCGTGCCGCGGGCGCGGACCCGTACCGGCGACAACGCGCGGTTCGTCGTCTCGCCGGACGGCCGTGTCATGGCACGGTCGAGCGGGTGGGGCGTCGTCTCCCTGGGGGTCCACGCCTCGGAGGAGGCGGCCTTCGACCCCAAGGCCAAGGCCCGGTACGTCTCGCTGCGCGGGACCGAGGCCGTGAAGCGGAACCCGCGCCCCGCAAGCGACCTCCGCTTCGACGGTGCAGGGGACCGGGTCCTCGCGGCGATCCGCCGGGAGGGCGTGCTGGTGTGGCGTACCGGCGACGGAGGCCGCGTCGGCCGGACGCTCACCCCGCCGAAGGACTGGGACGCGGTCGAGGCGTGGTTCGGGGCGGACAGCACGGTGGTGGGCCGGATCGTGCCCGCCGGAGCGAGCCGGGACGACACGCGGGGCCGCCTGCTGACCTGGAACCTCGCGACGGGGGAACCGCATCGCCCCTGGGGCGACCTGACGACCGCCTCCGCGACCGTGAGCGGTGACGGCAGGACCCTGGTGACCTGCACCGCGCAGGGCGCTCTCGAAGTGTGGCGACTCGGCAGCCGGCCGCGGCGCACGCAGTCGTACGCCACCACGGCGGTGCAGCTCTGTCCGCTCCGGGTGCCCCGCCTCGACGCCACGGGCCGCTACCTCGTCAACCCGGTGGGCCGGATGGGCGGCGACCTCGGCCGGATGCGCTTCCTCGTCGTCGACCTGGAGAAGGGGTGGCCGGGGACGTTCGACGTGCCGTCCCCCGCACCCGAGGACGCCGGCATCACCGGCCGGAACGGCCTTCCGGCGGTCGCCCTCACCGGCCCGCCGGACGACCTGCGGGCCGCCGTGTCGGCCGGCGGCAGCATCGTCACCGTACGCGTACGCCCCCCGGACTCCTTCGACACCCATGTCCTGCTCGGCGGCTTCCGCACCGCCGACGGGGAACACGAGCGCCTCGCGGTCGTCTCCGCCCGGAGCGACGTGCTGGAGCTGTGGGACCTGAAGACCCGCCGGCTGATGGGCCTGGCCCGGTCGCCGAAGCCGCTGGCCCGCTTCTACGCCTCCTTCAGCCCCGGCGGCACCCGCGTCCTGACCGTCACGGAGGACCAGCGGAGCGTGCTCGTCTGGCGCCTCACCGACGGTGGTCCGGGGTCCGGCACCACGCACACCCTGGCCGTGGAGCACGAGCTGACCCTGCCGTCCCCGCCCGATCTCACCGCCCAGGGACCCGACCCGCTGACCGGCCTCACCCCGGCCTGGATCACCACCTCCTTCGCCGACGACGAGCACGCCGTGATCTCGGGCCTGTCCTACATGTCCCGCTGGAACCTCGGCACGGGCAGGCAGGACGGCCGGCCGTACCAGCCCTCGGAACAGGAGAAGGGAGCCCTCGCCAACGCGGCGGCGGGCACCTGGGGCGTCGCCCTGCCCGGCACGCGCAAGGCGGTCGTGCGGACCGTCGGCGAGGTCGGCGCATGGGACTTCGACACCGGCGAGTACACCCGGTGGATCGCCCGGGAGGAGCACGGCGAATCCGCCCGCGGGCTACTCGTCTCCCCGGACGGGAGGCGTCTCGCCGTGCAGTACGCGAACGGATCCGTCCGCCTCTGGAACATCGAGCGCAGGAAGTGGGACGGTGTCCTCACCGACGACGGCGTCCACGCGCTGGGCCGCTTCCTCGACGCACGGGGCGACACGCTGCACACCACGACCCGGGCCGGCGAGCAAGTGGTCTGGGACACCCGGAAGAAGGACGTGCGGTACCGCTACTGGGTGCGCTATGACACCACGCTGTCGCCGAACGCCGGCGGCGATCGGATCACCGCGGTCGAGGGCTCCCGTGCCTACACGGTCCCTCTCGACGCCGACGAGTCGATCGAGCGGCTCTGCGCACTCGCCCAGCGCGGACCGACGAACGCCGAGAAGGACCGGGCCGGCGACAGCGACGAGTTCGCCGACGCGTGCCGGAACGGGTCGTGACGCCGCGGGAATGAACGGGGCGTGACGCCGCGCGAGTACACGGGCCGTGACGTCGCGCGAGTGAACGAGGTGTGATGTCGCGGGAGTGCACGGGGCGTGACGCGCCTGGGAGTCTCAGGCCTCCCAGGCGCGCCGCTCCGCCTCGCGCGGCGCCTCGACCAGGGACGGCAGGTCCGGCCCGAAGGCCATCACCGGCCGCGCCGGGTCCCACCGCCGCCAGCCCGGCTCGCCCGTCGCGGCGAAGGCCACCCAGGCGGCGTGCATCGCCGTCGCCAGCTCCTGGGGAGCCTCCGGGCCGGTCAGCGCGCGGGTCTCCGGCAGGTCGAGCGTGTCGAAGACGAAGCCCAGTTCGAGGGCGTGGCAGGCGCCGAGGTCGAGGACGGGCGAGCGCCAGCCGAACTCGTACAGATACGTTCCTGCGGGTGCGTCCGAGCGCAGCCGGGCGTCCGCGAGCGTGTTCAGCGGGATGCGCAGCAGCTTGTCCGTGGCGAGCGCCCCCAGGACCTCGCCCGGCTTCTCCGACGGTCGGCCCGCGCGGTACACCTTCGCCGTCCGGGACGGCACCTTCGCCTTCCGGAGCAGCAGCCGCTGCACCCACGGCCCCACCCGGTCGGTGACTCCGCTGGGCACGAACCACAGCCGGTACTCCTCCGTGGTCGTGCCCATCAGCAGATCCACCTCCGCCGAGGCGCCGTCCGCGAGCGCCTCCGCCGGATCGCGCGGCAGGACCTCGCCGTCCACGACGATCTGGAAGGAGTGCCCGCCGCTCAGCGGCGAGCCCTTGCCCGTCACCTCGGTCTGCGCCTGGAGCAGCCGATCCCGATCCACCTCCGCGAACGCCTCCGCCGTCGCCGGCACCTTGAGCCGCGCGGCCACCGCCTCCGTGGTGCGGCGGGCCGTGGCGAGCGGCTGGGCGATCGGCGCGCCGCTCTGCACCACGGCCCGCCGGAACAGGCCCTTCGCGAGCGGCGAGGCCAGCAGGGCGGCGATCGAGATCGCGCCGGCCGACTCGCCGAAGACGGTGACAAGGTCCGGGTCCCCGCCGAAGGCCGCGATGTTCTCCCGCACCCAGGCCAGCGCGGCGATCTGGTCGCGCAGCCCCAGATTGGCGGGCGCGTCGGGGAAGACGCCGAAGCCCTCGATGCCGAGCCGGTAGTTGACCGAGACGAGGACCACCCCGTCCCGGGCGAAGGCGGTGCCGTCGTAGACGGGGACCGCCGAGGAGCCGTGGATCAGGGACCCGCCGTGGATCCAGACCATGACAGCGCGCCCGCCGTCGGCGGTGTCGCCGTCGCCTGCGGCCGGCCAGGGAGCCCAGACGTTGAGGTTGAGGCAGTCGTCGCCCGCCACCTCGGGGTCGGGGAGCAGCGCGTCGAGCGGCGGGGCGTAGGGGCGCTTGGGTGCCGTCGGCCCGAAGGCGGTGGCCTCCCGTACCCCCTCCCAGGCCTCCACCGGCTCCGGCGCGCGGAACCGCAGCGCCCCGACGGGGGCCTGCGCGTAAGCGACCCCGAGGAAGGACGCCACGCCGTCCTTCAGGGCGCCGCGCAGAACGCCGTTCCTCGTGCGGGCCCCGGGACCGTCCTGGGCGCGTTCCGCGACGTACTCCGACACTCGATTCACCTTTCCTCGGTCGACGGTGACGCACCGTCCAGATCATGCGGCCAGGGCAGGGCCCGCGGTCAACCCCCCGACACCAGCGCGCGCTTGAGGACCTTGCCCGTCGGGCCGAGCGGCAGCGCGTCGACGAAACGCACGATCCGGGGGTACTTGTGGCGGCCGAGGCGCTCCCGCGACCACTCCACGAGCTCGTCCTCGGAGAGCGGGGCGGCGCCTTCCCGGCGTACGACCACGGCGCACACCTCCTCGCCCTTCGCCTCGTCGGGGACGCCGATCACCGCGACCTCCGAGACCGAGGGATGGCGCACGAGCACCTCCTCGACCTCCCGCGGGTAGATGTTGAAGCCGCCCCGGATGACCAGGTCCTTCTTCCGGTCCACGATCCGCAGGAAGCGGTCCTCGTCCAGGACGCCCAGGTCGCCCGTGCGGAACCAGCCGTCCACGATCGCCGCCGCCGTCGCCTCCGCGTCGTCGAGGTAGCCCGCGAAGACGTTGTGCCCGCGCACCACGACCTCGCCGACCTCGCCGTCCGCGAGCAGCAGGACCTCCCGCTCCACGGCCGCGTCCGCGATCCCCACCTCCACGCCCCACACCGGGTGCCCGACCGTCCCCGGCCTGCGGCCGAGATGCGGCTGGTTGAAGGTGGCGATCGGCGAGGTCTCCGTCAGGCCGTACCCCTCCAGGACCTGCGTACGGAAGGTCTCCTCGAAGCGCTCCAGGACGGCGACCGGCAGGGCGGCACCGCCCGAGACGGCGGCGCGCAGGGCCGTCGGGCGCCGGCCGGAGACCGCCGCGGCCTCCACCAGCGCGTGGTACATCGTCGGCACCCCCATGAAGACCGTCACGTCCTCGTCGGCGAGCACGTCCAGGGCGGCCGGGCCGCTGAACCGGGGCATGAGCACGAGCGTCGCACCCCCGCGCAGCGTCCCGTTCATCGCGCAGGTCTGGCCGTAGCTGTGGAAGAGCGGCAGACAGCCGAGGACGACCTCGCCCTCGCCGAGCCCGAGGAGGTCCTGCGCGGCCACCGAGGCGTTCATGACGATGTTGAGATGGGTCAGCAGGGCCCCCTTGGGGCGGCCCGTCGTCCCGCTCGTGTAGAGGATCACGGCGACGTCCGAGGGGTCGGCCGGCTCGCTCGCCTCCAGCGGCTCGGCCGCCGAGGGCGCTCCCTGGAAGGCCCGCACCCCGGCCGCGCGTGCGGCCTCGTCGGCCACCGCCCACAGCGGCCCGCCGCTGACGATCCCCACCGCGCCGCTGTGCTCCAGGACGTACCGCACCTCGTCGGCGACGAGCAGCGCGTGCACCGGCACGACGGTCACGCCCGCCGCGAGCGCGCCGTAGTACACGCGGAGGAACTCGGTGGTGTTCGGCAGCAGCACGGCCAGTCGGTCGCCCGGCTTCAGACCCGCCTCCCGCAGCCCGGCGCCACAGCGCAGCGCCTCCGTCCACAGCTCGCGGTACGTGACCCGGGCCGCGCCCTCGACGACCGCGATCCGGTCGGGGAAGTGACGGGCCGACTCGCCGAGGACACCGGCGACGCTCAGTGACATGACACGCTCCAGAGGCGCGGAGTTAACAGCGCTGTAAACGATCGGGTGACACGGCACAGAATCCGCCGCCGCACCGCCCGGATGCCATGTGCAGGTGCCCATCATGTGGCGTACGGAGGTGGGCAGTGGCCCCGCTGCCGCGCGCGACCCGTGGCATTCGCCAAATCCCGGGGCTACGGTGCGAGCCATGACGCACAGCCCGGCCGCCCCCCGCCCCGGCGGCGCCCACACGCCCCTGGGATCCGACGCCGGCTCCGGGGCGCTCCGGCGCGCCCTCTCCACGGCGATCCTCGCCGGCGTCGACCGGCTCACCGACCGGGCCGTCGACGACATCCGCGCCCACTCCGGTACGTACGCGTCCGACGCTCCCGTCACCCGCGACGACCTCTGGGAGATCTGCCGCGACAACCTCCTGCGCGCCCTGGAGGACTTCGGCGGCCTCGCACCGACCGGCGGCGACTTCGAGCGGGCGGCCCGCGCGACCGGCCGCCGCCGCGCCGAGCAGGGCGTCCCCCTCGACACCGTCCTCCAGGCCTACCGGCGCGGCGGCCGGGTCCTCTGGCAGGTCATGGCCGAGCACCTGAGGGCCCGGGCCGGCCGGGAGGCCGACAGCAGGGACGTCGAGCTGGACATGGCGAGCGGCGTCTGGGAGACCATCGACCGCTACTCCGTCGCGATGGCCGACGAGTACCGGCTCGCCCAGCTGGAGCTCCAGAGCCGCCAGGACACCCGGCGCGTGGCCCTCTTCGAGGCGCTGCTCGACGGCCGCGCCGACGACCCCGCGGTCGCCTCGGCCGCGGCCGCCGCGCTGGGCGTCCCCGCGTACGACCGGTACGTCGTCGTGGTCGCCGCCCAGGACCCGGCCGCCCCGCCGCACCCGGCGCCCGTCCTGGAGGCCCAGGGGATGTGGTCGTTCTGGCGGCCCCGCTCCGGCCGCTACGCCGGGATCGTCCGGCTGCCCCGCCGCGACACCCCGCCCGGCCGCCCCGCCGCCGGCCCCCGGGGCGCCGCCGACCCGGCCGCGCGCGCCCTCCTCGACGTCCTGCGGGACCTCACCGGCGCGACCGCCGGGATCTCCCCGGAGTTCGAGCGGCTCTCCCACGCGGGCCGCGCCCTGCGGCTCGCCGAGCAGACCCTCCGTACCCTCCCGGCGGCCAGCGGGGAGGCCGCCGCCTTCGACGACCGGCTCGCGCAGGTGCTCCTCAGCGGGCGCGCCGACATCGCCGAGCGGATCGTCACCGTCCACCTCGGGCCCGTCCTCGCCACCGGCGGTGAGCGGGCCGCGCTCCTGACCACCCTCCGGGTCTGGCTGGACCACGGCTGCTCGGCCGCCCGGGCCGCCGAACTGCTCTACTGCCACCGCAACACCGTCCTCAACCGCATCGGCCGCATCGCCGAGCTCACCGGCCGCTCCAGCGAGTCCGGCGAGGCCCGCCTCGGCTGGGCCCTCGCGCTGCGCGCGCTGCCGTACGCGGGCCTCGCGGACGCCCCCGAACCGGCCGCCGGGGAGTACGAGGCGGACGGAACGTAGGCTGGCGGAATGCAGGAGCAGTACCGCACGCTGGCCCACGAGGGTGTGCACGAGACCGAGATCAACCGCTCGCGCTTCCTCTGCGCGCTCGCCCCCGTCGCCGACGAGCGGGAGGCGCAGGACTTCGTCGCGCGCATCCGCAAGGAGCACCCCACCGCCACGCACAACTGCTTCGCGTACGTCCTCGGCGCCGACGCCTCCGTCCAGAAGGCGAGCGACGACGGCGAGCCGGGCGGCACGGCGGGCGTCCCGATGCTCCAGATGCTCCTGCGCCGTGAGATGCGTTACGTCGCCGCCGTCGTCACCCGCTACTACGGCGGCGTGAAGCTCGGCGCCGGCGGACTCATCCGCGCGTACGGCGGGGCCGTCGGCGAGGCGCTGGACGAGCTCGGCACCGTGACCCGGCAGCGCTTCCGGCTCGCCACCATCACCGTCGACCACCAGCGGGCCGGGAAGCTGGAGAACGACCTGCGGGCGACCGGGCGCGCCGTCCGGGACGTGCGGTACGCCGAGGCCGTCACGATCGAGATCGGCCTCCCGGACGCGGACGTCCCCGCCTTCCAGGCCTGGCTCGCCGACACCACGGCGGGCACGGCCGCCCTCGCACTCGGCGGCGAGGCGTACGGGGAAGCCTGAGCGGCACCGGGCATCTGAGCGGCACCGGGCTTCTGAGCGGCACCGGGCTTCTGAGCGGCACCGGGCCTCTGAGCGGCACCGGGCCTCTGAGCGGCACCGAGCATCTGAGCGCCCTCCCCCCAGCCCACCGATCCACCCCGGAGCCCCCGGCCGGAATCCCGTACGGCCTCACCCACACCCCCGGCCGGGATAGCGTGGAGGGCGCACACGACGGGAAGCGGCGGCGAGGAGCGGCACACATGCGGGGTGGGACGGCATCGTGAGGCTCCTGCACACCTCGGACTGGCACCTGGGCCGGTCCTTCCACCGCGTCGGGCTCCTCGAAGCCCAGGCCGCGTTCCTCGACCACCTCGTGGCGACGGTCCACGCCCACCGGGTGGACGCCGTCCTCGTCTCCGGGGACGTCTACGACCGGGCCGTGCCGCCCCTCCCCGCCGTCGAGCTCTTCGACACGGCGCTCCACCGCCTCGCCGAGGCCGGGGTGCCGACCGTCATGATCTCCGGCAACCACGACTCGGCCCGCCGCCTCGGCGTCGGCGCGGGGCTCATCGAGCGCGCGGGCATCCACCTCCGTACCGACCCGGCCGGCATCGGCACCCCCGTCGTCCTCGCCGACGCCCACGGCGACGTCGCCCTCTACGGCCTGCCGTACCTCGAACCCGCCCTCGTGCGCGAACAGCTCGGCGCCGCGAAGGGCGGCCACGAGGCCGTCCTCGCCGCCGCCATGGACCGGGTCCGCGCCGACCTCGCGGCCCGGCCCGCCGGCACCCGCTCCGTGGTCCTCGCCCACGCCTTCGTGGCGGGCGGCGCCCCCAGCGACAGCGAGCGGGACATCACCGTCGGCGGCGTCGCGGCCGTCCCCACCGGCGTCTTCGACGGCGTCGACTACGTCGCCCTCGGCCATCTCCACGGCAGCCAGACCCTCACCCCGCGGGTGCGCTACTCCGGTTCCCCCCTCGCCTACTCCTTCTCCGAGGCCGACCACCGCAAGACGATGTGGCTCGTCGACCTGGGAGCGGACGGCGCGGTCCGCACCGCCGAGCGCCTCGACTGCCCCGTCCCGCGCCCCCTCGCCCGGATCCGGGGACGCCTCGACGACCTCCTCGCCGACCCCGCGCTCGCGCCCCACGAGCAGTCCTGGGTCGAGGCCACCCTCACCGACCCCGTACGCCCCGCCGACCCCATGGCCCGGCTCGCCGACCGCTTCCCGCACACCCTGAACCTCGTCTTCGACCCCGAGCGGACCGACGGCGACGCCGGCGCCTCCTACGCCCAGCGGCTCCGGGACCGCAGCGACCAGCAGATCGCGGAGGACTTCGTGGCCCACGTACGCGGCGGCGCGGGGCTCGACGGCCGGGAGCGGACGGTGCTGTACGGGGCCTTCGACGACGTACGCGTCGACGCGGCCGAGCGCGAGGTGGGCCGGTGAGGCTGCACCGCCTGGAGATCACCGCGTTCGGGCCCTTCGGGACCCCGCAGACGGTCGACTTCGACACCCTCTCCTCCGCCGGGCTCTTCCTCCTCCACGGGCCCACCGGCGCCGGGAAGACCTCCGTCCTCGACGCCGTCTGCTTCGCCCTGTACGGCAGCGTGCCCGGTGTCCGCCAGAGCCCCGGCACCTCCCTGCGCAGCGACCACGCCCCCGTCGGCACGTACACCGAGGTCCTCCTCGAACTGACCGTGGGGGAGCGGCGCCTGGAGATCACCCGGCGCCCCGCCCAGCAGCGGCCCAAGAAGCGCGGCGGCGGCTTCACCACCGAGAAGGCCCAGACCTGGCTGCGCGAGTACGACCCCGCCACCGGCGAATGGGCCGGGCTCAGCCGCTCCCACCAGGAGATCGGCGAGGAGATCACCCAGCTCGTCGGCATGAGCCGCGAGCAGTTCTGCCAGGTCGTCCTCCTTCCGCAGGGCGACTTCGCGAAGTTCCTGCGCGCCGACGCCGAGGCCCGGGGCAAGCTCCTCGGCCGTCTCTTCGACACCCGCCGCTTCGCCGCCGTCGAGGAACGCCTCGCCGACCTCCGGCGCGCCGCCGAGCAGCAGGTACGCGACGGGGACGAGCGGCTCCTCACCCTCGCCCACCGCATGACGCAGGCCGCCGGCGGCCTCGACGCCGCCCGCGCCCCCGTCGAGGGACGCCCCGGCGACCCCGGCCTCGCCGAGTCCGTCCTGACCTGGGCCGCCGTCGCCCGCACCGAGGCCCGCGAGGCCCTCGACATCGCCGGCGTACGGTTCGCCGCGGCCGAGCACGGCCAGGCCGCCGCGCGCGCCGCCCTCGACGCCGAGAAGGAGCTCGCCGACCGCCAGGCCCGGCACGCCGACGCCCTGCGGCGCCGCGAGCAGCTCACCGCCCGCGCCCCCGAGCGCGACCGCCACCAGGACGCCCTCGACCGGTCCCTCAAGGCCGAGCGCGTCGCGCCCGCGCTCGGGCTGCGCGGCGACGCCGAGCGCGAGCACGCCACCGCGCGGGCGGCCCGCGAGCGCTCCCGCGCCCACCTTCCCCCCGACCTCGCCGACCAGGGCGCCGAGCACCTCTCCGCCCTCGAACACCGGCTGCGCGGGGAGCTCGGCGGGCTCGACGCGGCCCGCCGCGCCGAGCGCCGCGCCGCCGCGCTCGCCGAGGAGCGCGCCGCCCTCGCGCGTGACGCCCGGGCCGACGAGGGCGCCCTCCAGGACGCGGCCGGCTGGCTCGCCGACTGGGAACCCCGCAGGACCGCCCTCACCGAACGCGTCGAGGCCGCGACGGACGCCGCGGCCCGCGCCGAGCACCTCGCCGGCCGCCTGGAGCCCGCCCGCCGCCGCCTCGCCGCGGCCCGCCGCCGCGACGCCCTGGAGCGGGACACCGCGGCCGCCGAGGCGCGGCTCACGGACGCCCGCGAGCGCCGGAACACCGCCCACGAGGCCTGGCTCGACGTCAAGTCCCGCCGTCTGCGGGGCATCGCCGCCGAACTCGCCGCCACCCTCGCCGACGGCGACGCCTGCCAGGTCTGCGGCTCCACGGCCCACCCGGACCCGGCCCGCACCACCGACGACCACGTCGACCGGGCCACGGAGGACGCCGCCTACGCGGCCTACACCCGCGCCGACGAGTCCCGTACCGCCGTCGAACGCGAGCTGGCCGTCACTCGGGAGGCCTGGTCCACGGCCCGCGCGGAGGTCCTGCCGACAGCGCACGAAGCCGGCCCAGAGGCCGCGACCGCCGCGCACCCCACCGTCGACGAACTCGCCCGGGAAGTCGAGGAGTTGACCCGGCTGCACGGAGAGGCGCACGCGCTCGCCGGGCAGACGCACCACGCCCGTGAGGCGCTCGCACGGGCCGAGCGGGAGTACGAGGAGCGGGTCGGCGCACAGCGCGAGGCCGAGCGGCGGGTCGCCGCGCGCACCTCGCGCCGCGAGGCGCTGGACGGCGAGCAGGCGACCCTCGACGAGGAACTCGTGCGCGGACGCGGTGCGTTCGGCAGCGTGGCCGAGCACGCCACCCGCCTGGAGCGGAAGATCGCCGTCCTGGTCGAGGCCGCCCAGGCCGTACGCTCCGCCGAACTGGCCGCCCAGCGCCTCAAGGAGGCCGACGACCGGCTCGCCGACGCCGCCTACCGCGCGGGCTTCGCCACCCCGGCCGAGGCCCGCGACGCCATCGTCGGCGAGGCCGAACGCCGCGCCCTCCAGCAGCGCGTGGACGCCTGGCAGGCCGAGGCGGCGGCCGTCGCGGACCGGCTCGCCGAGCCCGGCACCGCCGCTGCCGCCGCGCTCCCGCCCGCCGACCCGGCCGCCGCGGGGGCCGCCCACACGGCGGCGGACCGCGGGCTCCGGCAGGCCGCGTCCGACCTGGCGGCGGCCCGCGAACGGGCGACCGGCCTCACCGGTCTCTCCCGGCAGGCCGCCACCGAGGTCCACCGGCTCGGCCCGCTCCGCGAGGAGTACGACCGGGTGGCCCGGCTCGCCGCCCTCACCGCCGGCACCTCCGCGGAGAACGAGCGCCGGATGCGCCTGGAGTCGTACGTCCTGGCCGCCCGCCTCGAACAGGTCGCCGCCGCCGCGACCGCCCGCCTCCAGCGCATGTCCTCCGGCCGCTACACCCTCGTCCACTCCGACGCGCGCTCCGGCGGCAAGCGGGCCGGCCTCGGGCTGCACGTGGTCGACGCCTGGACGGGCAACGAACGCGACACCGCCACGCTCTCCGGCGGCGAGACCTTCTTCGCCTCCCTCGCGCTCGCCCTCGGCCTCGCCGACGTCGTCACGGACGAGGCGGGCGGCGTCCGGCTCGACACCCTCTTCATCGACGAGGGCTTCGGCAGCCTCGACGAGCAGACGCTCGACGAGGTCCTCGACGTCCTCGACTCGCTGCGCGAACGCGACCGCAGCGTCGGCATCGTCAGCCACGTCGGCGACCTGCGCCGCCGCATCCCCGCCCAGCTGGAGGTCGTCAAGGCGCGGCACGGCTCCGCGGTGCGGCTGCGCACCGGCGGGGACGCGCTCAGCGGCTGATGGAGCGCCGGGGCAGCGGCGAGGAGTAGACGACGCTCGTCGTCACCGAGCCGAGCGTGGCGATCTTCCCGGAGATCTCCTCCAGGTGCCGCATGGACCGGGCCGCGACCTTGAGGACGAAGCAGTCGTCGCCCGTCACGTGGTGGGCCTCCAGGACCTCCGGCGTGGAGGCGATGAGGTCGTGGAACGGCTTGTAGTTGCCGTGCGGGTAGCGCAACCGCACGAAGGCGAGGATGGGCAGCCCGAGCCGGTCCTGGTCGACGATCGCCGTGTATCCGGCGATCACCCCGGCGTCCTCCAGACGCCGCACCCGCTCGGTCACGGCGGACGGCGACATCGACACGGCGCGCGCCAGCTCGGCGAAGCTCGCCCGGCCCTCGGACTGGAGGGCTTCGAGAATGCGCCAGTCGGTGGCGTCCGGAGTGTATGCGGTGGTCATGGAGGAGAAATAGCAGGGGAATCCCCGGCTGATCAACCGAACGGCCGGGGATTCTCACGCGGTGGTACGGGGCCCGGTGTCGACACGGCCCGCCCTCCCTGGAGACGCGGCAGCGCGCGCCTAGAGCCGCGACAGCGCGTCGACCAGGTCGTCGAGGCCCAGCGGGCCCTGCGAGAGGGCCGCCATGTGCCAGGCCTTCGCGTCGAACGCGTCGCCGTGCGCGGCCCGCGCGTTGGCCCGCCCCAGCAGCCAGGCCCGCTCGCCCAGCTTGTAGCCGATCGCCTGGCCCGGCATCGAGAGGTAGCGGGTCATCTCGCTCTCCACGAAGGCCGGCGGGCGGCTGCTGTGCAGCTGGAAGAACTCCTGCGCGAGCTCCGGGGTCCACCGCTCGCCCGGCCGGAAGGGCGAGTCCGCCGGGATCTCCAGGCCCAGGTGCATGCCGATGTCCACGATCACCCGGCACGCGCGCATCATCTGGCCGTCGAGGTAGCCGAGGCGCCGCTCCGCGTCGGGCAGGAAGCCCAGCTCGTCCATCAGGCGCTCCGCGTACAGCGCCCAGCCCTCCATGTTGGCGCTCACCTTGCCGATGGTCGCCTGGTAGCGGGAGAGCCGGTCGGCGACGTGCACCCACTGCGCGATCTGGAGGTGATGGCCCGGAACGCCCTCGTGGTACCAGGTCGACACCATGTCGTACACGGGGAAGCGGGTCGTGCCGTCCACCGGAAGCCAGGTGCGGCCGGGGCGCGTGAAGTCCTCGGACGGGCCGGTGTAGTACGGCGCGGCGGCGCCGCCGGGCGGGGCGATCCGGGACTCCACCCGCCGTACGCGGTCGGCGAGTTCGAAGTGGGTGCCGTCGAGCGCCTCGATGGCCTCGTCCATCAGCCCCTGGAGCCAGACCCGCACCTCCTCCACGCCCTCGACGTGCGTGCCGTGCTCGTCGAGGTGGGCGAGCGCCTCCCAGGGGCCCGCGCCGGGCAGGATCCGCTCGGCCTCGGCCCGCATCTCGCCGAGGAGCCGGTGGTACTCGGACCAGCCGTACGCGTAGGCCTGGTCGAGGTCCAGGTCGGTGCCGTTGAAGTAGCGGGTCCAGCGCTGGTAGCGCTCACGGCCCACGGTGTTCGGCGCGTCCGCGACGGTCGGCGCGTACACGTCCCGCATCCAGTCCCGCAGCGCCGCCACCGCCCCCGTGGCGCCACGGGACGCCGCCGCGAGCTCGGCCCTGAGCTCCTCGGGCAGCGCGTCGGGACAGGCCGCCGCGAACTCCTCGAACCAGCCCGGCCCTCCGCTCTCCCCGCCCGCCCACTCGGTGAGCTGGCCGACGAAGGTGGCGGTGGGGCGCGGCCCGGCGTACAGCTTGCGCTCCAGGCCGAGCGCGAGCGCGGAGCGGTAGCCCTCCAGCGCGGCGGGGACGGCCCGCAGCCGGGTGGCGACCGCCGACCAGTCCTCCGCGGTCTCCGTCGGCATCATCGTGAAGACGATGCGCACGCTGTGGGCGGGCGACCGCATGTTGCTGACCGTGCAGAGGCCCTCGTCGGCCTCGTGCACGGCGAGTTCGGCCGTCAGGCGCTCCCGCAGCAGCCGCGCGCACCGCTGCTCCGCGTCGCCCTCGGCGCCCGGGACGCGCTCCGCCGCGTCGAGGGCGACGAGCGTGCGTCGCGCGAGATCGGCCACGGCCTTCTGCCCGGCGGGCGAGAAGTCGGGCAGATGACCGGCGCTCTCCTTGACTCCCAGGTACGTACCGGTGATCGGGTCGAGGGCGATGAGTGCGTCGACGTGGGCGTCGGCGACCTGGCGGGGCAGCAGGCTGCTGGAAGTCTCTGGCATGGGGGCCATCCTGGCGTCTCCCGGTGGCCCCGTCACCCTCGTTCGATCTCAGTCGGCCGACAAGGAAGGGCCCGTCCCGGGCGGCAGGAGCGGGCCGCACTCCCACTGCTGGAAGATCAGCCGGGTCTCGACCCGGGCCACCTCGCGGCGCGAGGTGAACTCGTCGAGCACGAGTCGTTGCAGGTCGGCGGGGTCCGCCACGGCCACGTGCACCAAGTAGTCGTCGGGGCCCGTCAGATGGAAGAGCGCCCGGGACTCGGAGAGGGCCCGGATCCGGTCGACGAACGGACCGATCAGTTCCCGCCGGTGGGGCCGGACCTGCACAAGGAGAAGGGCTTCCAGCCCACGACCGAGTTTGGCCGGATCCAGTCGTAGCTGGTGACCGAGGATCACGCCCGTGCGGCGCAGCCGGGCCACTCGGTCCAGGCAGGTCGACGGCGCCACACCCACCTCTGCGGCGAGTTCGCGATAGGTGGTCCGGGCGTCGTTCTGCAGGAGGCGAAGAATGTGCAGATCGACCGCGTCCAGTACGACAGATTCGGCCATCGGTCGAACGTAGCACGGCTTCTTCCCGCTACCTTCCGGTAAACGTTCACAGTGCCGCCATGGACGCCATGGACCGCGACCCCTCGGCCACCCCGAGGGCGCTCGCCACCGAAGCCGTGCACGCCGGCCGCGAGGACCTCGCCACGCTCGGAGTGCACGCCCCGCCGCTCGACCTGTCGACCACCTACCCCTCGTACGACGCCCGGGCCGAGGCCGCGCGCATCGACGAGTTCGCCACCACGGGCGCCCGGCTCGACGGCCCGCCCGTCTACGCCCGGCTCGACAACCCCACCGTGGCCCGCTTCGAGGACGCCCTCGCCCGCCTGGAGGGCACCGAGTCCGCCGTGGCCTTCGCCAGCGGCATGGCGGCCTTCACCGCCGTCCTCCTCGCCCGGGCGAGCCAGGGACTGCGCCACGTGGTCGCGGTCCGTCCGCTGTACGGCTGCAGCGACCACCTCCTGGAGGCCGGGCTGCTCGGCACCGAGGTGACCTGGACCGACCCGGCGGGCATCGCCGACGCGATCCGCCCCGACACCGGCCTCGTCATGGTCGAGTCCCCGGCGAACCCGACCCTCGCCGAGGCCGACATCCGCGCCCTCGCCCACTCCTGCGGCTCCGTGCCGCTCCTGGTGGACAACACCTTCGCCACGCCGGTCCTCCAGCGTCCCGTCGAACAGGGCGCGCGGATCGTGCTGCACAGCGCGACCAAGTACCTGGGCGGGCACGGCGACGTCATGGGCGGGATCGTCGCCTGCGACGAGGAGTTCGCCCGTACCCTCCGCCAGGTCCGCTTCGCCACCGGCGGGGTGCTCCACCCGCTCGCCGGCTATCTGCTGCTGCGGGGCCTGTCCACCCTTCCCGTACGGGTGAAGGCGGCGTCGAACTCGGCCGCGGAGCTCGTCCGGCGGCTCGCCACCGACCCCCGGATCGCCCGCGTCCACTACCCGCGGATCGGCGGCGCGATGATCGCCTTCGAGGTCTACGGGGACCCGCACGACGTGATCGCCGGAGTGCGGCTGATCACCCCGGCGGTCAGCCTCGGCAGCGTCGACACCCTCATACAGCACCCGGCCTCCATCAGCCACCGGATCGTGGCCGAAGGAGACCGGCGCTCGGCGGGCGTCAGCGACCGGCTGCTGCGCATGTCGGTCGGCCTGGAGGACGTCGAGGACCTGTGGCGCGACCTGACGCAGGCGCTCAGCGCTCCGCCCGCCGGACCTCCTCGTGAGGCAGCGGCTGCGACGGCGAGCGAGGGCTCCGGCGCGGTGCTGCGGCCAGTCGCGCGGTGATGACGAGGGTGCCCTCCTCGATCTGGTAGTCGAGGGGGAGCTGGAGCGCCCGCATGGCGGCCACCATCCCGGTGTTGGACGCCTGGGTCACGGCGTACACGCTCTCGCAGCCGGCCTCCTCGGCCATCGCCACCAGCCGGCCGAGCAGCTCGGAGCCGATGCCGCGCCGCTGCCAGTCGTCCTCGACCATCAGGGCGACCTCGGTCTCGTCGCCGTCCCACAGCAGGTGGCCGAGGGCGACGAGCCGCCCGGAGGTCGTCTGCACGGCGAGCGTGCGGCCGAAGCGGGGGCTGAGCAGGTGGTCGAGGTAGCGGTCGGCGTCGCCGACCGGGCCGTGGTAGCGCAGGCCGAGGGTGCGGGCCGAGCAGCGGTCGTGCATGGCCCGCGCGGCGCGCAGGTCGCGCTGGTCCGCACGGCGGACGGTGATCTCGTTGCCCTCCGGCAGGGTCAGCACGTCCTGGCTGCGGGGGAGACGCGGGCCGAGCCGGGCGTCGAGCTCGACGAGCGCGCGGGCCCGGGCGAACTCGGTCGGGGTGAAGGGGAGATAGGGCCGCTCGACGATGAGCGTGCCGCCGTGCGGGTCGCGCAGCCGCATCACGGTCTCCTCCAGGACCCCTTCGACCGGGGCCTGCTCACCGGTGGGACGGCCGGTGAGGGAGAGCGCGGGCACGGAGTGGAGGGTGCAGCGGCCGAGGAGCTGGCGCAGCGCGAGCGGCAGTTCGGCCGCGTCGAGCGCCGTACGGGTGGCCAGGCCGAGGACCCGGGTGGGCGTGTCGACCAGGTCGTGGGCGTCGGCCCGCTCGGTCCAGGTGTCGCGGCCGCCGGCCGCCGCGGTCTCGCGGGCGAGGGCCTGGGCGGAGAGGCCGGCGGGGGCGCGCAGCAGGAACTCGTCGACCGTGCCCCGGGCCAGCGGATGGGTCTGGAGGGTCAGGATGTCCACGCCCAGCCTGGCGAGGACCGTGCACAGGGCGGCGAGGCTGCCCGGGGTGTCCTCGACGGTGGTCCGCATGCGCCAGAGGACCGTCTCGGCGGCCGGCCGGGACGTGGCCGCCTCTTGGTCGCTCGGGTCGGCCTGGTCGGCCGCCGCCGTGGTGCGGGCAGTGTGGGCGGGCGGCCCGCCGGTATCACCGGCGGGCGGCGCATGGCTGTGGCTGTGCCTCCGCGCCCACCAGGTGTGGAACGCGGCGGTGGCGACCAGCGCGATCGCCGAGAAGACCAGGAGGTAGTGGCCGTCGGGGCCCTTGACGATGGTCTTGGCGATCGTGTCGGCCACCACCACGGCGGTGAACAGGGCGGCGAGCTCGATCAGGTCGTGCCGCCAGTGGTGCGGGCGGCGGGCGGTCTTCGAAGACGTCACATCGGTCATGCCTTCACTGTGACCCAGCGGTGTTGCGTGATCACGAACGTTCTGTGACTGACGGGTTAAGCGCCGATCTGGTGCCTTAGGGGCCGATTCAGACCGTTTGGGTCAGAGTCTGATCGGCCCCTTGAGCAGCCCTTTTCTCCGGAGCCCTGGCCGACTTTCCCGGGACACCCCTAGGGGGTGTCTTGCCGATCAGGGTCGGACAGGCCCTAGCCGAGAGCGTCGCGCAGCCGCCTCGCCTGGACGACCAGCTGTGTGGAGCCCTTGCCCGAGGCGACCCCGTCGAGCCCGGGAACCTCGCCCCGCGCCCCGCACCGCTCCACGCAGTCGGCCGCCACCGCGAGGACGTCGCCGAGGCCGCGCACCGGCTTCCCGCCGCCCAGCAGGGCGGGAAGCGCCGCGCCGAGCACCGCCCAGACCGTCGCGTACGCCCCCGTGGCCGCCGCCGTCCGGGCCGCGTCCGCCAGCCGGTTCGGCTTCACCGATCCCTCGGCGACCAGCCACCCGAGCTCCTCGCCCACCTGTCGCGCGTCCAGATCGCCCCGGGACGCGAGCACGAGCAGAGCGTCCACCGCCCGCAGCCGGTCGTCGGCGTCCCCGGCGCCCAGGGCGAGCGCGAGGGAGACGGCGACGGCCCGGCCCACCCGGCCCTCCGCCTCGGCCATCCCGGTCAGCGGTTCGGTCGTCGCCTGCCGCGAGCTGCCGCCTCGCGCGACCGACGGTACGAAGCAGGCCGCGAGCACCTCGCGGTCGGCCGGCAGGATCGGGGCCCAGTGCTCCCCGCCGGTGACCCAGTGGTAGCAGCGGCGGGGCGCCGTCTCCAGCGTGCCGCCCAGCCACCGGAAGGCGGGCGGGAACTCCTCCCGCACCACGGCCCGGTCGGCGAGCTCGACCTCCACCCGCTGGAAGACGAACCACCTCTCCAGGGTCCGGTCCTCCTCCCGCCCGAGGAACCGTACGGTCGCCGCCAGCGGCTCGTCCGCCCGCAGCCACGCGCCGAGCCGCCGCCCGGCCACGGTGCCGAGGGCCGACGCCTCCTCTTCCGCCCGCCCGGCGTCGGGGCCGGTCCGCAGGACCCGCAGCAGGGCCTGGGCCAGATCGGCGGGGGCGGGCTCGACGCCCGCGTCCCGGTAGGCGCGCAGTCGCTCGACGAGCACCAGAGGATCGATACCGCCGGTGCTCACGGTCGGCGCGGCGAGCAGGAACGGCAGGGCGCCGGTGCCGATCAGGGCGGCGGCCTCCCACAGCCGGGCGTCCCTGATCCCCGTCAGTGCCTCGTGGAAGCAGGTCGCGCCCTCCGGTTCCCGTGCCCGCCGGTCCTCGATCCACGACGGTTCAAGGAGTCCGAGCAACCCGGCGAGCACCGCATGGAGCGCGCGGAAGTCGTAGAAGAAGTGGTACGGCTCCTGCCAGCTCGCGATGGTGAACGCCTCCCGCACCGCGCGCGCCACCGCCTCCCGGTCCCGGTGCGCGTGCCGCACCACTCCGTCGAGGGCCCGCTCGAACCGCACCGGGTCGTCGGAGACCCCCTTCGCCAGCATGTCCTCCACCAGCTCCTCGACCGTCGACGCGGGGGGCCCGACCGGCTGCGCCTCGGGCACGGGCGGCAGGATCTCCTCGTACGGGAAGCCGGTCTCCTCCTCCAAGGCCTCCCCGAACAACGCCGCGGCGGCCGGCCGGTGCCCCGGGCTCAGCAGCCCGGCCTGAGCGGCCAGTTCCCGCCGTACGGAGTCGTCCACGGCGGACAGATGACGGGCCACCAGCTTCAGCGCGCGCCCCTGGAGGTCGGTGTCCTCGTTCCCGAAGACCTCCGCCACCGGGGGCAGCAGCTCGTCCGCCGCGCCCGGATCCCGCGCCAGCGCCTTGCCCACCAGCGTCAACTGGGCCCGCACGAGCTTCTTCTCGGTCCGGAAGAGCACCGCACTCGTCATCTCGGCCAGCGCGGCCGTCGACAGCGCCCCCTCCTCCGCCAGCTCCGCCAGCACCTCCTGCGCGTACCCCGCGATCGGCGACGGCGTGTCCGCCGTCATCCCGACCAGGTCCGGGATCCGCTCCCGGAACTCCGCCGCGGTCGGCTCGACGAGACGCAGCACGTCCAGCGGGAACCGCAGGTCGCGCGGACGGCCGCCCCGCAACAGCCGGGAGACGGCGGCGTCCAGGACCGCGGCCCGGTCCAGCACGCCCTCCCCGACGAGCGCCGCGACCGCCGTGGGCCAGTGCGCGTGGGGAGCCTCGGTCAGCGTCCAGGTCAGCCCCTCGGGGCTCTCGGCCATCGAGAGGGCGTGGATCACCAGGGCCGGCGTCTGCGGATCCTCCCGCAGCCGCTCCAGAAGCGTGGGGCCCTCGAACGACCGCCTCCAGCGGCTGCCCTCGCGGAACTGCCACGCCCAGCCGAGGACATAGCCGTCGGTCGTCGGCACCGCGCAGCCGGACCGCTCCACCAGGCCGCGGATCAGCTCGTAACTGTGCTCCGCCACGGCCGGCCGCGAGGCCAGTCGGCCCGCCACGTCGGCCAGCCACTCCGGAGACCGGTCGGTGACCGCCCGGAGCGCCAGGGCACTGCCCTCCGAGCGCCAGGGCGCCAGCTCACGGCCGCCGAGCCAGGTCGCCGCCGCCGACGCCCCCGGGTGGCAGCCGGCCCCCGCGACGTACAGCGCGCTCCGGACGTCGGCCGCCTCGCGCGGGCGCTTCGCCTCCCAGCTCCGCACCTCGGTGCGCAGCGACTTCAGCTCCGCGAGGACCGCGGCGCGCTCCGTCGCTCCCAGCCCCTCCAGCAGCGCGGGCACCTCGTCGGCGCGCCCGCCGCGCACCGCCTCGATCAGCTTCTCGATCCCCACGGACTGCCCTTCCCCCTCGGCCTTCGTCGTCCCCACGGCCTTCTCCGTCCTTGTCGTCACTGCCCCCGCCCCCATCTTCCGCTCCTCCGCCTCGGGCTCCGTCACCGCACCGGCCCCGCCTGCGGCTCCACCTCCGGTTCCGCCGTCGGCATCACCTGCGGCTCCGCCTCCGGCACCGGCTCGGCGGCCGACGCGCCCCGCCGGACCATTCGCACCGCGAGCGCGTGCTTGCACGGACCCCGCCGTCCCTGATGGTCCGCCCACCACTGGCACGTACAGTTCAGCGCCCCGCCCGCCTCCCGGACCCGGTAGCGCCGCTCGCCCGAGGCCACCGTCGCCAGCTGCCCTTCGAGCTCCACCGCGCCCTCCGCGACCAGGCGGCGGGCGCTCACCAGCCGCGGGTTGTGCCGCTCGGCGCGGTCCGCGTCGTACGGCAGCTCCCGGTGGAAGTAGGCCGCCTCCGCCACGTCGTACCCCACCCGGCCCGCCGTGCCCAGCCGGGTCAGCGCCGCCCGCACCCGGTCGACCGTGAGCCCGGCCTGCGCCGCGAGGTCCGCCGGGTCGATCCGCGGCTCCCAGGCCAGCAGCACGGCCACCAGCTCCGCGTCCCCCGCCGCGTCCTCCGTCGCCAGCGCCTCCAGGACCCCGCCCTCGCCGGAGAAGCCCCGCGCCGGGTCGGGCGAGAGCGTCAGCGTGAGCCGCATGCCCGGCAGGGTCACCTCCCAGGCGCTCGCCGTGGCCGCGCCGTCCGGCACCGGCCCGTACACCCGCAGCCCCGTCGCGTGCCGCAGCACCCGCTCCAGGGCGACCAGCCGATCGGGACCCGGCAGACACACCGCACCCGGACCCGGCCGCGTCGTCGGACGCAGCGTCCGGCCCGCCGGGACGATCCACAGCGGGCCGCGCCCCCGGGCCTGCCCGCGCGGCAGGGACCGGAGGAAGCGGACGGCCTCCGCCCCCGTCAGCTCGGCCCGCAGGTCGAACCGGGCCGAGGCGACCTGCGCCTCGGCGAAGCCCCGCAGCCACCGGTCCGGCAGCGGGACCTTCTTCTCCACGACCGCCCCCGCGAGGGTGGTCACCGCCATCTCCTCGGGGCCGACCCGCAGATGCAGCGGATCGTCCCCGGTCATCCGCGACAGCGCCTCGCGCAGCGGATCGTTGACGTCCACATTGGTCGTGCCGTGACCCGTCTCCGCGCCGCCGAGCCCCTCGTCGAGCACGTCCAGGCGCGCGTACACCCCGCCGCAGCCAGAGAAGGACTCGAACCGCAGCCGGTCCCCGTTCCCCGTCACCACCGGGTCCAGCGAACCCGGCCGCGTCCGCTGGTGATAGCGGGCCGCCGCCACGTCGGCGACCGCGAGCAGACCGCGCGCGGCGACCTGCGGAGCGGCCAGGAAGCCGGCGAAGAAGCGGGGATGGGCCTCGGCGCCTCGCGGCGTGAGACCCCCCGCCGTCTCCAGTCCGAGCAGCCGGCCGGAGCCCGTCGCCGCCAGGGCGGAAGGGCGTGCGTAGGCGAGCGCATGTACGGATGACGTCATGGGAAAACGGTAGGGCTCCCCACTGACAATCAGCGCGGGGCCCTCTCCGTACCGCCTCCGACCAGGACTTACCGCCCGACGAGACCCGGTCGCGGCCCGTTGGCCTACTGCCCGACGAGCCCCGGCCGCAGCACCTTGCTGAACAGCACCGATCCGCCCTCGGCCCGGAGCCGCACCGTCAGCTCGCCGCTGTGTCCGTCGATGTCGACCTCGCCGAAGTACTGCGGGCTCTCCATCGGCGACAGGTTCGCCCGCTCCGGCGCCCGGACGAACACCCGCTCAGGACCGAAGGTCGCGTCCAGCGCGTTCGCCGGGAACCCGCCCGCCGCCAGCGGACCCGACACGAACTCCCAGAAGGGCGCGAAGTCCTGGAAGGCCGCCCGCTCCGGCGCGTAGTGCTGCGCCGACGTGTAGTGCACGTCCGCCGTCAGCCACACCGTGCCGGTGATCCGGCGGTGCTTCACGAACCGCAGCAGCTCTGCGATCTGGAGCTCGCGGCCCAGCGGAGCGCCCGGGTCGCCCTGCGCGACCGCCTCGAAGTTCGCGGAACCGTCCGGTACGACCAGGCCGAGCGGCATGTCCGCCGCCAGCACCTTCCACACCGCCGTGGACGCGGCCAGTTCCCGCTTCAGCCAGGCCAGCTGCTCCGCGCCCAGGATGCCCGTGGTGTCGTCGGCCTGCCGGCCGGGGGAGTTGGCGTTCCGGTACGAGCGCATGTCGAGCACGAACACGTCGAGCAGCGGCCCGTACCGCACCACCCGGTGCATGCGACGGTCCTTCCCGCGCGCGTGCAGGGTGGAGACCGGGGTGTACTCGCCGAAGGCCCGCAGCGCACGGGCGGCAAGGACGTCCACGTCCTTCTCCGTGTAGCGCGCGTCGTCCAGGATCTGGCCCGGATACCAGTTGTTGCGCACCTCGTGGTCGTCCCACTGCACCACCGAGGGCACCTGCGCGTTGAACGCCCGGACGTTGTGGTCGAGGAGGTTGTAACGGAAGTTGCCCCGGTACTCGTCGAGCGTCTCCGCGACCTTCGACTTCTCCGGTGTCGTGACGTTCCGCCAGATCCGCCCGTCGGGCAGCGTCACGCTCGGCTGGACGACCCCGTCGGCGTAGATCGAGTCGCCGCTGCACAGGAAGAAGTCCGGATCGAGACGGCGCATCTCCTCGTACGCGCGGAAGCCGCCGATGTCCGGGTTGATGCCCCAGCCCTGCCCGGCGATGTCCCCCGACCACAGGAAACGGACGCCGTCGCGCCGCCGTTCCGGGGCCGTACGGAAGGTGCCGACGACGGGCTCGCCCGTCCGGCGCGGATCGTCCGGGTCCGCGAGCGTCACCCGGTAGTGGATCTGCTCGCCGGCCGGCAGCCCGCGCAGCGCCGCCGTGCCGGTGTGGTCCGTGTCCGCGCCGATCAGCGGCCCGTGGTGGCGCCGTACCCGCCGGAACGACTCGCTCGCCGACGTCTCGACGAGCATGCGCGCGGGCCGGTCCGACCGCACCCACACCAGGCCAGAGGAGGCCGTGACGTCGCCTGTCTGCACGCCCCAGGCGGCCCGCGGCCGCCCCGAGAGCGCGAACGCCGGCGCTGCCAGGCCGGCGCCGCCGAGCGCGATTGCCGCAGAGGCGGCCAGCGACCCGCGCAGCACACCGCGCCGTGCGGGGGAGGGGGAGGAACCGGGCACGGGGTGGGACATCGAAGACCTCCAAGGACGCGTCCGGGCGCGGAGTCGCGCCGCCGCCCCCTGCCTAACGGCCGGGGGCGGCGCCCACACCAACCCCGCGTGAACAGATCACCCCCGGCCGGGACGGCCCACCGCCTCCGCCACGAGCCGGATGCCCCGCGCGATGACCGACGGCGACAGATGCGCGTACCCGACGACCAGCCGTACGTCCCCGTCGTCCGGCCGCGCCGTGCCGTAGTCCTCCAGCGGCCGCAGCGCCACACCCGCCTCCGCCGCCCGCGCCAGGAACCGCGCGGGCGGCCCGAACCGGCCCGGCACGCGCGCGATGACGTGCAGCCCGGCCGCGATCCCGCTCACCCGCGTGCCCGGCAGGTGCTCGTCGAGCGCGGCGAGCAGCGCGTCCCGCCGCTCCCGGTAGGCACGCTGACAGCGCCGCAACTGCCGGTCGTACCCGCCGCGCGTCACGAACTCCGCGAGCACCGCCTGATCGAGTACGGGATTGCCGAGGTCCATCGTCCGCTTCCGCTCCACGACCTCGCCGAGCAGCGCCCCCGGGACGAGCATCCAGCCGAGCCGCAGCCCCGGCGCCAGCGACTTGCTGACCGTCCCCGCGTAGACGACGCGCTCCGGGTCGAGCCCCTGGAGCGCGCCGACCGGCGCCCGGTCGTACCGGAAGTCGCCGTCGTAGTCGTCCTCCAGGACGTAGCCGTCCACCCGCCGCGCCCAGTCGAGGAGCGCGGCGCGCCGCTCCGCCGACCAGCTGATCCCGGACGGGAACTGGTGCGAGGGCGTCACGACCACCGCGCGCACCCCGGAGTCGGCGAGCGGCCCGGGCCGCAGCCCCTCCTCGTCCAGCGGCAGCCACCGCGTGTCCATGCCGGTCGAGGCGAACAGCCGCCCGTGCTCCGGGCTGCCCGGATCCTCGACGCCGACCGTGCGCAGCCCCCGCGCCCGCAGCACGAAACCGAGCAGCGTCGACGCCTGCGCCACGCCCGAACACACCACGAGCCGCTCCGGGTCGGCCACCACGCCCCGCCGCCGCGCCAGCATCCCGGCCAGGGCCTCGCGCAGCTCGGGCAGCCCGCGCGGGTCCGGGTAGCCGAGCGCCGGGTGCGGCAGCCGCGCCAGGACGGACCGGTGGGCCGCCGCCCACGCGGCCCTCGGGAACAGCGAAAGGTCCGGGGTGCCCGGATGGAAGTCCACCCGGACGCCGGTCATCCCGGGCGCCAGGTCGTGGGCGCCGCGCACGGCCGAGCGTGCCGCGCCGCCCACCCAGGTCCCCGCGCCCCGGTCGCTGCGCAGGTACCCCTCGGCGGTGAGCTGCTCGTACGCCTCGGTGACCAGGCCCCGCGAGACGCCGAGGTCGGCGGCGAGCTCACGGCTCGACGGCAGCCGGGTCCCCGGGGTCAGCCGCCCCGAGCGCACCGCGTCCCGCAGCGCCTCCTGGAGGGCCCGCCCCCGCCGCCGCGCGGGCGCGCCGGCCGCCGGAAGCAGCAACTCCCAGGCCGGCTGGGCGCCCTGGCGCGTACCGCCGGGCCGGTCGGGTACGGGCACGTCCGCCTCACGATCCTGTCCGGGGTCCACTCCCGACGAGTATGCCGTGCGCGGTACGCGGCTCCTGCCGCGGCGGGAACTGCCCCTCGGGAGACGGGCCGTCGGAGGACGGGCCGTCGAGGGACGGGCCGTCGGCGGGCGGGCCGTCGGCGGGCGGGCCGGCCCCGGCGCCGCCGGGCTCCCGCCCCTCGGCGACCTGCTGCGACAGCGTCCGCAGAGCCTCGGCCGACGCGCTGTCGTTCGGCGTGTAGATCTCCAGCCGGTGGTCGGGGCTCTCGGGCTGGAGCCACACCTGGTAGTCGACGTCGACGCCGCCGACGGTCGGATGCCGCAGCCGCATGGTGCCCACCGTGCAGTCCGCGACGTCGCCCTTGGCCCACAGGCCGGCGAAGACCCGGCTGCGCATGGTGAGTTCGCCGATCAGTTCGGCGAGCCGGGCGTCGGTGGGGTACCGGCCCGCGGTGAGCCGCAGGTAGGCGACGTGGATCCGGGCGAGTTCGTCCCAGTTCCCGTGCAGGTCCCGGGTGAGGGAGTCGAGGAAGAACATGCGGGGTACGGACGGCCGCCGCGCGGGATCGTGCGGTGCGTCGAAGGCGACGTGCTCCGCGACGAGGGCGTGTCCGGTGCGGTTCCAGGCCAGCACGTCGCCGCGGCGGCCGAGCACGACGGCGGGCGTGCGCTCCCCCAGGGACGCCAGGAGCGACAGCACCCGCCGGTGGGGCTTCTCCGGGCGGGGGCGGACCAGCTGGGGCGTGGTGGGCTGACGCGCCAGGTTGTGCAGGTGGGCCCGCTCGGCGGAGTCGAGCCGCAGCGCGCCCGCCAGCGCGTCGAGGACCTGCTCGGACGCCGTACCGCCCTGCCCTTGCTCCAGCCGCGTGTAGTAGCCGGCGCTCACGCCGGCGAGCTGGGCGAGCTCCTCGCGGCGCAGGCCGGGGACGCGACGGGCGGTGCCGTAGACGCGGAGTCCGACGTCGGCGGGTGTGACCCGGTCGCGGCGGGTCTTGAGATAGGCCCCGAGGCTCTCCCGTTCCATGACCGCGAGCCTAGGCGCCGCGGTCCGCGCGTGGGTGCACCTGTGAGGTGTACCCACGCCACGGGGATGGTTGCCGCGCGGCCGGCACCGCACCGTCGGACGCATGAACACACGACACATGGACGCACAGCGTGTCTCCCCCTCCTCCGGGCTGCGGGCCCGGCTCGGTCTGCTGGTGGTACTCGGCCCGGTGCTGCTGGTCGCGATGGACGGCTCGGTCCTGTTCCTGGCGATGCCCTCGGTCTCCGAGGCCCTGTCGCCCACCGCCGGTCAGGCGTTGTGGATCCTCGACGTCTACGGATTCGCCGTCGGGTCCCTGCTCATCGCCTTCGGGAACATCGGCGACCGGTACGGGCGGCTGAGGCTCCTGATGACCGGGGCGGCGGTGTTCGGCGCGGCCTCGGCGGGAGCGGCCTTCGCCCCCGGGCCGGAACTGCTCATCGCCTTCCGGGCGTTGATGGGTGTCGCCGGTGCGACGCTGCTGCCGTCGGCGCTGGCGGTCCTCGGCGAACTCTTCCCCGACCCGCGCCGGCGGGCTCGGGCGATAGGCGTCTTCGCGGCCACCTTCGCCGCCGGCTTCGCGATCGGTCCGGTCGTCGGCGGACGGCTGCTGAGCAGCTTCTGGTGGGGGTCGGTCTTCCTCGTGAATCTCCCCGTCGTCCTCCTCTTCCTGGTCCTGGCCCCGGTCCTGCTCCGCGAGGTGCGCCCCACCGGGAGCGGTCGCGTCGACGTCCTGAGCGTTCCGCTCTCCGCGCTGGGCATCCTGCTCACCGTCTACGCGGTCAAGTCCGCCGCCGCGGACGGGCCGACGGCGACATCGGTGGTCGCGGGGGCGGTCGGGCTCGTCACCCTGGGGCGGTTCGTCCGGCGCCAACTGCGCCTCGAACACCCGCTGATCGACTTCCGCCTCTTCCGCGACCGGGTGTTCGCGATCGCGGCCGTCACCGGGTTCCTGCCGCTGGCCGCGTGGTCGGCGGTGGCCTACCTCGGCGGCGTCTACCTCCAGTCGGTCCTGGGGCTGACCGTCCTCGACGCCGCTCTCGTCGCGCTGCCCGGCGCCGCGGTGCTCACCGTCACCTGCGTCGTCACCCCGGCGTTCGCCGCGCGGGTCGGGACCCGGGCCGCACTCGTCACCTGCCACTTCCTCATCGCCGCGGGCCTCCTCCTGCTGCCGGCCACCGGCGTCTCCGGCGGCATCGGCTGGTACGTCGCCTCCACCGTCGTCGCCGGCGCCGGATACGGCATCTCCTTCAGCGTCGTCGCCGACACCGCCATCGCCGCGGTCCCGGCGGAACGCGCCGGGGCCGCGGCGGCGATCGCCGAGACCGGCAACGAGCTCGGCAATGCCCTCGGCATCGCGCTCCTCGGCTCGCTGGCGGCCCTCGTCTTCCGGGTGCAGGGCCCCGACCTCGCCGGGACCCTCCCCGAGACGCTCCGGATCCCCGGCCTCGTACCCGTCGTCGTCGACGACGCGAAGTCGGCCTTCGTCACCGGTCTGCACACCGCCGCAGTCGTCGCGGCCGTCCTCCACGCCGTACTCGGCGCCTTCGCCCTCCGCCACCTGCCGAGGGCCGCGGTCAGGACGGCCTAGCCGTTGATCTCGATCGATCCGTCGTCGGACGGCACGGTCGGCGCCGGTACGGGCTTCCGCTGCGTGAGGCCCTGGAGGAGCTGGGCGAGGTCGACGCCGGTCGTGGAGGAGAGGAGCTCCATGCCCTGGGCGACGTTGTCGGTGACGGTACGGGTCAGCCGGCTCGCCCCGTCCGTGGAGATGACCGTCATCTTGTCGACGGCCGCGAGCGGCTCGGACGCCTTGGCGACGACCTGCGGCAGGACCTCGACGACCATCTGGAGGACGGCGGCGTCGCCGTACCGTGCGAAGGCGTCGGCCTTCTTCTCCATCGCCTCGGCCTCGGCGGAGCCCCGCGCCGCGATGGCCGCGGCCTGCGCCTCGCCCTCGATGCGTACGGCGTCGGCGAGCGCCGCGCGGTGGGCCTTCTCGCCCTCACCGGTGAGCCTGGCCCGCTGGGCGTCCGCCTCGGCCTCCTTGACCAGGCCGATACGGCGCGCCTCCGCCTCCTGCTCGGCCTGGTAGCGGGCGGCGTCGGCGGGCTTGCGGACCTGCGTGTCGAGCTGGCGGTCGGTGAGCGCGGCCTGGCGGGCGGCGACCTTCTCCTGCTCGGCCAGGATGTCCTGCTGCCGGGCGGCGTCGGCGAGCGGTCCGGCCGCGTTCGCCTGGGCAGCGGCCTCGTCGGTCTGGGCCTTGATCTCGGCCTGCTTCAGGTAGAGGGTCCGCTGTGCGATCGCGATCTCCTCCTCCGCCTTCAGCCGGGCCTGTTCGGCGGCCCGGCGGGCGACGGCCTCGGCGATGTCCGCCTCCTGCTTGGCCCGGGCGGCCTCGGGGCGCCCGAGGTCCTCCAGGTAGGAGCCCTCGGTGGTGATGTCCTGGATCTGGAAGGCGTCGAGGACCAGGCCCTGCCCGGACAGGCTGGCCTCGGCCTCCTCGGCGACCTGCCCGGCGAAGGCCGCGCGGTCCCGGATGATGTCCTCGACCGACATGCGGCCGACGATGGACCGCAGCGCGCCGGACAGCACTTCCTGGGTGAAGCCGACGATGCCGTCCTGCTGCATGAGGAACCGCTGCGCGGCCGCCCGGATCGAGTCCTCGGTGCCGCCGACCTTGACGATCGCGACGCCCTCCAGGTTGGCCTTCACCCCGCGCAGGGTGACCGCGCCGCGTACCGCGACCGGGATGTGCCGGCTCGACAGGTCGAGGGTGAACTTCTGCTGCACGAACGGCACGACGAACACTCCGCCGCCGACCACGACCTTCTGGCCGCTGTTGTCGGTGAACACCCGGCCGGTGGCGGGATCGGTCGCCTGCTTGCCGCGCCGGCCCGTGATGATGAACGCCTCGCTGGGCCCGGCGACCTTGTAGCGGGTGACGACGGCGAGGCCGAGGAGCACGACGAGGACGACGATGCCCACGACGGCGGCCAGAACAGGACTCATGGTGAACTCTCCTGGGATGGAAGAAACGTGAAGGGCGGCGGGGGAGGGGGGTCAGCGCTCGACGGGGCGGACGGTCACCGACGTCGGCGACAGCACGGACTCCACCCACACCTCGGCGCCCCGCGCCACCGGCTCCGCGGCCTTCGCCGCGTACTTGACCGGCTGCCCGCCCAGATGCAGCAGGACCTCGCCGTAGCCTCCGGCGGGAATCGCCGTGACCACCGCACCCGACGTACCCGTCAGGTCCTCGCCCCGCGGGGCCGGCGCCGCGCCGTCCCGGAGCAGCGCCCGGCTGAACCGCCAGGTGAGCCAGGCCACGAGGGCGCCCACGGCGACGCCCGTGAGGGTCGCGGCCAGGGGCCCGGCGCCCGCGGCGCCCGTCGCGATGGCCCCCGTGAACCCCAGGGCGGAGACGAATCCGGCGATCACCGGCAGCGAGAGGAGCCCGTCGAGCCCGCCGGCCAGGCCGCCGCCGAACGAGTCGGCGATCCCTTCGAGGACGCCGTCGAAGATCAGGGAGAGAGCCAGCAGGACGAGGCCCGCGCTGCCGAGACCCAGAAACCACCCCATGCGCGCCACCCCGTCCCGTACGGCCCTGTTCGGCCCCTACGAGGAGGTTTTCACGGAACAGCACGCCTGTTCATTTCCGGATCCCGGCAGTCTTTACGCGTTCTTGATGCCGTCACAGCGGCCGGTCGGGCCAGCCGAGGAGCCGGGCACCGACGACGGCCGTCTGGAGGGTGTAGCGCTGGACCGGGTCGCCGGGATCCGAGCCCGTCAGACGGTGGATGCGGTCGAGGCGGTACGTCATGGCCCGCACGCTGAGGCTGAGACGGCGGGCGGCCTGCGCGGTGACGCAGCCGGTGTCGAAGTACGCGGCGAGGGTGTCGAGCAGCGGCTTCGGGCCGCCGCGCGCCTGCTGGAGCGGGCCCAGGACGGTGTGGACGAGATCAGCCATGGCCTGCCGGTCGCGGGCGAGGACCGGGTAGACGAGGAGGTCCGCGGCGTGGAGGACCGGGTCGTCCAGGTCCATGCGGGTGGCGAGGTCGAGGGCGTTGAGGGCCTCTTCGTACGAGTGGACGACGCCGCCGGCGCCCGGGTGCGCGCGGCCGACGGCGACCTGGCCGCCGTCGGTCGCCGCGTACGCCTGCTTGGCGAAGTGGGCGAGCACCTCGGGCTCGTCCGCCGGGGCCAGGCAGATCAGCCGCCCGTCCTTGGTGGTGAGCAGGATCCGGCGGTCGCCGAAGCGGGCGAAGAGCGAGGACTCGACGGCCCGCGTGACCGCGCAGCCGTCGTCGTACGGCTCCGGGCCCCGCGCCACGGCCACGGCATGGGCGTGCGACAGGAGCAGCCCGAAGCGCACCGCGCGCTCGGCGAGCCTCCCCAGGTCGCTGCGCCCGTAGAGGAGGTCGTCGACGAACTCCCGCCGCGCGGCCTCCTCCTGGCGTATCGCCAGGCGCTGCGCCCGCTCGTGCCCTTCGGCGAGGGCGTCGACGGCCTGCTCCACGGCGCTCAGCAGATCACGGACGGCGGAGTGCGGCACGTCCGGAAGGACCCGCTGCGCGGCCGACAGATGGGCGCGGACGAGGACCCGCAGGCCGACGCCCGCCTCCGCGGCCCGCTCGCCCCCGGAGCGCAGGGCCTCGCGCTCGTCGCGGGTGAGCCTGCGGCCCGCCGCGCACACGCCCGTCAGCATCTCGGCGTACCCCTCCAGGTACCCCTCGGCCGGCTCCCTCTCCGACACGGACCCTCCACCCCCTGCCCTGCACGTCTTGACGAGTTCCTGACGTGCGGAGATCAAGGGTGACACGCCCCGCACCAAGACGAGGAACGAGCGAGGAACGGGCGAAGAAGGGAGGAGGAGTCGAAGAGGAACGGAAGAGGAGCCGAAGTGGTCCCCGATGGCGCGGGGAAAGTGGCCCTTAACCGGGACCGCCCCGCTTCCTAGCGTCGGGACCATGAACGCGAACTCCCTGCGCGGCGTCCTCCTCGTGACCCTCGCCTACGCCCTGGTGGGCGCCTCCTTCACCGCGAACAGCCTCCTCGGCGCCTATCCGTACGCGGGCGGACAGGCACTGCGCTACGCGGCCGCCTGTCTGCTCCTGCTCCCGCTGCTCGGTCGCGGCGGCCTCGCCCCGCTCCGGACCCTGACGCTCCGCCACTGGCTGCGACTCGGCGCGGTCGCGGGCGTCGGCATGGTCGGCTTCAACCTCGCGGTGCTCGCCGCCGAGCGGACCGCCGAACCGGCCGTCCCCGGTGTCCTGGTCGGCTGCGCCCCGGTCGTCGTCGCCGTCCTCGTCCCCCTGGCCGACGGCCGCAAGCCCGCCCCCGCCGTCCTGTACGGGGCCCTGCTCGTCGCCGCGGGCGCCTTCACCGTGCAGGGCTGGGGGCGGACGGACCTGGCCGGCATCGGCTGGTCGGTGGCGGCGCTCGCGGGCGAGGTGGGGTTCACCGTGCTCGCCGTGCCGGTGCTGCGTCTGCTCGGGCCGAAGCTGCTGACCGCCGCCGTGTGCGGGGTCGGCGCGGTCGAGGCGACACTCCTCGGCCTGGCCGTCGACGGGGCCGCGTTCGTCCGGACGCCGACGGCCGTGGAGACGGGCGCCCTGGTCTGGCAGGCCGCCCTGGCCACGGTCGTCGGATTCGTCCTCTTCTACATGGGCGTCCAGCGGATCGGCATGGAGCGGGCCACCCTCTACACCGGGGCGATCCCGGTCGCCGCCGCGCTGAGCGCCGCCGTCGTCGCGGGCGCCGCCTTCGGCCTCCCGCAGGCGGCCGGCAGCCTCCTCGTGGGCGCCGGGGCGGCCCTGGGCACCGGTCTGTTCACGCGCCGGAGCTCGGCGGCTGCCGTCCAGGAGCACGCGGGCGGCGAGAGCCGGGTCGTCGTTCATGGGCACGTGACCGCAGCCGGGCAGCCGCACGAGCCGGGCGGCGGGCAGGGCGTGCTCGGCGCGGACGCCCCCTGATGCTCTTCGGGCGGCTCGGCGGCAAGAAGTACCGACCAGTAGCGAGGAGTTCAAGACCCAGGGGCGGAAACTGGACAGGACGGTGACGGTCGGCTGGGATGGACGTGTGCCCTCCGATATCCCGACCACGCCGACCGACGTCCTGGCCGACGACGTCCTGACCGGCGACACCCTGACCGACGTCTTCGAGGAACACCGCAAGATGCTCCTCGGCGTCGCCTACCGGATGCTCGGGCGTGCCGCCGACGCCGAGGACGTCGTCCAGGAGGCCTGGCTCCGCTGGACCGCCCAGGACCGCGCCGCCGTCCGCGAGCCGCGCGCCTTCCTCGTACGGACCACCACCCGGCTCGCCATCGACCGGCTGCGGCAGGCCCAGGCGCGCCGCGAGTCCTACGTCGGCCCGTGGCTGCCCGAGCCCGTCGTCACCGACTTCGGCCCCACCGCCCCCGACACCGCCGAGCGCGCCCTCCTCGCCGACTCCGTCTCGCTGGCGGTCCTCGTCGTCCTGGAGGCCCTCTCCCCCCTGGAGCGGGCCGTCTTCGTGCTGCGCGAGGCCTTCGGCTTCCCCTTCGGCGAGATCGCCACCGCGCTCGACCGCTCCGAGGCGGCCGTGCGCCAGCTCGCGGGCCGGGCCCGGCGCCACGTCGACGAGGGCAAGCCGCGGTACGACGTCGACCCGACCGAGCGCCGGGACCTCACCGAGCGCTTCCTCTCCGCCGCCTCCGGCGGCGACCTCGGCGAGCTCCTCGCCCTCCTCGCCCCGGACGCGCGCCTCGTCGGCGACAGCGGCGGCAAGTCCAAGGCCCCGCTGCGGATCATCGAGGGCGCCGACAAGATCGGCCGCTTCTTCCGGGGCGTGGCGACGGGAGTGGAGACCGTCTACGAGTACCGCTTCGCCGAGCTCAACGGCGCTCCCGCCGTGATCGCCTTCGTGGACGGCAGGCCGGACTCGGTCTTCCAGGTCGAGGTGCGCGACGGGCGCGTCCAGTGCGTCTACATCATCCGGAACCCCGACAAGCTCCAGGGCCTCGCCGGCCCCTGACCCCCGGCGAGCACCGCGGTACCGCCCCGCCTCCCGTCCCCGGGTGGCGGGGCCTTTTGCTGCGCATTGCTGCGCAGGGCTCACGGGGGCGCGAACGTCCTGTGAACGATCTAGGTCAGAGGGTCACATTCGGGGCCGTTTGGCGGAGGATTGGTCTTGACCAAGGGGGTGGCTCGCCTTATGGTCACAGAGTTAGTGCAGGAACCTTTAATAAACAAGGGCGCGGAAAAACGCCGCGGGACACGGCGAATTGCGGAGGATCAGGGTGGGGACCACGCAGCTGGAAACGGTACCGGAGCCGAAGTACCAGCACCTCAAGACAGTGATCGGCGAAGCGCTCGACTCGGACTTCGCCGTCGGAGAGATCCTGCCCAACGAGCGGGAGCTCGCGGCGCGCTTCGGCGTTGCCCGGGCCACGCTCCGCCAGGCCCTGGAGCAGCTGGAGCTGGAGGGCCGCCTCCAGCGCCGCCGGGGCGTCGGCACCACGGTCGCCCCGCCGCGCGTCGGCGTGGACGTCTCCACCGCCCAGCACGCCTGGCCCGGCGTCGGCGACGAGACCTGGGAGTCCCAGGACTCCGCCAGCGACGTGGCCCCGGCCGCCGTCGCGCGCGTCCTGGAGACCGCCGCGGACGAGCGGGTGCACGTCGTGCGCCGCATCCGCGTCACCCATGGCCAGCCGGTCGCCGCCGAGCTGCTGTACGTGCCGGCCTCCTCGGTGCCGGGCCTCAGCGCCATCGACGCCCCCGTGGGCCCCGCCCGCGCCCGTACGGTGCTCCGCGAGCTCCAGCACCTCGCCCTCGACGGCCAGGACCGCTCAGTGGAGCTCGGTTCCGCCCGCGCCGACGACGCCAAGGAGCTCGACCGGCTGCCGGGCGCGCCCGTCCTCGTCGTGACGACCCGCTACCTCTCCGAGGGGCGCACCGCAGCCGTCTCGGTCGCCACCTACCGCGCCGACACCTGCCGCCTCACCTTCGGCGACTCGGTCGACCTGGTCATGGCCTCCTGACACCCCGCGCTCCGCGCGACGGCCCGTCGAGGGACCGCCACTCCGGCGGTTCAGCGGCGGGCCGTCACCGTTCCGTCGACCGCGAAGAGCTGCTCCTCGACGTGGTCCAGGGCCAGCCGCAGCGCACCCGTGCCCACGGCGGCCTCGCCGAGCAGCGAGAGCACCACGCGCGGCGGCCGCAGGCAGAAGCGCGCCAGCTCCTCGCGGAGCGGCGGGAGGACGCCGTCGAGCCCGGCGGCCCAGCCGCCGACGACCACGAGCTCGGGGTCGATCGCCAGGACCAGCGCCGCGACGTCGTGCACGAGCCGCTGGATGAACCGGTCCACCGCCGCCTCCGCCCGCGCGTCGCCCTTGCGCGCCAGCGCGAAGACCTCGGCGACCGCCTGCTCGTCCAGCGGATGCAGCGGCTCGTCGGTGGTCGACAGGAGGTGCTCGGGGGTGACCCCGCGGCCCAGCAGGTGCAGGGCGCCGATCTCCCCGGCCGCCCCGCCGTAGCCGCGGTGCAGCCGGCCGCCGATCAGCGAACCGGCGCCCGGGCTCAGCCCCGCGAGGACGAAGACGATGTCGTCCGAGTCGGTCGCGGCGCCCTTCCAGTGCTCGGCCACCGCCGCCGCGTTCGCATCGTTCTCGACGATCACCGGGCAGCGGAAGGAGCGGCGCAGCCGCTCGCCGAGCGCGAGGCCCGTCCAGCCGGGCAGCGCCGTGCCGAGGCGGACGGTGCCGTCGGCCTCCACGATGCCGGGCGTCCCGACGCCGACGGCCCGCAGATTGGACCGGGCGACCCCGGCCCTGCGCAGCACGTCGGCGACGACCGTGCGCACCTTGTCCAGACGCTCGTCCTCGGGGGCCGTCTCCGACACCTCGCGGGACCCGGCGCCGATGATCCGGCCGTCCAGACCCGAGAGCAGGGCGGCCACGCGGTGCGGGCCGATCTCGATGCCGAGGAGATGGCCGGCCTCCGCGCGGAAGCGGAACCTCCGTGCCGGACGCCCCTGGCGCCGGGCCTCGCCCTCCTCGGGAGCCGACTCGACGACGAGCCCGCCCTCCATGAGCCCTTCGACGACGCCTTCGACCGTCGGCCGCGACAGACCCGTGATCCGGGTCAGATCCGTGAGTGTCGGCGCGTCGGCGCCCCTCAGGGCATGAAGTACCACCGCGGAGTTGATCCGCCGCAGCAGAGACGGATCCCCGCCGGTCAGCCGCCCCACAGTGTGTCCTCCCAGCTCGTGCACCTCTTCGGCGGATGGTACTCAATGGTCCGGGGTGCGGCGAGTGCCGCCCCCGGACCGCGCCCGCCGGACGCCCACCGAACCCCCGCCGGACCGCCTGACGCGCCGCCAACTGTCAGTGCCGGCCGCTTTACTGGCCTCATGACCACGGCACGTCACCTGGCGACGATCGACGAGCTCCGCGCCCGCCCCTCCGGCGGTCCCGAGGGCGCTCCGGGCTTCCACCTGGCGGAGCTCGCGACGAGCGAGGACTTCTGGGAGGACGACGGCACCCGCCGGGCGCTCGCCGAGGAGCAGTACGAAGCGGAACGGGACGGGCTGGCCGCCCTGCTCACCGCCCGCTGGGGCCCGCCGACGGAGCTGGACCTCTGGCCCGTCCTGGAGCGGAGCCTGGCCGGTGGGTCCTTACCGGAGCCCTGGGGCACCCTCTGCGCCCACACCCCGGAGCTGATCCTGTGGCGGGACGGCGAGCGGTGGATCGGTCTGGGCGTCTCCCAGTGGGACAAGGAGCTGCCGCTCCAGCTGCTCGCCCTGGTGACCACCGCGGATCCGCCCCGGGCGTAGGGCCCGGCTCACGGACCGGTCGCCCGCGCGGCCTCCCGCAGCCTGGCGTACTCCTCGGCCATCGTCGCCGCCGTCCAGTGGGCGTTGAGACCGCTCGGGTTCGGCAGCGCCCAGACCCGGGTGGAGCCGATCACCCGCTCCTGCGGCCCGATGGCCGCCTTCGGCTCGCCGAAGGCCGTCCGGTACGCCGTGACACCGACGACCGCGAGCCACCGCGGCGCGAGCCGCTCCACCTTCTCGACCAGGATCCGCCCGCCCTCGCGGTACTCCTCCCGGCTCAGCTCGTCGGCCCGCGCGGTCGCCCGCGCCGCCACGTTCGTGATCCCGAGCCCGTACGACAGGAGCTCCTCCTGCTCGTCGGGCCGCAGCTGCCGCGGGGTGAACCCGGACAGGTGGAGCACCGGCCAGAAGCGGTTGCCGGGACGGGCGAAGTGGTGGCCCGTCGCCGCCGTCATGAGCCCCGGGTTGATCCCGCAGAAGAGCACGGAAAGGCCGCCCGCGGCCACGTCGGGAACGACGCGGTCGCGGGCGGCCTCCAGCTCCTGCTGAGTGAACCGGGGAGTCCCGGTCAGAGGATCGCGCCGGGGGTGTAGGCGGCGGCCTCGGGGTGCTGCTTGAGGATCTCCTCGATACGGGAGACCACGACCGCGACCTGGTCGGCGGCGGCGCCCGTGAAGGACAGCTTGTCCGCCATCAGCTCGTCGAGCTGCGCCCGGTCCAGCGGGATCCGGTCGTCGGCGGCCAGCTTGTCGAGGAGCTCGTTGCGCTCGGCGCCCTGCTCGCGCATGGCGAGGGCGGAGGCGACGGCGTTCTCCTTGATGGCCTCGTGGGCGACCTCGCGGCCGACCCCGGCGCGCACGGCGCCCATGAGGACCTTGGTGGTCGCCAGGAAGGGCAGGTAGCGGTCGAGCTCGCGGGCGACGACGGCCGGGAAGGCGCCGAACTCGTCGAGCACGGTGAGGAAGGTCTCCAGGAGGCCGTCCAGCGCGAAGAAGGCGTCCGGCAGGGCGACGCGGCGGACCACGGAGCAGGACACGTCGCCCTCGTTCCACTGGTCGCCGGCGAGCTCGCCGGTCATCGACGCGTAGCCGCGCAGGATGACCATCAGGCCGTTGACACGCTCGCAGGAGCGGGTGTTCATCTTGTGCGGCATCGCCGAGGAGCCGACCTGGCCGGGCTTGAAGCCCTCCGTGACCAGCTCGTGGCCCGCCATCAGGCGGATCGTCTTGGCGATCGACGACGGCGCGGCGGCCAGCTGCACCAGCGAGGTGACCACGTCGTAGTCGAGCGAGCGCGGGTAGACCTGGCCGACCGAGGTGAAGGCGTGCGCGAAGCCGAGGTGACCGGCGATCCGCTGCTCCAGGTCCGCGAGCTTGCCCGCGTCCCCGCCGAGCAGGTCCAGCATGTCCTGCGCGGTGCCGACCGGGCCCTTGATGCCGCGCAGCGGGTAGCGGCCGAGCAGCTCCTCAAGCCGCCCGTACGCCACGAGCAGCTCGTCGGCCGCGGTCGCGAAACGCTTGCCGAGGGTGGTCGCCTGCGCGGCGACGTTGTGCGAGCGGCCGGCCATGACCAGCTCCGCGTACTCGGCGGAGAGCTTGCCGAGACGGCCGAGGACGGCGACCGTACGGTCCCGCATCAGCTCCAGGGAGAGGCGGATCTGGAGCTGCTCGACGTTCTCGGTGAGGTCGCGCGAGGTCATGCCCTTGTGGACGTGCTCGTGGCCGGCGAGGGCGTTGAACTCCTCGATCCGGGCCTTCACGTCGTGCCGGGTGACCTTCTCGCGCTCGGCGATGGAACCGAGGTCGACCTGGTCGAGAACGCGCTCGTAGTCGGCGAGGGCGGCGTCCGGAACCTCGATCCCGAGGTCCTTCTGCGCACGCAGCACGGCGAGCCAGAGCTGACGCTCCAGCTTCACCTTCTGCTCGGGGGACCAGAGGACGGCGAGCTCCGCGGAGGCGTAGCGGCCGGCCAGAACGTTGGGGATGCGGGGCTTCGCAGTCACAGCAGTCACGTGGACAGAGTTTACCCGGCGTCCATGTAGGTAGTTACACGTCCATGGTGTGGCTGAAGTCGCAGGTCATGGGGCACATCTATGCGCCTTCGTGTGCCTGCCCGTGAGGCGAAGGTGAGACGCCGGTCGTAGCAACCCACGAAGGCGCCCCCTCGGTGGACGGGGCTGCTCGGCGGCGTGCCGGTCGGAGTCTCGCTGCGGCACGAGACCGTGGAGCGGCTGGACCCCGGCGGTCGGCCGGCCATGCTCGTGTCGTCCTGGAGGCGCGGGCGTCGGCAGCCGCACGGCAGCGGGGGCCATATGTCCGGGGACGGGGGTGCGAGTGGGATTCCGCACTCCGTTCGCACCCGGTGCGTTTCGGTTACCGATCGCAATGGTGTGGCCAAGGATGTCGTTCTCGGCTGCTTGCCACCCCTGGTCATCGCGGCAGCGTGGCGGAACGCACGCCCGCAGCGTGCCGGCTTCGTCAGGTCCGCGGCCTAGCCTTGTGTCCATGTCCGATCACCACAGAGAGACTCCCAGTCCCGACGCCCTGAACAATGCCATCCGCACCCTGTGGGTCCGCGCCGGCGAACAGCGGCGAGCACTGACCGCCGACGAACAGCGGATCTATCAGGTACTCGTGGCGGCTTGGACCGAGGCGAAGGGCGCCGAGCAGGAGCTGGCCGCTTAGCATCCGGTCGTGCCGATCGAACTCTCCGACCTGAGGTTTCCCGGGTCGGTGGCGCAGGTCGAACCCACTCGTAGCCGATCACCCACGCAAACAAGCCCGCCACCTCCTGGTGGCGGGTTTCGTCGTGGCCAGGCCGCGGGTGGGCCCCGAGGCGGTTCGAGCGTCTCGGGGCCGATCTACTCAATGAGCCTCTTTCATTCTGTGCTGGAGGGTGAAATGGGCTGGTCAGCGGGTGTGGTGACGAGACAGGGCCCCTCGTCGTTGGCGTGGTGATTCCACTCATCACACCGGTGACCGAAGGGGCCCTGGTGGTTCCGTATCCTGCCACGCTTGACGTCCCGCACGAGCTCGTCGAGCATGTCGCCTGGCTGCTGCACGAGCACCGCCAAGCCCGCAATACCCGCTGGCGCAAGCTCGGCTGCTTCCAGCAGGCGCTCCTCACGCTGGTGTACCTGCGGAAGAACGAGACGTTCTCGCAGCTCGGAGCCGGTTTCGGGATATCCCAGGCAACCGCCTGGCGGTACGTCGACGAGACCTTGGACGTTCTGGCCGGCTGGGCGCCCGGCCTGCACGAAGCCCTCACCCGCCTCAGCGAGGGCGGCTTCGCGGACGAGCCGTATTACTCGATGAAGCACCGCAAGCACCGCAAGCACGGCATGAACGTCCAGGTCATCGCCCGGACCGACGGCACCCCGCTCCGGTTCTCCCGCGCGACACCCGGCCGCACCCACGACCTGACCGCGGCACGAGCCCACAGCATCGTGCAAGCCTGTCCCCGGCAGATCCTCGTCCTCGCTGACCGCGCTTACCAGGGCGCCGGCGCCACCTTCCGTACCCCGTACTACCACCACCGTGAACAGCCTCCGCATTAACAGGAGTTCAACCGCAACCACGCCAGACTCCGGGCACCCGGCGAACGCGCCTCCGCTCAGCTGAAGTCCTGGCGCATCATGCGCAGAGCACGCTGCTCGACCCGACGCATCAGCCGCACCGTCCAAGCCATCCACACCCTGCTGACCTGCGACTATTCAGGATGAAAGAGGCTCAGTGAAGCCTTCCAAGCCGCTCTAGCGACCAGGGCGGGTCTCCAGCAGACAGATCCTGATCCGTACGAAGACGGCCTGGTCCACCTCGGGCGCCTCGCTGGCGCGAGGAAGAGCTATGGAGATCCCCGGGATGGCACGGCTGCCAAGCCGGACGCCGTGTGGATCTTCGGCAGCGCCCGGTGGGTCGTGTGGGAAGCAAAGAACCAGGCTAAGAATGTTGGCGAGATTGGAGCGGACCAGGCGCGGCAAGCTGGAGGCCACCGGCGAACCACGGGGAAGACAGAGGGCGCCGTAGCGCCCGGCGACTCCATCTGTGTCCTTGCTTCGCCGAAGCCGAAGGTGCACGAAAGCGCGTACAACGTTGCCGAGGAAAACCTCTACTGGGTACAGCCGCCTCTGGTGCTTGAACTCTTTGACACGCTCGCTCGAGCGTGGCAGGACGCACGAGCTCGTGAGCTTCAGGCGATGACCGTCACTGCACTCGCGGCGGTCTTTCGGGAGCACAAGGCGCTGCCTTTGCAGTGGCTTCCCACTCTCCGCCAGCACGCTCTGTGGCGTACGCCAGAAGAGTAGCCGCAACGCATTCCGTAGGCTGGCCATCGGCCCGTGCACATGGGCATCGTTCACGGCAGCGGTGCCGGCTCACTGTGCGACAGGTGAGGCGATCTGCGGACGCTCCCGACCGCTGCGGTCGCTGCAGTATGGCGATCGGGGGCCTTGGAAGGCCGAAGGACCCCGGCCGTGGCCGGGGTCCTTGCCTCCGATGGGTCAGCGCTTCGGGCGGTGACGGGGCCGGATCACGAACGCCGGGCTGCTCAAGGGTGGGAGGTCGATGATGCGGAGAGTGTCGGCTGCCGATCCTGGCCCTGGTTGAGGAAACGACGGAGCTTGGTGATGACCGAGGTGGAGGTCTGTGGGCGTCGAGATGTTTGACAGTGTGCCTGGCGAGCCCGGTCGCGGATGCTGCCGAAGCCGTAGAGGCGATTGAGGACAGACCGGGCGGGCGGTTCCGTGATCATCTAGGGGGCGAGACCACTCAGTGTCCACTCAACCCGGATTCGCGAGCCTTCCATGAGAATCGCCGGTATTTCGGGGGCAGCCACGCGCGTCAGCGGCGTGTGCCACCCTGGCAAAGCATCACAACACCACCGAAGTGACGCCAAGTTGGGGGCTCCATGAACGATTGGCTCGACCGCACGATCAGGGATGACCACCGCGCCAAGGGGGTTCTCCGCGAGTACGTGTATGAGATTTCGGTTTCGGCTGAGTCAGCGGAGGGTGCGGAGCCCAGCGGAACTGCGCTGCTGAGGTTGACGGCCGAGCCGAGCCCGTCCTGGGGTGGCGTTCAGGCGAGCGATGGGTCCTCCAGCCGTCCGGAAACCAACTGGAAGTACATCTTGCGAACGCAGGTCCGGCAGGACTCGGGCGGCGTAGTCGTGGCCGAGCCGTTCAGCGGGGGGTTGCCGTTCACGGTGACAGGCGTTGGTCCGTGGGAGGCGGAGCCTGAAGGTGGCTTCGACCCCGACGTCCTCGCAGCCCGTCTGCTTGCGTTCGTGAGCGACTGGCGTAGGCCGGAAGGACCGCTCACTCCGGACCAGTGTGAGTGGTTCCGCTGGCTCGGCCCCGCGATCGACACACTGCTGCCGGCCGAGGAGGAAGCCGCCGTGGAATGGATCCGCGACCACCGACCGGCTGATCAGTAGGCATCTGAAGCCCCTCACTGAAGTCGACTCCCCAGCATTCCTGGTCATCTGAGAGCTCGCGCCGTCGGCCGACACCCAAATCTCGTGGTGTCGGCCGTTCGCTGCTCGGGGCCATTCAACGGAATGCTCGGAAGAGTCCTCGCCTTCCGATCCTCAGTCCCCTCGGTCCTTCACTCGCCTGCGAGGGGCCAGGGGCCGGCGAGGGGGAGCTGGCCGTTCATCGCGGCGTCGCTGTCCGCGTCGAGGAGGGCTGTGGCGATCCGGTGCCGCAGCTGCGGGTCGGTGATCTCGTCGACGTCGCGCCAGGCCGCGTCGGAGACCTCCTCGGTCTGGATTTCGCCGATGTCGGCGGTGGTGCGGAAGAGGAAGCGGAAGTCGAAGTGCTGGTGGGCGGGCTCGTCCTTGGCGGGGTTGGCGTCGATGGGGTGAACGTCGATGTGGAGGGAGGTCTGGCTGTGTGGGGTGACGACGTGGGGCGGGATGCCGGTCTCCTCGGTGGGCTCGCGGCCAGCGGCCTGGAGAAGGGTCCCATCGGAGGCTTCGAGGTGGCCGCCCGGCAACAGCCGAGACGGCCAGTGAGAAGACCTGCCACCACCCTTCCAACTCCGGGTCCAACGAACCTCTGTGTCACCTTGGTGATCGGGCCATGGCCACGCTGATTGGCTGGTCTTCCTGCGGAAGCTCCACTGCAGCAGCCTCAGTTGTGTTGATGCGACTGGGTGGCACCCGTGCGGCGGCGATCTCGCCGGGTCGCCCCATTGGTCTGCCAATGCCGTCGTTTGTGCAGTTCACATGACGTATGGGGGTCTAGACCATCGGGTGCCTGTGCGGTTATGGTTCGTGCAGTGTTCACAGGATCTTCGAATCTGCGTGTTTCCTGTGGTCAGCGTCCGAGGGGGGGCGGGGGAGTGAGGGCCAGCGAGGCCGAGGCCTGAGCTCGGCGATGCCATTGAGGCAGTGCCGGTGCGGAACCATCGAGGGGTTCGAAAGAGCTCGTCCCTCTCGTGGTTCGACGTTTGCGGTTTCCCTGGAAGCTGATCCCGCGTGAGCTCGAATGTCCGGAAGTTGCTTCGCTCCTCGTCTTCATCGCTCCTCGATTTGCGCGCCTTCATGTGAATGCGCCGTCGAGCAGGTGATCAGCCTGCTCGTTGAGAAGTGTGAGTGATGAATGAGTAGACAGGGCCGCCGAATGGCGGGCAGATGCGGCTTGGCCGCGACGGCTGGAGTTTTCCTGGCCTTGGCGGGAGTTTCGCTGACCTCACTTCCGGCCACTGCGATATCGCCTGGCGATGTGGAGGTTCCTTCCTCCCTGGACAGTCGCCCCGCTTCGCCAGAGGCTCAGGGTAAGGCGTTCTGGGAGGACGACGGCCTGCCTGCTCCTTCGGTCGAGCAGAAGGCTTCTCAGCAGGCTGTGGCTGAAGGGCGCAGCGTGGAGGTGGCCTCGCTCACCAGCGAGACGAACCGCGTACTGGCCAACAGCGATGGCACCTTCACCCTTGAGTCGTCGCCCGTGGCCGAGCGCGTGCGCAAGAACGGCGCGTGGACGCCGATCGACACCGATCTCGTCCCGCAGGCTGACGGACGCCTGGTCCCGAAGGCCGCGCAGGACATCAAGCTGTCCGGTGGCGGCAGCGCCCCGCTGGCCACCATCACCAGCGCCGGGAAGACCTTCGAACTCGGCGCCCCGTGGGCGCTTCCCGCCCCGCGCATAGCCGGTGCGTCCGCCGTGTACGAGTCGGTGAAGCCGGACGTCGACCTGGTCGTCCACATCCGTCCGGACGGCTTCACCCATCACCTCGTCGTCCATACTCGGGAAGCCGCCGCCGACCCGGCGCTGCGTTCCATCGCGTTTCCCGTGAAGACGGACGGCCTGACGCTCAGGACCTCAAAGAGCGGAGCCGTCTCGCTGGTCGGCCAGGACAATCGTCCGGTGTTCGACAGCAGTGCGGCGCTCATGTGGGACTCCGCATCGCCCAAGACTGATGCCGCGCCATTGGGCGCCCGGGCGGCGGCGCAACCCACGGCCGAGCTGCTGGAGAAGGCGCCCGAGAAGGCCGCTGTCGCGGAGCCGGGCGTCCGCACGGCCGAGGTCGACGTGGCGATGTCCGACCAGTTCCTGGCCGTCACCCCTGACCAGTCTTTTCTGACGGACCCCGACACGACGTATCCGGTCGTCATCGACCCGCCGGTCGTCGGAGGCAACCTGACCGGTTGGACCACCCTGTGGTCCAACCTTCCCTATACGAGCTTCTGGAGGACCTCTCACGCTTTGGGTGTCGGCTATGACGCCTATGTGGACAACAAGAAGGTCAGGTCTCTCTTCCAGTTCGACACACGGGCTGTGGCGGGCAAGAAGATCCTCGACGCGAATTTCACCGCGTATGAGATCTGGTCTGCGAACTGTGACCCGAAAACCATCGACCTCTACCGGGTCAACGGGATCTCCAAGACCACGACGGACAAGTCGGAGCCCCCGCTGACGTGGAAGTGGGTCTCGAGCAGGGACGTGGCCAAGGGGCACTCGTCCGCATGTCCTGACGGCGATGTCGAGTTCAACGCCACACCGGCTGTGAGCAGCACGGCGGGAGCTATGCAGGCGACGACGACGCTCGGCCTGCGGGCGAGCGAGAGTGATCCGCTGGCATGGAAGCAGTTCATGTCCCCGACCGACCCGCAGATGACCAAGGAGCGCATGCCGCGGCTCTCCATCACCTACGTGTCGAAGCTCGACGACCCGCCGAGGTACGTGAAGCTGAAGGACCCGAACCTGTCGTGCTCCGCGGAGAGCAGCGCGCCGCTGATCCGCGACCTGACGCCTCGCCTGACCGCGACCCCGGTGTCCGACGACGGCGCCCAGGCCAGCCTGCGCCCCTCCTTCGACCTCTACGACCACACGACGGGCACGAAGGTCGCCACGCTCAAGCCTTCGGAGTGGAACGTGTCGGGAGTCGCCGCCGAGGTGACGACCCCGACGCTCGTGTCAGGGCACACCTACAGCTTCTACGCGGAGAACGAGTACAAGTACACGTTCAACGGCACGACATCCACCATGATCGACGGTCCCTTCGGAGGCGGCTGCTTCTTCAAGGTGGATGTGACGGCGCCCCCGAAGCCGGTGATCTCCTCCTCGACGTACCCTGCCTGTGGCGGGACGAGCTGTGAGGGCGACGCGGAGAAGGGCGGCGTCGGTATGCCGGGTCTGTTCACGATCCAGGCCGGCGCGAACGACGTCCGACGCTACGACATCTGGTTCAACGGCGTCCTGGTCGAGAGCAAGGTCTTCACGACGAACACCAGCTCCTACCAAGTGACCATCGTCCCGGAGAAGCGTCTGTCGAACGTGCTGCGCGTGCAGACGTACGACGCCGCCGGTAACCGCAGCGCCGCGACGGACTACCTCTTCAAGGTGGCCCGGGGCAGTGACCCGGTGGCCGCTTGGTCCTTCGACGAGAACGCGGGCACCACAGCCGCCGACTCGAGCGGCAACGGTCGCACGCTGACCCTCAGCCAGGCGAGCTGGGCGGACAAGGCGCGCGTCAAGTCCGGCCTCGACGACGCCTCCTCGACCGGCAACGCGACCACAGGGCCCGTGCTGGACACGACCAAGAGCTTCACCGTCGCGGCGTGGGTGAAACTGGAGAGCAAGAAGCAGACCACGGTCCTCACCCAGTTGGGCAAGACCGTGGGTGCCTTCCAGCTCTACTACTCGGTCGGCTACGACCGGTGGGTCTTCAACCGGTACGCCACGGACGAGCTGAACACCGCCACCTCCGTAGCGGTCGCGCTTTCCGACAGACCTCCTGTGGTCGGTGCATGGACGCACGTGATGGGTGTTTACGACTCGACCGCGAAGGAGATCCGCCTCTACATCAACGGTCTCCTCAACGCGGAGACTCCCTTCACAACCCCCTGGGCGTCGACCGGGGCGTTCGAGGTCGGTCGGTGGGGCACGCCGCAGCTCTGGGGCGATGTCGACCACGTACAGGTCTGGAAGCGGGCCGTGTTCCCGAGCGAGCTCACGCCCGTCGTCAACGTGGAAGACCCCAACACCGGCAAGATGCAGCCCGCACTCCTGGCGAACTGGCTCATGGACGACGCCGAAGGGTCCATGGTGGCGGCGGACGCCTCTGGCAGAAACCGGCCGCTGGCCTTGTCCGGCGGAGTCGCCTTCATGGACACGGGCGACGCGGGCCATGCCAACGTGCTGCTGATGGACGAAACCCTGATGCCTCACGGCACGGCCAACGTGCCCGTCGACGTGAACGGAAGCTTCACGCTCGCCGGCTGGTTCGACCCGAGCCACTACCCGACCCTGGAAGACACCCAGTTTGCCCACAGCCTGTCCTTGTTCTCCCTGCCGGGAGCCAAGAGCGATGCTGTGCGCGTCTGGTTTCGGCAGGAAGTTGGAAAGCCGACCGGAACCTGGAACTTCGGCATGCTCAGCACCGACACGCTCAACGCCCCCGGCTCCGTCGCCTCCTTCTCCACGGAACGGCCCTCGGGATGGGTACACGTCACGGCCGTCTACAACGGTCCGGCCCGCACCCTCAAGATGTACCTGTCGGGGAGGCGACTCGGCAGTGAGACGGGGATCCTGGCACCGGCCGCGGGTGTGTTCCAGCCGACCGGCCCGCTGAACGTCGGACGCAGCCGCCGCACTGACACCGGCGAGCTCGAGAACCACCTGTCGGGCCTTCTCGACGACGTGCGCGTGTACGCCGGTGTGCTGTCCGACCAGGACATCGTGGCCCTGGCGACGGTTTCTGTTCCCCCCGAGCCGGTCCCGATCGACTAGTTCCGGCTCTCCACCTCACGTACATCCACTCTCCGGGGTGTGCCGGATCGCTCCGGCACGCCCCGGCATTTCATGATGCGGAGATTCAGCAGTGCCCAGCACGAGACCATCCTCATGGTCCTGGTGGAAAGCCAGCCGCCGTCGAACAGCGGCTGTCGCTCTCCCCGTGACCGCCGCCGTGGTCACCACACTCCTCGGTGCCGCACCGGAACCGAAGTTCGAACGTGAGCACACCGCGTTGGAGGCGGCCCGCTACGGACGGGCGGCGAAGTTCCAGGCGAAGCCCGACAACACGCCCGACCCCGCGCTGGCCGCCGACGCCAGGACCCGTCAGCGCGCGGCAGCCCGGCCGACGTGGCCCACCGCGGCGAGCGCCCGCGTGACTCTGCCGGGGACGGCGGGTGCGAAGACCCAGGCGGCCGGGCTGCCCGTACGACTCGGTGTCCCTGCCGATGCCCCCGCTGATGCCCCTGCCGATCGCGCGGTCGGGCGGAGCTCCTCCGCTGCCGGTGCCGACACGCCACCGGACACGGCCGATGTCACGGTCCTGGACCGCAAGGCCACGGCGAAGCTCGGCATCGACGGAGTCGTTCTCAGCGTCGCGGGCACCGGCGCGAGCGAAGGCAAGGAGCAGCTGGACGTCACCGTCGACTACTCCGGCTTCGCCGACGCCTACGCCGGCAACTGGTCTTCCCGCCTGCGCATGGTCCAGCTCCCCGCCTGCGCGCTCACCACACCCGAGAAGCCGGCCTGCCGCAAGACCACGCCCCTTCCGTCGGGGAACGACAACAAGACCAAGTCGGTGACCGCGCAGGTCACCGTCCCGGAGGCAGCCCCCGCGGCGAGTGCCTTCACCGTCCTCGCCCTCTCGGCCGGCACCTCGTCCGACCAGGGAACCTACGAAGCCACCCCGCTGTCGCCGTCCGCGACCTGGGCCGGTGGTGGCTCCAACGGAGACTTCACCTGGTCCTACCCGATCGACGTCGTGCCCGCCCCGGCGGGACCGGCGCCTTCGCCCGCGATCAGCTACTCGGCGCAGAGCGTCGACGGCCGTACGTCGTCGACCAGTGCCCAGCCCTCCTGGATCGGTGAGGGCTACGACCTCGGCACCTCTTACATCGAACGCTCCTACGGCAGCTGCGACGACGACGGTCAGGCCGGCAAGCACGACCAGTGCTGGCGCGAGGACAACGCCTCCATCGTCCTCAACGGCAAGGCCAGCAGCCTGGTGAAGGACTCTGCCGGCAAGTGGCACCTCAAGAGTGACGACGGCGAACAGGTCGTCCGCGGCACGGGTGCCGTCAACGGCGACGACGGAGATGCCGGCACCACCGGCACCCCCAGCACGCCCGGCGACAAGGGCGAGTTCTGGACCGTCACCACGGTCGACGGGACCCAGTACGTCTTCGGCAAGAACCAGCTGGAGGGCTGGACGACGGGCAAGCCCGTCACCAACTCGGTCTGGACCGTTCCCGTCTTCGGTGACGACTCCGGCGAACCCGGCTACAGCGCGGGCACCACGTTCGGCTCCCGCGCCAAGAACCAGGCATGGCGGTGGAACCTCGACTACGTCGTCGACCCCCACGGCAACGTCATGACGTACTGGTACGAGAAGGAGCTCAACTCCTACGCAAAGGCCGGCACGACAGGGAACGGCACCGAGTACACCCGCGGCGGCTACCTCAAGCGCATCGACTATGGCCAGCGCACCAACACGATCTTCTCCACCACGCAGCCGGCCGCGGCGAGGGTGAAGTTCACCGTGGCGGAGCGGTGCCGGGTCATCACCGGCGGGGAGCAGTGCACCAACCTCACCGCGGCCAATAAGAGCGCCTGGCCCGACGTCCCCTTCGACCAGATCTGCGCGAAGGACACCGTCTGCACCGACCAGCCGTCGCCCGCCTTTTTCACGCGCAAGCGCCTGAGCGACATCACCACCCAGGTCTACAAGGGGACCGGAACGGGCGTCGACACCGACTACCGTGACGTCAACAGCTGGCAGCTGCTCCACTCCTTCCCCGACCCCGGCGACGGCTCCAACGCCGCCCTGTGGCTCAACTCCATCCAGCACACCGGCAAGTCGGGCACTCCGATCACCATGCCGGCCGTCGTGTTCCGGGGCATTCAGCTCCACAACCGCGTCGACAAGACCGGCGACGACGTGCCCCCGTTCATCAAGTGGCGCGTCCGCAGCATCACGTCCGAGACCGGCTCCGTGCTCACCGCCACCTACTCCGACCCGGAGTGCCTGGCCGACACCAACATTCCCGCGGCGCTCGACAGCAACACCAAGCGCTGCTATCCGGTCAAGTGGATTCCCCCGTCCAACCCCACCCCCGGCACCGACCCGCAGCCTCGCACGGACTGGTTCCACAAGTACGTCGTCACCCAGGTCACGGAGACCGACCCCACCGGCGGAGGCCAGACCAAGGTCACCAGCTACAACTACGACCCGGCCGGCGGTGCCTGGGCCTACGACGACCAGAGCCCCATCACCCAGGCGAAGTACCGCACCTGGGGCATCTGGCGCGGCTACCAGAAGGTCACCACGCTCACCGGTGAGGGTGCCGGAATCCGCTCCAAGAGCGTCAGCCTCTACTACCGGGGCATGAACGGCGACAAGCAGCTCGGCGCCACCACCCGCAAGGAAACCCTCACCGACTCCGGGAACACCACGGTCACGGACGAGGAGCAGTACGCCGGGCAGCTGCGGGAGCAGATCACGTACAACGGCACCACGGGTGCCGAGATCAGCGGCGTCATCACCACCCCCTGGTCCCGCAACACCGCCACGCAGACCCACAGCTACGGCACCGTCCGCGCCCACGTGGTCCGCACCGGTACCGAGGTCAAGCGCACCTCCGTACCCGACGCTGATCCGATCACCACCACGACCACCAGTACGTACGACACCGCCGCCGGCCTGCCGCTGACGACGGAGGTCTCCGGTGGCGGCCAGACGGCCTGCACCAGGACCGAGTACGCGGGTGACGGGACGGGGCTGATCCGGAACCTCCCCAAGAGGGTCGAGAAGGTCTCGGTCGACTGCTCCGTCACGCCCAAGCGGGTCAGCGACCCGGCCACCACCGACGTCACGTCCGACACCCGGGTCGTCTACGACGGACTGGCCTGGGGCGCGGCACCGGTCAAGGGCGACGTCACCAGCACGCGGCGCGTGACGGGATACGACGCGAACGGCAACGCCCAGCTGCAGACGGTCGCCACGGCCGCCTACGACCCCCTGGGACGCAGCACCGACCAGTGGGACACCACCGGCACGCGCGCCAAGCACATCGAGTACACCCCGGCCGCCGGAGGGCCGCTCACCGCGACGAAGGCGGTCAACGCCCTCGGTCACACCGTCACGACGGAGATCTACCCCGACTGGGGCGTGAACAAGGCCAGCGTCGACCCGAACACCCGGCGCACCGAGATGGTCTATGACGCCCTCGGTCGCCTCACGGACGTCTGGTTCGCCGACCGCAACCGCACGTCCCAGATCCCCAGCAAGAAGATCGAGTACAAGGTCCAGCAGGGCAAGGCGTCCTGGGTCGCCACGAAGTCGCTGAACAACGACGGCGTCACGTACCAGACCTCGTACACGATCTACGACGCCCTGCTCCGTCCCCGCCAGACGCAGTCCCCCGCGGCGGTCGGCACGGGACGCATCATTGGGGAGACCAAGTACGACAGCCGCGGCCTCGCATTCGAGACCGCGGCCGACTACGTCGACACCACGGCCCCCAACGGCGACCTCGCCAACCTCATCACCGCCGCCCCGTCGGGAACGGCGACCACCTTCGACGGAGCCGGCCGCCCCACCACCGCCGTCAACCTCGTCAACGGCAAGGAGCATTCCCGCACCACCACCACCTACGAAGGCAACTACACCGTCGTCGAACCCCCCGCCGGAGCCCCGGCGGTCCGTGAAACGGCCGACAGCCGGGGACGCCTGGCCGAGAAGCGCGAGTACGACGGCAACAAGGCCACGGGCTCGTACACGACCCTGACCTACACCTACGGTCGCGACGACCAGCTCACCCAGGTCAAGGACAGCGCGGGCAACGTCTGGAGCTACGCCTACGACTTCCTGGGCCGCCAGAAGAGCGCCACCGACCCCGACACCGGCACGACGAAGACCGAGTACAACAGCCTCGACCAGGTCAGCGTCACCGAGGACGCCAACGAGAACGTCCTCAGCTACACGTACGACGTGCTCGGCCGCACGACCGGCAAGCTGACCGGCCGTATCCCCGTCGTCAACAACGTCCCCACCATCGACGACAGCAAGTACCTCGCCCGCTGGTCGTTCGACACCATCGCCAAGGGGCGTCCGACGTCCTCGATCCGCTACGAAGGCGGAAAGAGCGGGCAGGTCTACGCCAAGACGAACGCCGCCTACGACCCCCTCTACCGGGTGCTCCGGGAGCAGTACACGGTCAGCACCAGTGAAGGAAAGGTCGCGGGCACCGGCGTCTACACCATCACCAACGCCTACAACCTCGACGGCACCCTGCAGAACCGTGTCATCCCGGCGATGGGCGGACTCGAGCAGGAAGTCCTCGTCTACGGCTATAACCAGCAGCGGCTGCCCACGACCCTCGCGGGTCTGAGCGGCATCGTCCAGAGCACCGCGTACCTGCCCGGCGGTGAGCACATCCGCACCACGCTCGGTGTCTCCACCCAGGGCAAGTGGACGGAGATCAACCGCTCCTACGAGGACGGAACCAAGCGGCTCGCCCGCCAGACCGTCCTCTCCGAGACCAACAGCGGAACCGACGCGGACGTCTCCTACCGGTACGACGCCGCCGGCAACCCGGTCGAGGTCACGGACACCGCCACGTCGCCGGCCGACCGTCAGTGCTTCGCCTACGACGGCCACCGCAGGCTCGAGAGCGGTTGGACCGCCTCCGCCAGCTGCGGCACCACGCCCGCCACCACCAACGTCGGAGGCGCCGCCCCCTACTGGAAGTCGTTCACCTACGACGCGGCCGGCAACCGCAAGACCGTCACCGACAACCTCACGACGGGTGGACCGACCACCACCACCTACAACTACGCCACCAAGACCGCCGACGGGACGCTCCGTCCGCACCTGCTCACCAACACGGTGACTCCCCCCGCAGACGCGACGGCCCCGACCACCCGGTACACCTACGACGACAGCGGCAACACCACCAGCCGCGTGGAAGGCGCCAAGAGTCAGACGCTGACCTGGGGGCCCGAGAACACCCTCACCAAGGTCACGGAAGGCACGTCGGAGACCACCTTCCTCGACGACGCCGACGGCAACCGGCTCATACGCCGTGACGCCAAGGGAACCACCCTTTACCTCGGCGAGACCGAACTCCGCTTCGACAAGACCAGTGGCAACGTCCAGGCGACTCGGTACTACAGCCACGCCGGACAGACGATCGCTGTACGGACACCCCTGTCCCTCACCTGGCTCGCGACCGACCACAACGGCACGGCCAACCTCCAGATCGACGCCGCCTCGCAGGCCGTGACCCGGCGGTACAGCCAGCCGTTCGGTGAGGACCGAGGCGTCAAACCCGCGAGCTGGACCGGCGAGAAGGGATTCGTCGGCGGGACCAAGGACCCGACCGGCCTCATCCACATCGGAGCACGCGACTACGACGCGAACACCGGGCGGTTCGTCAGTGCCGACCCCGTGATCGACCTCAAGGACCCGCAGCAGGTCAACGGATACGCATACAGCAACAACAACCCCGTCACCTTCGCGGACCCCGACGGCCGGTTCTTCGGGGCCCTGATCGCCATCATCGTGGCGGTCGTCGTCGAGGTCGTGGCGATCGTGAGTGGCCACTCCTCGTCGGGCAGCGGCTCGGGATCAGGTTCGGGATCAGGCTCGGGATCGGGATCTGGCTCGGGGTCCGGTTCCGGCAGGGGTTCGGGGTCGGGCTCGTCCTCGGGAACGGGTACCTACAGCTCCGGCGGCTCCGGCACGGGAACCGGCGATCAGAGCTGCGGTAGCGGATACCCCGCGATGCGCCCGGGGTGCGCCAGCAACGAACCGGCGGACCCGCGCGCACAGGGAAGCTGGAAGGACCTTCTGGGCGGCATAGGTCATGGCCTCGCCGCGACCGGCGAGGCCATGACCAAGCTCAGCCCCTGGTGCTGGATCGAAGACTGCAGCGGAGGAACGAAGCAGTACGACGACTTCGCCACCGAGAAGGGTCTCAACAAGGGCACGAAGGCTTGGGACGCGGGCGATGCAGTAACGGAGATAGCTGGTTACATCAGCCTGGTCGGCGCAGTCCGATCCATTCTTAAGAACCTGCTCAAGGGTGGGGCGAAAGCAGGATCCAAGGACACTCCCAAAGCTGCAGCTCCACCGGTTCCCGGTCCGGCAATCTACGGCGCTGAGGGCAAACAACTCGGGAAGAAGTGGGGTAAGCATGCCACGGACTATGGTAAGCATCCCGGGGACGCCGAAGCGCGTGAGTGGTACGGAAAGAGAATCCAGGATGTTCGCTCAGCTCCCGATGAGGTGCGTCAGGGCCCGTACCGCCCCGGTCAGGGGGGAGCGAATGACTACTGGTTCTATAAGAAGGGAACTGATCTCCTCATTGCTAAGGGCGATGGCGAGTTCGTCTCAATGTTCCCTCTCGACGGGCTGAACAAGTGGTATGAAGGTGCTGACAAGATGTACTGAGAAACCGGAAAGATGTGGACCGAGTCGCATGGTAAGAGTAACGCCAGAGGTATTGATCGGAAAGCGGATCTCCGAACTGAATGAAGTTCTCGATTCCGACGGGGATTGCGTGGGTATTCAGTTGGTCCTGGTGGGCGGAGGTAGCGTCGTGCTTACAGACTGGACCGACTGGACTCTGCGGATCGAAAGTAGGCCGGACGCTTCTCTCCCGGAATACTTCTGGCCAGTCGAGGATTACACCGCGAGGACTGTTGTTCAGGCCGATGGTCGCGAAGTGACTGAGGTTATCCCGAGGTTGGATGAGTCGGGTGACTTGATCGGTTTGACGTTCGGTAGTGAGGCTATGGGTTCGTATACTGTCCGAGCGTACTCGGGCGAGTTTGTGTGGGAATCCATTAGCTAAAAAGTGTAGTTCGTGGCGGGGCTGTGGTTGCGCTAAATCGCGGCCCCGCTTTCTGTAGCCGGCGTCGTTGCACCAAGCAGGCCGCGGTGCGTTCGTCGACCGGGCCGGCAGCGGCTCGGATCAGGTCACCGGCCCTACCCGGGACTGCCGTGGCGGGGAACGATCATCCCGCGGATGGGAAACGTTCTTCAAGGTGACGCGTTGGCCCTGTCCAGAAGCACTCGTGAACACCCCCCTTCTCGAGGGGGAAGTACGACTGAGTGAGCCTCTTTCATCCTGTACTGGGGGGTGAAGTGGGCTGGTCAGCGGGTGTGGTAAAGAGGCAGGGCCCCTCGTCGTTGGCGTGGTGATTCCACTCATCACACCGGCGACCGAAGGGGCCCTGTTGGTTCCGTATCCTGCCACGCTCGATGTCTCGCACGAGCTCGTCGAACATGTCGCCTGGCTGCTGTACGAACACCGCCAAGCCCGCAACACCCGCTGGCGCAAGCTCGACTGCTTCCAGCAGGCGCTGCTGACCCTCGTCCATCTGCGCAAGAACGAGACGTTCTCGCAGCTCGGAGCCGGATTCGGGATATCCCAGGCCACCGCCTGGCGCTACGTTGACGAGGCATTGGACGTTCTGGCCGGCTGGGCGCCGGGCCTCCAAGAAGCCCTCACCGGCCTCGGTGAAGGCGACCATGTCATCGTTGACGGCACCCTGATCCCTACCGACCGGATCCACGCGGACGAGCCGTACTACTCGATGAAGCACCGCAGGCACGGGATGAACGTGCAGGTCATCGCCCGGTCCGACGGCACACCGCTGTGGTTCTCCCGCGCGACGCCAGGCCGGACCCACGACCTGACCGCGGCCCGTGCCCACGGCATCCTGCAGGCCTGCCTCACCCGGCAGATCCTCGTACTCGCGGACCGTGCCTACCAGGGCGCCGGCGCCACTTTTCGCACCCCCTACTACCACCACCGCGAACAGCCAGAGCAGTACCAGCAGTTCAACCGCGACCACGCCCGACTGAGAGCCCCCGGCGAACGCGCCTTTGCCCAGCTGAAGTCCTGGCGACTGCTTCGCCGAGCCAGATGCTCCACCCGCCGCATCGGCACCATCGTCCAGGCCGTCCACACACTGCTGACCTGCAGCTATTCAGGATGAAAGAGGCTCAATGAGGTCTTTTTCGAGAGTGGCGAGGGCTACGAGCAAGCTGAGGAAGCCGACGCCGAGGGCGCCGAGGGCGATCTTGTCGCCGCTGGAGGCCCGGCTCCACCAGGATCCTTGCGGGATGTCCACGGTCGGCTGGAGCACGGCTCGGTTGGCGCGACGGACGTTGGAGTTGCGGACGTGATCGACAAGGTCCGTGAGGGTGTTCGCGGTGTACCGGGTGCTGTTGCGCTGCGTGGAGATGGTGACGGCGGCTGAAGAGATTCCTTCTGGCGCAAGGCTGAAGAGGCGGTTGAGTTCGCTCTTGCCGAGTCGACAGCGGTGGTACACCGCACGTGCCTCGTCGTGTTGGGTTGGGGCCGGCATGGCAGGGATCTTGCCCGGCGGCGAGTGTTCCTGTGCGCCGGTCGCGGATCGGTGACCGACTTGTGGCCGAGCCGCGCGCCCGCGCGGCGCCCGGCTCACGGGCCGGCCGGCGCCTCGTACGGCAGGAGTTCGGGACGCTTCGGGGCGCGGCCGTCGCCGGAGGAGCGGCCCGTCAGGCGCCGTCCGATCCAGGGGCCCAGGTGCTCCTTGGCGAAGCGGGCGTCCGCGATCCGCCGGGTCGCCCAGCCGGGGCGCCCGGCCGGGGGCAGCGGCGCCCGCCAGTCGTCCTCGGGCGGCAGGCCCAGCGTCTGCCACACGGCCTCGGTCACCCGCCGGTGTCCGTCGGCGGTCAGATGGAGCCGGTCCACGTCCCACAGCCGGGGATCGCCGAGCGTCGACGACCCGTACAGGTCGACGACGAGGGCGCCGTGCCGGGCGGCGAGCTCGTCGAGGTGGACGAAGAGCTCCTCCATGCGGGGGCGGAAGCGCTCCATGACCGGCCCCTCGCGGCCGGGGCTGCGCATCAGGACCAGCTGTCCGCAGGAGGGTGTGAGGCGTTCCACTGCCTCGGTCAGCAGGTCCCGCACCCGGACCATGTCGACCTTGGGGCGGAGGGTGTCGTTGAGCCCGCCGACGAGGGTCACCACATCGGCCTTCATGCCTGCGGCCAGGTCGACTTGCTCGTCGACGATCTGGCCGATGAGCTTTCCGCGCACGGCGAGGTTCGCGTAGCGGAAGTCGGGCGTACGGGCGGCGAGGCGGCCCGCGAGGACGTCGGCCCAGCCCCGGTAGGAACCGTCGGGCTTCAGGTCCGACATACCCTCGGTGAAGCTGTCGCCGAGGGCGACGAGACTGGTGTAGGTGGCATTGATCTCCATGGCGGAGAGATCATACCGCGCGGTATGCGCGGGGTGCCGTGGAGAACCCGGGAGGGGAAGACCCGATGAGCGACGCGCTGCTGAGCACACTGGCCGAGGCCCTGGCCGAGCTGGTGACGGCCGTCGAGACCAGCGACGACGAGACCCTGGACCCCGACACGGCGGTGGCGTGGCTGGAGGTCACGGCGGACACCCTCGCCGGGCTCCCGGCGGCCGACCGGCGCGCCCTCGACGGGCACTTCCGCGCGGCGGCCCTGCGCCGGCCGGAGGGCCCCTGGCGGGACGAGCTGCTCAAGGTCTCGGAGGGCTTCGGCCTCACCGAGGACACCCACGACGCCGCCTGCGAGGCCGTCGCCGAGCGGGCCCGCCGCTTCGTCGCCGCCGTCCGGGACGCCGACCCCGCCACCCCCGTGCCCACCTGCCCCGGCTGGACCCTCGCCGAGCTGACCCGGCACCTCGGCACCGTCCAGCGCTGGGCGGAGCACCTCGTCCGCACCGGGGCCACCGCCCGGGTCCCCGCCCGGGACGTCCCGCTCGACCTGCCGCAGGACCCCGCCGCGTACCCCGGCTGGTTCGCCGCCGGCGCCGAGACCCTCGTCGCGACCCTGCGCGCCGCCGACCCGGACGCCCCGCTCTGGTCCCCGGGGCCCGAACCGCGCGCCGGGTACTACCCGCGCCATGTGCTCCACGAGGCCGTCGTGCACCTCGCCGACGCCGAGCTCGCCCTCGACGGCACGGCCGGACCGATCGACCCCGGCACGGCGGCCGAGGGAATCGAGCACCACCTCGCCACCCTCCTGTACGTCCCCCGGACCGCCGAACGGATCGCCCAGCTCGACCGCGACGGCGACCTGCTCCGGCTCACGGCCCGCGACACCGGGACGGTCTGGACGCTCACGCTCGGCGGGGGCGGCTTCACCTGGCGGCGCGGAAGCACGGCGTCCGCCGCGCGTACGGAACCGGCGGAAGCGGAACCGACCGCGGGCGTCACGGCCGACAGCGACGAGCTGCTCCTCCTCCTGCACCGCCGGTACGCCGCCGACGACCCGCGCTTCGCCCACGCCGGGGACCGCGGCCTCCTCGACGCCTGGCTGACGGCCACCGCACTCTGACACCACGGCTCCGACAGGGCCCTCCGAGACGCCCGAAGGGCCCCGGGAAAACTCCCGGGGCCCTTCGTCATGCCGTACGCGTACGGGAACGGGTCACGGCGCCGCCGGACGCCCCACCAGCTCGCGCAGCACGTCCTCCATCGCCACGAGACCGGCCGGCTTGCCGTCCTCGTCGAGGACCGCCGCCAGATGCGTACGGCTGCGGCGCATCGCGGTCAGCACGTCGTCCAGCGGCGTGGCCGCCCGGACCCGGGCGATCGGCCGCAGCGCCGTCACCGGGAACGGCAGATCGCGCGGGGAGACGTCCAGGGCGTCCTTGACGTGCAGATAGCCCAGGATCCGGCGCTCCGAGTCGACCACGGGGAAACGCGAGAAGCCCGTCGACGCCGACAGCGCCTCCAGCTCCTCGGGAGTGGTGCCGACCTGCGCGTACACGACCTTCTCCGCCGGCATCACGACGTCCCGGACCGGACGGCGGCCCAGCTCCAGGGCGTCGTGCAGCCGCTCGGCGGCCCGGTCGTCCAGGAGCCCGGCGTGGCCCGCGTCGGTGACCATACGGGCCAGCTCGTCGTCCGAGAACGTCGCCGCGACCTCGTCCTTGACCTCCACCCGCAACAGCCTGAGCAGCGCGTTCGCGAAGGCGTTGATCGTGAAGATCACCGGCCGCAGCGCCCGCGCGAGCGTCACGAGCGGCGGGCCGAGGAGCAGCGCGGTGCGCGTCGGCTCCGCGAGCGCGATGTTCTTCGGCACCATCTCGCCCAGCAGCATGTGCAGGTACGTCGCCACGGACAGCGCGATCACGAACGAGATCGGGTGGACCAGGCCGTGCGGCACGCCCACCGCGTCGAAGACCGGCTCCAGGAGGTGCGCGATGGCCGGCTCGGCGACGATGCCGAGGACCAGGGTGCACAGGGTGATGCCGAGCTGCGCCGCCGCGAGCAGCGCGGAGACGTGCTCCAGGCCCCAGATGACGCTGCGCGCCTTCCGGTTCCCGGCCTCGGCCAGCGGCTCGACCTGACTGCGGCGCACCGAGATCAGGGCGAACTCGGCGCCGACGAAGAACGCGTTGACGACCAGGGTCAGCAGACCGATCAACAGCTGGATGACGATCATCGGCCGGCCTCCTCGGTCTCGTCCTCAGTGGTGTCGTGCGCGGGGGCGTGCAGCAGCACGCGCGCCGCGCGCCGCCCCGAGGCGTCCACCACGTCGAGCCGCCAGCCGGCCAGCTCCACGCTGTCGCCGACGGCCGGGATACGGCCCAGCTCGGTCGCGAGGACACCCGCGAGCGTCTCGTACGGGCCGTCCGGCACGCGGAGGCCGATCGCCCCCACCTGGTCCGTACGGGCGGCGCCGTCGGCGGACCAGAGCTCGCGGCCGTCCGCGTCCTCGCCCGCCCGCGCCAGGTCCGGCGTCTCGTGCGGGTCGTGCTCGTCGCGGACCTCGCCGACGACCTCCTCGACGATGTCCTCCAGGGTCACGACCCCGGCCGTGCCGCCGTACTCGTCGATGACGACGGCCATCGTCTGCTTGCCGGAGAGCCGGTCGAGCAGCCGGTCCACGGTCAGGGTCTCCGGGACGAGCAGCGGCTCGCGCAGCATCTCGCCGATGCGGCGGCGCGCCCGCTCGTCGGCCGGTATGGCGAGCACGTCCTTGATGTGCGCGATGCCGACGACCGAGTCGAGGTTGCCCCGGTAGACGGGGAAGCGGGAGAGCCCGGTCGCGCGGGTCGCGTTCGCGACGTCCTCCGCGGTGGCCTGCACCTCCAGGGCGGTGACCTGGACGCGGGGCGTCATCACGTTCTCGGCGGTCAGCTCCGCCAGGTTGAGGGTCCGGACGAACAGCTCGGCCGTGTCCGCCTCCAGGGCGCCCTCCTTCGCGGAGTGCCGGGCGAGCGCCACGAGCTCCTGCGGGGAACGCGCGGAGGCCAGCTCCTCGGCCGGCTCCATGCCGAGACGGCGCAGGATCCGGTTCGCGGTGTTGTTGAGGTGGCTGATCAGCGGCTTGAACGCGGCGGTGAACACCCGCTGCGGGGTCGCCACCGCCTTCGCGACCGCGAGGGGCGAGGAGATCGCCCAGTTCTTCGGGACCAGCTCGCCGACGACCATCAGGACGACGGTCGACAGGGCCGTACCGAGGACGAGGGCGACCGAGGAGGCCACCGAGGGGGAGAGGCCGAGGGCCTCGACCGGGCCCCGGATCAGCTTGGCGACCGAGGGCTCGGCGAGCATGCCGACGACCAGGTTGGTGACGGTGATGCCGAGCTGGGCGCCGGAGAGCTGGAACGTCAGCGAACGGACGGCCTTGAGCGCGCTCGCCGCCCCGCGCTCGCCGCGCTCCGCGGCCTCTTCGAGCTCGCCGCGCTGGACCGTCGTCAGCGAGAACTCGGCCGCGACGAAGGCGCCGCACGCCAGCGAGAGCAGCAGCGCGAGGACGAGCAGAAGCACTTCGGTCATCGGTTCACCTCCGTCCCATGATCAGCCAGAGGGGAGGGGATCGCTCGATGTCGGAACGTGGAACCAGTGCTACTGGGAGGCTCGCCCATGGGCGGACGCTCACACCTTTCGGTCGTCGGGATGAAGAACCATGGTAAAGGACGAGCAAAGCAGTGCGGTTATCGGCCGCCGAGGTGCTTCGCCCGCAGGAGGACGGTCAGGCGTCGAGCGGCTTCACCCACCGGCGCCACTGGTCCTGACGCTCGTACCCGGCGGCCGTCCAGAGCCGGCGGCCCGTCTCGTTCGCCTCCAGGACCATCGCGTCCACGCGCCGGCCCCCGAGCGCGGCGAACCGCTCGTCGGCCGCGCGCAGCAGCGCCGTGGAGATCCCCCGCCGACGGTGGGAGGGCAGCACGGCGAGCCGGTAGAGCGAGGCGCGCCAGCCGTCCCAGCCGGCGATCACGGACCCCACGATCAGACCGTCGGCCAGCGCGAGGATGAGCGCGTCAGGGTCCCGCCCGACGAGCCGGGTCACCCCGTGCACGTCGTCCGAGATGGACGTCCCCTCGGCGGACTCCTTCCAGAAGTCCAGGACGGCCTCGGCCTCGTCGGGCAGGGCGGCACGTATCTGCAGATCGATCATGGCCGGATCCCATCACGCGGGGCAGCGCCCGTGCCAGGGAGTTCCGGCGGATGGGACACGCCGCTCACCGCCGGGCCACGCCCAGGACGCACGGGGAGGACGGCAGGCGCGGCCCGCTCTCCGGGACGTCGAAGGAGCGGTACGGGCCGAGGGCGAAACCCGCCGCCCCGATCGCCCCGAGCGCGTCCCGCGCGGTGTGACAGCCGCCGAAGAACAGCGGCCAGACCGTACGGTCCAGCCCCCGCTGCACGCGCGCGAGCCCGGGTGTCCCCGCCGCCACGTGCTCGAAGAAACGGAGCTCGCCGCCGGGGCGCAGGACGCGCCGTACCTCCGCGAGGGCCTGCGGCACGCTCCGTACCGTGCAGAGCACCAGCGAGGCCACGGCCGCGTCGAAGACACCGTCCTCCACAGGCAGCGCCTCCGCCGTGCCCGGCCGTACGGTCACCGGGACGGGCGCCCGCAGCGCGGCCGCCTCGGCGAGCCGCCGCAGACGGGGTTCGGGTTCGACGGCCACGACCTCGGAGACGCCGGCCGGATAGTGCGCGAAGTTCAGCCCGTTCCCGGCACCGACCTCGATCACCCGGCCGGTGAGCCCGGCGAGCAGCTCCTCGCGCAGGGCACCGAGCCCGCCGCGCGTGTCGGCCGACACGCTGACGCGGGCGTAGAAGCGCGCGAAGAGGGGGTGGTGGACGCGGGGCGCCGGGAGTCCGGGGCGCGGGGAGGTCACGGTGCGCCCCTCACCCGGTCACGAAGCAGAACTCGTTGCCCTCCGGGTCCCGCATGACCTGGAAGGAGCCCTGCTCGTCCGTCACGAGGCCGCCGACGCGGACCGCGCCGGCGGGCCCGGCCTCCGTGGCGGCCCGGTCCGGGTCCGCCACCTCCAGGTCGAGATGGACCCGGTTCTTCACCGACTTGCCCTCCGGCACGCGCTGGAAGGCGAGCCGGACGAACTCCGGCGGATCGACGTACGACCAGTCGCCGGAGCGGTCGACCGGATCACCGCCGAGGAGCCCCGCCCAGAAGCGGACGAGGGCGGCCGGATCGGCACAGTCGAAGACGATCTCCTGAACGTGAGCACGCATGGCCCCAGCGTACGGAGTCGGCCCCGGATCAGGCGGGCATCAGGCGGGCACGTCCGCCGCGACATCCGCCGCGAGGCCCGACGCACGCTCCGACGCGAGCTCCGTCCCGAAGCCCGTCCCGAAGTCCGCCGCGTGGTCCGCAGCGAACGCCTCCGCGTCCCACGTCCCGCCGAGCGCCGGCGCCAGCCAGCCGCCCGCCGCCGCGCGGAACTCCTCGGGGTCGAGCGCGCCCGACCCCTCCGGTACGGCCCCGAGCAGCGGCGCGCCCGCCGACTCCGGCAGGTCCGCCAGGTTGCAGCGGGCCGCCAGGTCCGGCGCGGCCGGCCAGCTGCCGACCACCACGCCCAGCTGCTCGATGCCGCGCGCCGCCAGCGCCTCGGCCGTCAGGGCCGTCGAGTTGAGCGTCCCGAGACCCGCCGGGACCACGCACAGGACCGGGGCGCCGAGCAGCGCCGCCGCGTCCGCGAGCGTGCCGCCCTCCTCGTCGAAGCGGACGAGCAGTCCGCCCGCCCCCTCCACGAGCACCAGGTCGTGCGAGGCGGCCAGGGCCCGGGCGGCCTCGGCGACCTGCCGGGGCCCGACCGGGGCGAGTCCGGCCCGCAGGGCGGCCGTGCCCGGAGCCAGCGGCTCCGGGAACCGCCCCAGCTCGACCGAGGCCGCGGCGCCCGAAAGCCGGACCACCTCGTCGGCGTCGCCCGTCTCGTCGGGCCCGACCCCGGTCTGCGCGGGCTTCAGGACCGCGACCGACCGCCCCGCGGCCGTGGCCACGGCGGCCACCGCCGCGGTCACGACCGTCTTGCCGATCTCCGTCCCCGTACCGGAGACCACGACGATTCCCACTGTGTTCCTGTCCTTCCGTCCTGTCAGCCCGCCGCGGCGGCCGCGCGGACCCCCGCGCAGATCCGGGCCAGGTCCTCGTCACCGGTCACGTACGGCGGCATCGTGTAGATCAGGTCCCGGAACGGGCGCAGCCACACGCCCTCCCGGACCGCCGCCCGCGTCGCCGCCGCCATGTCGACGTCGTGGTCGAGCTGCACGACGCCGATCGCGCCGAGCACCCGCACCTCGCGCACGCCCGGGACGTCGGCGACCGGAGCGAGCCCCTCCCGGAGACCCGCCTCGATCCGCTTGACGTCCACGGCCCAGTCCTGCGACAGCAGGAGGTCGAGGGAGGCACAGGCCACCGCCGACGCCAGCGGGTTCCCCATGAACGTCGGCCCGTGGGCCAGCACCGGGACCTCGCCCCGGGAGATCCCGTCGGCGACGCGGCTCGTGCAGAGCGTCGCGGCCATCGACAGATAACCGCCCGTCAGCGCCTTGCCCACGCACATGACATCGGGGGAGACCGCCGCCTGGTCCGCGGCGAAGAGCGTGCCCGTCCGTCCGAAGCCGGTCGCGATCTCGTCGAAGACGAGCAGCACGCCGTGCGCGTCGCAGGCCTCCCGCAGCACCGTCAGGTACGCCGGGTCGTGGAACCGCATCCCGCCCGCGCCCTGCACGACCGGCTCCACGATCACCGCGGCCAGTTCGTCCGCGTGACGCGCGATCTCGGTCTGCAGCAGCTCCGCGTACGACTCCTCGTACGCGGCGGGCGGGGCGTCCACGAACACCTGCCGCTGGAGCACCCCCGACCACAGCTCGTGCATCCCGCCCTGCGGGTCGCACACCGACATCGGCTGCCAGGTGTCCCCGTGGTAGCCGCCGCGCCAGGTGAGGAGCCGCTGCTTGCCGGGGCGGCCCACCGAGCGCCAGTACTGGAGGCACATCTTCACCGCGACCTCGACGGCGACCGAACCCGAGTCGGAGAGGAAGACGTGCCGCAGCGGCTCGGGGGTGATCTCGACGAGGCGGGCGGCGAGCCGTACGGCCGGCTCGTGGGTGAGCCCGCCGAACATGACGTGGCTCATCTTGTCGAGCTGACCGCGCGCCGCCTCGTTGAGCACGGGGTGGTTGTAGCCGTGGATCGCCGACCACCACGAGGACATGCCGTCGATCAACTCGGCGTGCCCCTCGGCGGGTTCGGCGAGCCGCAGCCGCACCCCGGAGGCGGACTCGACGACGAGGGGGTCCGTACGGCCCGGCATGGGGCCGTACGGATGCCAGACGTGGGCCCGGTCCAGGGCGAGGAGTTCGTCGTTACGCATTCGGCGCGAGGTCCGTACCGGCGCCCCGGCGGCGTACCGCCACCAGGTCCGTCCGCGCGGTGTTCGCCGCGGCCTCGGCCGCGGGAACCTCCGCGGCGGGCGCGTGGCCGCCGCAGGGGCCGCAGCCCCCGCCGGCGGAGCTGCAGCCCGCGCCCTCCGCCGGAGCCTGCGAGCCACAGCCCGCGCCCTCCGCCGAGCCGTGCGAACCGCAGCCACAGCCCGCGCCCTCCGCCGAGCCGTGCGAACCGCAGCCGCCGGCCGCGACGGCGCCCGCCGCCGCGAGCGCGTCCGCCCGGTGCGCGGGCAGCGTCGTCGTGCCCGCGCCCTCCACCTCGAAGCCGGCGTCCGCGATCATGTCGAGGTCGGCCTGACCGGCCTGGCCCTCGCTCGTCAGGTAGTCGCCGAGGAAGATCGAGTTCGCGATGTTCAGCGCCAGCGGCTGCATCGAGCGCAGGTGCACCTCGCGCCCGCCCGCGATCCGCACCTCGACGTCCGGGCAGACGAACCGCACCATCGCGAGGATCCGCAGACAGCGCTGCGGGGTGAGGTTCCACTCCTTGGCGAGCGGCGTGCCCTCGAAGGGGATGAGGAAGTTGACCGGCACCGAGTCCGAGTCGAGGTCGCGCAGCGCGTACACGACGTCGACCAGGTCCTCGTCGGTCTCGCCCATGCCCGCGATCAGACCGGAGCAGGCCGACAGACCGGCGGCGTGCGCCTTCTGCACGGTGTCGACCCGGTCCGCGTAGGTGTGGGTCTTGGTGATCCCCTCGTACGTCGCCTCGGACGTGTTGAGGTTGTGGTTGTACGCGTCGGCGCCGGCGTCCCGCAGCCGCTCCGCCTGACCGTCCGAGAGCAGACCGAGGCAGGCGCACACCTCGACGCCCTCGTTCTGCTCCTTGATCGCCTCGATGGTCCTGCCGACGCGCTCGACGTCCCGGTCCGTCGGGCCGCGCCCGCTCGCCACCAGGCAGACCCGCTTGGCCCCGCCAGCGACACCCGCCGCGGCGGCCTGGGACGCCTCGTCCGGCTTCAGCCACGTGTACTTGAGGATCTCGGCCTTCGAGCCGAGCCGCTGCGAACAGTACGAGCAGTCCTCGGGGCACAGCCCCGACTTGAGGTTGACGAGGTAGTTGAGCTTCACCCGCCGCCCGAACCACTGACGGCGCACCTTGCCGGCCGCCGCCACCACATCGAGCAGCTCGTCGTCGGAGGTCGCCAGTACGGCGAGCGCTTCTTCACGGGTCGGCAGCTCGCGCCGCAGCCCCTTCTCCACCAGCGTGTTCAGCAGGTCCATAAGCGCTGATCCTTGCCTACCGCCCACCCCCGGGCCAAGGAGGATCCGAACAAACGCCCCCGAACGAGGTGTGTGGATGACCACATCCCGACCTCCGCATACTCCGGTTAGGGTCTGTGCGCTGCCTACAAAAGGATCGCCGCATGCCACAGGCCGACGACGCCAGGGCCGAGGGCCCGCGCCGGACCGCTTTCGACTGGACCGACGCAGAGGCGCGCCGCCGGGCGGCGGCCGGTCTCGTCCGTACGCTGCGGCCCCGGGCGGCCGAGTCGGAGCTCCTCGACCTGGCGAGCAACGACTACCTCGGCCTCACCCGCCGGCCGGAGGTCACCGAGGCGGCGGCCGAGGCCGCGCGGCGCTGGGGCGCGGGCGCCACCGGCTCGCGCCTCGTCACCGGCACGACCCGGCTGCACACCCGGCTCGAACGCGAACTCGCCGAGTTCTGCGGCTTCGAGGCGGCCCTCGTCCTCTCCTCCGGCTACGCCGCCAACCTGGCCGCGCTCACGGCCCTCGGCGGCCGGGACTCGCTGATCGTGTCGGACGCCTCCAACCACGCCTCGATCGTGGACGGCTGCCGGCTCGCGCGCGCCGAGACGGCCGTCGTCCCGCACGCCGACCCCGAGGCCGTACGCAAGACCCTGGAGGCGCGGCCGGAGCACCGGGCGCTCGTGGTCAGCGACTCCGTCTTCTCCGTCGACGGGGACAAGGCGCCGCTGCCGGAGCTCGCCGACGCCTGCCGGGCGCACGGCGCCGGGCTCGTCGTCGACGACGCCCACGGCTTCGGCGTCCTCGGCGACGGCGGCCGGGGCGCCCTGCACGAGGCCGGCCTGGCGGGCGACGAGGACGTCGTCGCCACCCTCACCCTCTCCAAGTCCCTCGGCAGCCAGGGCGGCGCGGTCCTCGGCCCGGCCCGGGTCGTCGAGCACCTCGTGAACACGGCGCGCACCTTCATCTTCGACACCGGGCTGGCCCCGGCAGCGGCGGGCGGCGCGCTCGCGAGCCTGCGTCTGATCGCCGGCGAACCGGCGCTCGCCGGCCGGGCACGGACCGTCGCCACCACCCTGTACGAGCTCCTCACGGCGGCCGGTCTGACCGCCGCGCGGCCGGACGCGGCCGTCGTCTCGGTGCGCGCCCCCTCGCCGGAGGCGGCGCTGCGCTGGGCGGCCGACTGCCGGGAGCAGGGTCTGGCGGTCGGGTGCTTCCGGCCCCCGTCCGTGCCGGACGGCATCTCGCGGCTGCGGCTCACGGCCCGCGCCGACCTGACGGACGCCGAGGTCCGGCGGGCGGTCGACACCATCCTGCGGACCGCGCCCGCCGCCGTCTGACCGGGTGAACTCCGCTGCCCAAGAGCGTTTCCGGGGAGCAGAGTTCACCGCTTCGGGCGATAGATGCGCACATATCGTGGTGGAACACCGGACGGGGCGGGACGATCAGAGCACTCTGACGCGAAGCGCAATCCGGGGTGGTGTCCCCGGCGGGAAAGGGACAGCGCCGCCATGGCAGACCATCAGGAAGCATCCGTCACTCTGCCGAGCGATCCCGCCTCGGTCCCCACGGCGCGGAGATACGTCGCGGACGTCCTGGGGGACTGGGGGCTCGACGGCGCCGCGGAGATCGCGGACTCGATCCGGCTGATCGTCTCGGAACTGGCCACCAACGCCGTGCAGCACACGTTCGGGCAGTCGCCGACCTTCACGATCGACCTCCGCCTGGAGCGGGAGGAGCGCCTGCACCTCGGCGTGACCGACAGCCATCCCCGCTGGCCCCGCCGTCTCCCGGCAGCGGTCCAGCAGGACAACGGGCGCGGCATGGTCATCATCCGCGTCCTCGCGGCGGAGGCCGGCGGCCGCCTCTCGGTCACTCCGACCGAGGAGGGCGGCAAGACGGTCTGGATCACCCTCCCGTGGACGGCGGCCCGGGTGGCCCCGGTGTAGGGCTCGTCCCCAGCGGGGGTGCGGCGGCGCCACCGCACCCCTCATCGGGCGTCAGCGCCCGGGTATCGTCACCGGACGCGGCCGTAGTAGACCTTCGACGACCAGATCTTGTCGAGCTTCACCCAGGAGCCCGTCTTGGGCGAGTGCCAGATCTTGCCGCTGCCGGCGTAGATGCCGACGTGGTAGACCCTCCCACCGGAGTGGAAGAAGACCAGGTCCCCCTTCTGCCGGCTGGCCGAGGAGATGTGCCGGGTCTTGTTGTACTGCTGCTGCGCGGTGCGGGGCAGCGACTTGCCCGCCTTCTTGTACGCGTAGAGCGTCAGACCGGAGCAGTCGAACCGGGTGGGTCCGGTGCTTCCGTACCGGTACGGCGATCCTTTCTTCGCGGCGGCGACGCTCAGTGCCTTGTTCGCGTGTGTCGTCGCTGCCTGGGCCTCCGTTGCCGCACCTGGGGCGAACAGCGTGCCGCCGACGGCGGCGAGGGTGAGAGCCGAGACGGCTCCGGCCCGGGACAGCAGGGACGGGACATGCATCTGCGCGGTCATGCGCAACCCTTCGTCAGCCGCCTGCGAAGGATGACCTGTCGGGTTCGGGCTGGCGAAGATGCCCGGCCGCGGCTGCGGCTTCACCCCAAGGAACGGCCTCGCTGGGACAGCGCGAACGTTCCGTACTGATTGGGTCCTCCACTCCTGCCGATCCACTCCTGTCGACCAGACGTCCGGGACAGCGGCAGGACTCGGCGTCCGCCCGGACCGCCCCGCCGCGGTGGCGGGGGCTTGTCGTCGACACGGATCTTGACCCACGACATGGGCGAAAACCGAGCTGAAACGGCGATATGTGAGGCTCCTCACGACTGATCCGTTCGGGTGGACAGCACCCCTTTGTGATCTTCGGAGGTTTGGCCGACGAGCCCCGTACCAGCGATGGAACGTTCGATTCCGCCAGATGCGTACACCTGTTGCGCAACTCGCCCGCTGCATATGTCGACTCGTCGACTACGCCGAACGGGGGAGGGTTTCTGCGGTGCGTGTCGGCCGACCGGACCTCGACACGACACGCGGATATGTCAACTCGCCCGAGTCCGGCGGACGGTGACGCGGTCCGCCCGGCGCTCCCCGTCCAACACCCTTAGGGCGCGCGCCAATGTGTCCGCGTGGACCTCACTCTCGCCCCGTTTATGCATGAGCGTCAGCGCCTCGCGCAGGGCCTCCGCCCGCCCCACCAGGGCCTGGGCCGCGCGCAACGCCCCATAGGTATGCGTACCTCTGGATGGATTGATCTTTCCCAGGAGGTCGACGACTTCGAGGTACGCGTCGACGAGTTCACCCTCGGCCCGGGTCAGGGCCGGCAGTGGCGGCAGCTCGGGGACCACGGCCGGCTCACCGGGCCGTGCCGCCGGCGCCGGCGCGCCGGCTCGTGACGACGTGGTCCGCCAGGCCGTACGCGACGGCCGCGGGTGCGTCCAGGACGGTCAGGCGGTCGATGTCGGCGTCGATCCGCTCCTGGTCCTGCCCGGTGTGTTCGACGAGCATCCCGGCGACCAGCTCGCGCAGGCGCAGCAGCTCGGCCGCCTGGAGGTCGAGGTCGCTGAGCTGTCCCTGGAGGGGCTCGTCCAGAGTCGGCTGCCGGAGCGTGACCCGGGCGCCGGGCAGGATCAGGCGCTTGCCCGGGGTGCCGGCCGCGAGCAGGACGGCGGCGGTGGAGACGGCCTGGCCCAGGCAGGTGGTCTCCACGTCGCAGGAGAGCGTCCGCATCGTGTCGTAGATGGAGGTCATGGCGCTGATCGAGCCGCCGGGGGAGTTGATGTAGAGGGAGATGTCCTGCCCCGGCGCCGCGTGGTCGAGGTAGAGGAACTGGGCGATGGCGTCGTTGGCCGAGGTCTCGTCGACCGGCGTGCCGAGGAAGACGATCCGGGATTCGAGAAGCTTCGAGTACGGGTCGAGGGTCCGGGTCCCGAAGCTGGTCCGCTCCGTGAACTCGGGCAGAACGTAGCGAGCGTCCATGGCTGAGAGCCTCCATCGGTCTGTCTGTAAAAAATGTACAGGACGTACAGCCCGTAAGATGGGGAGCATGACCTACGAAATCCCGGTGACGCAAGCGAGGGCTGAGCTCGCCGACCTGATCAACCGCGTCGTATACGGCGGTGAGCGCGTGGTCGTCACCCGTCACGGGAAGCCGCTCGTCGCCTTGGTCTCGGCCGCTGACCTGGAGGCATTGGAGACGGCGGGCGAGCCGGCGGAGGAGCGGGTGATCAGTTCGGTCTCCGCCCTGCGGCCGATCGACTCCGCCACGGGCGAACAGCGCCGCTTCGGCATCGCCGCCCACCACCGTGACCCCGGAGTCTCCTAGGAGACCGCCCGGCCGCCCCTCCGCGCGATGATCATGAAATCGCAAAGCCGGAGTTAACGAGCCGGAAAAACTTCCGCCCTAACGTGCAATGTCTCGCCGCGCACCGCTTCTTCGCAGCTCAACAGAGTGTTGAAGCTGGGTAGGGTCCGCAGCTGTCCGGGTCCCGTCCCGGTCGACGACTGTGAGGTGGAAGAGTGCAACTGAGCCCGCACGAACAGGAACGCCTGCTCGTTCATGTCGCTGCCGACGTGGCCGAGAAGCGCCGAGCGCGGGGTGTGAGGCTCAACCACCCCGAGGCCGTTGCCCTGATCACCTCGCACATCCTGGAAGGCGCCCGGGACGGCCGCACCGTCGCCGAACTCATGGCCTCCGGCCGCAAGGTGCTCTCCCGGGCGGACGTCATGGACGGCATCCCCGAGATGATCCACGACGTCCAGGTCGAGGCGACCTTCCCGGACGGCACCAAGCTCGTCACCGTCCACGACCCGATCATCTGACGGGGACGCGCCGATGATCCCCGGAGAGATCCTGTACGCGGAGGACCCCGTCGCCCTCAACGAGGGGCGTCCCGTCACCCGCGTGACCGTGCTCAACGCCGCCGACCGGCCCGTCCAGGTCGGCTCCCACTACCACTTCGCCGAGGTCAACCCCGGCCTGGAGTTCGACCGGGCCGCCGCGCGCGGACAGCGGCTCCACATCGCCGCCGGGACCGCCGTCCGCTTCGAACCCGGCATCCCCGTCGAGGTCGAGCTCGTCCCGATCGCGGGCCGCCGGATCGTCCCGGGCCTGCGCGGTGAGACCGCGGGACCGCTCGACGGCGACGCCCAGGGCCCCCTCGACGGCAACGCCCAGGGCCCCTTCGGCGCCGACGCCCACTCCGCCGGGGTCACCGGCCCGAACGGAGGCCCCCGTGCCTGACCTGCACCGCGCCGTCTACGCCGACCTGTTCGGCCCCACGACCGGCGACCGTATCCGGCTCGCCGACACCGACCTCCTCGTCGAGATCGAGGAGGACCGCAGCGGCGGCCCCGGCCGCGCCGGCGAGGAGGCCGTCTTCGGCGGCGGCAAGGTCGTCCGCGAGTCCATGGGCCAGGCCCGTACGACCCGTGCCGAGGGCGCTCCCGACACCGTGATCACCGGAGCCGTGATCATCGACCACTGGGGCGTCGTCAAGGCCGACATCGGCATCCGCGACGGCCGGATCACCGGCATCGGCAAGGCCGGCAACCCCGACACCATGGACGGGGTCCACCCCGACCTCGTGATCGGCCCCGAGACCGAGATCATCGTCGGCAACGGCAGGATCGTCACCGCCGGCGCCGTCGACACCCACGTTCACTTCATCTCCCCGACCGTCGTCGAGCAGGCGCTCGCCACCGGCGTCACCACGCTTGTCGGCGGCGGCACCGGACCGGCCGAGGGCACCAAGGCGACCACCATCACGCCCGGCCCGTGGCACCTCGCCCGGATGTTCGAGGCCCTGGACACCTTCCCCGTCAACATCGGTCTGCTCGGCAAGGGCAACACCATGTCCCGGGAGGCCATGCACTCCCAGCTCCGCGGCGGCGCCCTCGGGTTCAAGATCCACGAGGACTGGGGCGCGACCCCGGCCGTCATCGACGCCTGTCTGAGCGTCTGCGACGAGACCGGCGCCCAGCTCGCCATCCACACGGACACCCTGAACGAAGCGGGATTCGTCGACGACACCCTCGCCGCCATCGCGGGCCGGACCGTCCACGCGTACCACACGGAGGGCGCCGGCGGCGGGCACGCTCCCGACATCATCACCGTCGTCTCCGAGCCGTACATCCTGCCCAGCTCGACCAACCCGACCCGCCCGCACACCGTCAACACCATCGAGGAACACCTCGACATGCTGATGGTCTGCCACCACCTCAACCCGGCCGTCCCCGAGGACCTCGCCTTCGCCGAGTCCCGCATCCGGCCGTCCACGATCGCCGCCGAGGACGTCCTCCACGACCTGGGCGCCATCTCGATCATCTCCTCCGACGCCCAGGCCATGGGCCGCGTCGGCGAGGTCATCATGCGGACCTGGCAGACCGCCCACGTCATGAAGAAGCGGCGCGGCGCCCTGCCCGGCGACGGCCGCGCCGACAACCACCGGGCCCGCCGCTACATCGCCAAGTACACGATCAACCCGGCCGTCGCCCAGGGCATGGGCCACCTCATCGGCTCGGTCGAGACCGGCAAGCTCGCCGACCTCGTGCTCTGGGAGCCCGCCTTCTTCGGCGTGAAGCCGCTCGTCGTCGTCAAGGGCGGCCAGATCGCGTACGCGCAGATGGGCGACGCCAACGCCTCCATCCCCACCCCGCAGCCCGTCCTGCCCCGCCCGATGTTCGGCGCGCTCGGCAGGGCGGCCGCGGCCGGCTCCTTCAACTTCACGGCCCGGGCGGCGATCGAGGACGACCTGCCCCAGAAGCTGGGCCTCCACAAGGAGTTCACCGCGATCGGCGACACCCGACGGGTCACCAAGGCCGACATGCGGGAGAACGACGCCCTGCCGCGGGTCGAGGTCGACGCCGACACCTTCACGGTGACCATCGACGGCGACCCCGTGGAGCCGGCGCCCGCCGCCGAACTGCCCATGGCCCAGCGTTACTTCCTCTTCTGACGTGGTCCCGATGACGTCACGCTCGGCCCTTCTCGTGCTCGCCGACGGGCGTTTCCCCGCCGGCGGGCACGCCCACTCCGGCGGTGCGGAGGCGGCGGTCAAGGCCGGCCGCATCACCGACGCGGCCGGTCTGGAGGCCTTCTGCCGCGGCCGGCTCCACACCACCGGGCTCACCTCGGCGGGCCTGGCCGCGGCCGCCGCCCTCGGACTCGACCCGTACGAGCTCGACGCGGCCGCCGACGCCCGCACCGCCTCACCCGCCCTGCGCGCCGCCGCCCGCAAGCTCGGCCGCCAGCTGATGCGGGCCGCCCGCGCCACCTGGCCGAGCCCCGAACTCGACGCCCTGGCGGCGGCCTTCCCGCGCGGCGCCCATCAGCCCGTCGTCCTCGGCACCACCGCCCGGGCCGCCGGACTCGGCCACGAGGACGCCGCCCACTGCGTCGCGTACGAGACGGTCGGCGGCCCCGCCACCGCCGCCGTACGCCTCCTCAGCCTCGACCCCTACCAGGCGACCGCCGTCCTCGCCCGCCTCGCGCCCGAGATGGACCGCGTCGCCGCACGTGCGGCCGCCGCGGCCCGGCAGGGCGTCGACGCGCTGCCGGCCGCCTCCGCGCCGCTGCTCGACCTCACCGCCGAACAGCACGCGACCTGGCCCGTCCGCCTCTTCGCCTCCTGACCCGAACCGCCCCCAAGGGAGCCGCCCCATGCACCTCGACCACGGCCACAGCCACCACACGGCGGTCTCCGCCGACGCCCACCGCCCCGACGGCACCCGCCGCGCCCTGCGCATCGGCCTCGGCGGACCGGTCGGCTCCGGCAAGACCGCCACCGTCGCCGCCCTCTGCCGGGTCCTGCGCGACACCCTCTCGATCGCCGTCGTCACCAACGACATCTACACCCGCGAGGACGCCGAGTTCCTCCTCCGCAACGCCGTCCTGCCGCCCGAGCGCATCCAGGCCGTGGAGACCGGCGCCTGCCCGCACACCGCCATCCGCGACGACATCTCCGCCAACCTCGAAGCCGTCGAGGAGCTGGAGGAGACCGTCGGCCCGCTCGACCTCATCCTCGTCGAGTCCGGCGGCGACAACCTCACCGCCACCTTCTCCAAGGGCCTCGTCGACGCCCAGATCTTCGTCATCGACGTCGCCGGCGGCGACGACATCCCCCGCAAGGGCGGCCCCGGCGTCACCACCGCCGACCTCCTCGTCGTCAACAAGACCGACCTCGCCCCCTACGTCGGATCCGACCTGGAGCGGATGGCCCGCGACGCGAAGGAGCAGCGCGGCGACCTGCCCGTCGCCTTCACCTCCCTGCGCGCCGAGAACGGCGTCGGGCCCGTCGCCGACTGGGTCCGCGGCCGGCTCGACGCATGGACCGCGGCCGGGGCGCGGACCGCGTGAGCCTGCGCGCCACCGCACGGATCGCGGCCGCGGCCGACGGCGGGCTGCCGCTCCTGGAGAGCGACGGCCCCCTCGCCCTGCGCCGCACCCGGGCCGCCGCCGGCTGGACCCGGGTCACCGTCGTCGGGGCGATGAGCGCCCCGCTCGGCGGTGACCGGCTCGCGATCGAGACCGAGGTACGGGACGGGGCCCGGCTCCTGGTCGACTCGGCCGCCGCCACCCTCGCCCTGCCGGGCCGGAGCGCCGAGCCCGCCACGTACGACGTCCGGATCGCCGTGGGGGAGGACGGCGTCCTGCGCTGGCTGCCCGAGCAGCTGGTCTCCGCCCACGGCTCGGACCTGCGGATGCGCACCACCGTCGAACTCGCCCCCACAGCCCGGCTCGTCCTCCGCGAGGAACAGATCCTCGGCCGGCACGGCGAACCGCCCGGCACCCTCGTCACCCGCCTCACCGTCCGCCGCGCCGGCCGGCCCCTGCTCGACCAGGAGCTGGCGTACGGGCCGGGGGCCCCCGACGGCTGGGACGGCGGCGCGGTCCTCGGCGGTCACCGGGCCACCGGCCAACTGCTCGTCGTCGACCCCGACTTCACGGACAAACCGGTGGAAGCGCGACTTCTCGGCGAGGGGGCCGTCATCGCCCCGCTCGCCGGCCCCGCCGCCCTCGTCACCGCCGTCGCCCCCGACGCCCTCGCGCTGCGCCGCCTCCTCGACACCGCCGTGGCCGAACTCGCCCCGCGGTGACGCGGTTTCGGAAGGTCACCGCTCAGCGGTACACGCCTCTCCGGTTATTGGTTCGGTAAAGAAACACATGTACGCCCTTACCTCGTGTGCCCCAGGGACGAAAGGATCCCCCGGACAGCCCGACACAGCGGCGCTGCCACGGGGGCGGCGCCCATCCTGGGGGAGACACATGAGACGTACGGCAATGCTCGGCTCGGCCGGCACCCTGATAGCGGGCACGCTCGTCCTGGGCGCGCTCGCGGCCCCGGCGGCGAACGCCGACAGCAACCGTCACCTGCGCGACGCGGAAGCGATCGGCGTCGCCGTCGCCGCGGCCCGCGCCGCCCAGACGGGCATCGACTGGCAGGACTGTCCGGCGGACTGGGGCCTGGAGAAGCCGATCCAGTGCGGCTGGGTCACCGTTCCGGTCGACTACGCCAAGCCCAACGGCAAGAAGATCAAGATCGCGGTCGACCGCATCAACGCCACCGGCACCCCCGCCGAGCGCCAGGGCGCGCTGCTCTACAACCCGGGCGGCCCCGGCGGCTCCGGCCTCCGCTTCCCGCGCCGCGTCACCACCAAGAACGCGATCTGGGCGAACACCGCCAAGGCGTACGACTTCGTGGGCTTCGACCCCCGCGGCGTCGGCCACTCCGCCCCCATCTCCTGCGTCGACCCGACCGAGTTCGTCAAGGGCCCCAAGCTCGACCCGGTCCCCGACAGCGAGGCCGACAAGCAGGCGCAGCGCAAGCTCGCCGCCGAGTACGCCAAGGGCTGCGAGGAGAAGAGCGGCGACATGCTGCCCTTCATGACCACGCCCAACACCGCGCGCGACCTCGACGTCGTCCGGGCCGCCCTCGGCGAGAAGAAGCTGAACTTCGTCGGCGTCTCGTACGGCACCTACCTCGGCGCGGTCTACGGCACCCTGTTCCCGACGCACGTCCGCCGCATGGTCCTGGACAGCGTCGTCAACCCGTCGAAGCGCTCGATCTGGTACGGGGCCAACCTCGGCCAGGACATCGCCTTCGAGGGCCGGCTCACGGACTGGATGACCTGGGTCGCCCAGAACGACGCCACCTACCACCTGGGCGACACCCTGGCGGAGGTCCGGCAGCAGTGGGAGACCCTGCGCGCCGCCGCCAAGAAGGAGCCCCTGGGCGGCAAGGTCGGACCCGCCGAGCTCATCGGCTTCTTCCAGAACGCCCCGTACTACGACTCCATGTGGGCCCCGGTCGCCCAGGCCTGGAGCGCGTACGCCGCCGGTGACCCGCAGCCGCTGATCGAGTCGGCCGCCTCCGACCCCACCGACACGGCCGGCAACATCGCCTCGGAGAACGGCAACGCCGTCTACACCGCGGTCGAGTGCGCCGACGCCCCCTGGCCGACCAGCTGGAAGAAGTGGGACCGGGACAACTCCCGCCTCCACGAGCAGTACCCGTTCATGACCTGGGCCAACGCGTGGATGAACCTCCCCTGCGCGACCTGGTCCGCCCCGCGCCAGCGCCCGACCGAGGTGAAGACCGGCAAGGGCCTGCCGCCCGTGCTCATCGCCCAGTCCGAGCGCGACGCCGCCACGCCGTACGAGGGCGCGGTCGAGCTGCACAAGCGCTTCAAGGGCTCGCGCCTGATCACGGAGAAGGACGCCGGCTCGCACGGCATCACCGGCCTCCTCAACCCGTGCATCAACACCAAGGTCGAGGCCTACCTGCTGAGCGGCAAGCTGGACGCGACGGACCAGACGTGCGCCCCGCACGCCACCCCGAAGCCGTAACAGCCTTCGCGCAGCGATGAGAAGAGGGGCGGCCGTCCGACGGCCGCCCCTCTTCCCCGTACGTCAGCCCCGGGACGCCAGCCAGGCGTCCTCCGCCGCGTAGTCGAACAGGTCCACGCCGTACTTCGCGAGCCCCGTGAAGGCCTCCCGCCACTCCCGGTCGCCCAGGTGCGCCGTCAGCCACGCCACCGTCTCCGGCAGCGTCTCGACGTACGACACCACCGGCCGGTACCCCAGCTCCCGCTCGGCCGCCGTCATGTCGTAGACGATGGGATGCGGCGCGGTCCACGGAGTGGCCCCCACCGTGCCGTCCGGCTCCCCGTCCATCAGGACCGTCTCGCTCGACACCCCCATGACCGCGTCGATCGCCGCCCCGATCTCCGCCACCGTCGGCGCCTCGGGGTCGCCGCCGTTGAGCACCCGGCTGCCCGGCTTCGCCGCCGCGAGCCGGACGAGCTCCGCGAGGTTGTCCACGTGGACCGGGTGGAACCGCGAGGTACCGCCGTACGCGAGGATCCGCACCGGCCGCCCGTCGAGCACCCGCTTGACGAACCACAGCTCGCGCGGACCCGGGCTGTACGGACCGTGGATCGCGCCCGCGCGCAGCAGCGTCGTCGGCAGCGCGTCGCCCGCCGCCAGCAGCTCCCGCTCCAGGGCGATCTTCCGCGTGCCGTACGTCGTGTCGCCGGGCGCGACCGTCCGCCACTCCTCCGGGGTCGGCACCGGGAAGGCGGGGAAGCCGTCGGGCCGGTCCTGGGTGTCGAAGCTGCGGCCCTGCGCGTCCTCGTAGACGGCGCCGCTCGACACCACCACCGCCGAGCCGATCCGGTCGGCGAGACCCGTCAGCTGCCTGCCGTGCCCGCCGTCGTACGCGACGATGTCGACGAGCACGTCACAGCCGTCGCCCAGGCCCGCCGCGAGCGCGCCCTCCTCGGTCCGGTCGAGCCGCACCGACCGGACCTCGTCCGGCCACCTCTCGTCCCTGGCGCCGCCCCGCGAGGCGGCCGTCACCTCCCAGCCGTCCGCGACGAGGGCCCGCACGGCCGCCCGCCCCACCTGTCCCGATCCACCGAGTACGAACGCGTTTCCCTTGGTCATGATCGCGACGCTACGGCCGGCAGGAGCACCGGCCCAGGGGATTCCGCCGTGCGCGGATCCGCCCTCAGCGTTCTCGTCGGCGGAACTTTCGCGCGGGCACGTCGTCACCCGCCTCCGCCGCCTTCACGACCGCCGCGTACTCGTCCACGTACTCCTGCCCGGACAGCCGCAGGACCTCGTACATGATCTCGTCGGTCACCGCGCGGACCACCGCCCGCTCGCCCGCCGACCCCGCGAAGCGCGAGAAGTCCAGCGGCGCCCCGAAGCGGATCGTGACCCGGCGGATCCGCGGCACGACCTTCCCCGGCGGCTGGATCTCGAAGGTGCCGACCATCGCGCACGGCACCACCGGCACCCCGGCGGTCAGCGCCATCACGGCCACCCCCACCTTGCCCTTGTAGAGCCGCCCGTCGTGGGAGCGCGTCCCCTCGGGATAGATGCCGAGCAGCTCGCCCTTGTCCAGGACGCCGAGCCCCTCACGGATCGCCGCCTGACCGGCCTCCTTCCCGGACCGGTCCACCGGGATCTGCCCGGCGGCCCGGAAGAAGGCCGCCGTGAGCCGGCCCTTGATGCCCGGACCCGTGAAGTACTCCTGTTTGGCCAGGAAGGTGATCCGCCGGTCGAGCACGACCGGCATCAGGAAATGGTCGGAGAAGGAGAGGTGATTGCCCGCGACGATCGCCGCGCCCTCGGCGGGCACGTGCTCAAGCCCCTCGATCCGCGGTCGGAAGAGCAGCCTGAGGAGCGGACCCAGCAGTACGTGTTTCAACAGGTGGTAGAACACCCGCGACCCCCGTTCGTCGTCCGTCATGCCCGTTGTATCGGCACGCGGGCCCGTGGTCCACTGGTGGAGGAGCGTCACCATGACGGACCACCGAGGGACCAGACGCCCCGGCCGTGTCCTCACCGCGCTGCTCTGCGCGATGACGGCGGCCGGGCTGTACGGCTGCTCCGACCCCGGCCCGCGCGAGCCGAGCCCCACCCCGACGCCCCCACCGGCCACCACGGCCCCCGTGCCCGGCACCACGCCGCCCACGACGGCCCCCGCGCCCACCGCCCGCTCACCGCTCACCGGGCTCCCCGCACGCCCGGCCCCCGTCCTCGCCGTGAAGATCGACAACGTGCCGGCGGCCCGCCCCCACACCGGGCTCGGCTCCGCCGACGTCGTCTACGTCGAACAGGTCGAGGGCGGCGTGACCCGGCTCCTGGCCGTCTACTCCTCCCGGCTCCCCGAGCTCACCGGACCCGTCCGCAGCGCCCGGGAATCCGACATCTCGCTCCTCGCCCCCTTCGGCCGGCCGGTGCTCGCCTACTCGGGCGCGCAGTCCGCCCTGAACCCCCTCCTGAACGCCGCCCCGCTGCACCTCGTCACCGAGTCCACCGCGCCCGGGGCGTTCCGGCGCTCCCCGGACCGGGCCGCCCCGCACAACCTCTACGTCCTCCCGGAACGCGCCCTCGCCACCGACCCGGGAGCCCAGAACGCCCAGGACATCGGCTTCCGCTTCGGGCCCGCCCCGGGCGGCGGCACCCCGGTCGACTCCTCGACCGTCCGCTTCCCCGCCGCCCGCTACACCTTCACCTGGTCCGCCGCCGACCGCGCCTGGCGGGTGGCGATGGACGGCCGCGAGGCCCGCGCCACGGACTCCGGCCCCCTCACCCCCGAGACGGTCGTCGTCCAGCGCGTCACGATCCGTCCGTCCCGCTTCCAGGACCGGTTCGGCGCGGTCTCCCCGTACACCGAGACCACCGGCAGCGGCACCGCTGTCGTCCTGCGCGACGGCCGCTCGTACGAGGCCCGCTGGTCCCGCCCGTCGGCCGCGGCGGACACCACGTTCACCACCCCGGACGGAGCGCCCCTCACCTTCGCCCCGGGACAGACCTGGGTCGTCCTCGCACCGCGCGGCTAGACACCGCGCGGGTCAGCGGGGCGCGGGCATGCGAGTCAATGGCTCAGCGGCTCAGCGGCTCAGCGGCTCAGCGGCTCAGCGAGTCAGAGGTCAGGGCTGTGTCGTGCCCGGCCGGCCCGGTGGGCGTCGGCGGGGCGGGGCGGCCGGAATCGAGCTGTCGGCGGCCGCCATCCCGATCGTGGCCACCACCAGCACCACCAGACCGAACCAGAGCCAGCCGCTGCTGCCGAGCGCCACCGTGTAGGTCGTCGTCAGCACCAGCGCCGCGCCGGTGAGCGCCGCCATCGTCTTCGTGGGACCGGACATCGATCCGCCTCCTCCCGGCCGGAGCCGCGGAAGTCGTCGTCCCCATCGTGACCCCGGAAGGGGGGCGCGCGCTACTCCCCGGACGCACCGGCGTGCGCCGGGACCGCGGTCAGGTCAGCGGCTCCGGGCCTGGAGCGAGGCCAGGTAGGCGTTGTACTCCTCCAGGTCCTTGTCCCCGTTCCGGTCGGCGGCCCGGTCCATGCGGACCGCCTGCCGCTGCTCGGAGTGGTACCACTGGTAGACCAGCGCGATCAGCACGAGCACGGACGGGATCTCGCTGAACGCCCAGGCGATGCCGCCCGCCGCGTTCTGGTCGGCGAGGGCGTCGATCCCCAGCGAGGCGGGCGGGTTCTCGTACACCTTGACCATCGGCTGGCTCGCCATCATCAGCGCGATGCCGAAGAACGCGTGGAACGGCATGCCCGCGAACAGCTCCAGCATCCGCATCACGTAGCCCGGCCGGTGCGGGCCCGGGTCCACGCCCATGATCGGCCAGAAGAAGACCAGGCCGACCATCAGGAAGTGCACCATCATCCCGATGTGCCCGGGCTTGGAGCCCATCAGGAAGTCGAACAGCGGCGTGAAGTACAGCGCGTACAGGCTCGCGATGAACATCGGGATCGTGAAGCCGGGGTGCGTGACCACCTTCATGTACCGGCTGTGCAGCAGCTTCAGGAGCAGCTCGCGCGGCCCCGTCGAGCCCCGGCCCGCCACCGGCAGCGCCCGCAGCGCCAGCGTCACCGGCGCGCCCAGCAGCAGCAGGATCGGCGACAGCATGGAGATCACCATGTGCTGCACCATGTGCACGCTGAACATGACCATGCCGTAGTCGTTGAGCTTGGTGCACATCACCAGGGCGATGGACAGCACGCCGACGGTGAAGAACGCCGTCCGGCTCACCGGCCACGCGTCACCGCGCCGCCGCAGCCGCGCCACACCCCAGCCGTACAGACCGAGCGCCGTGAGGCAGCCGATCAGGAAGAAGAGGTCGGGAGAGAACTCGAGGCCCCGCTCCAGCGTGAACGGCGGCAGATCCATGGTCATGCCGTGCCCGCTGTGATCCATCTGCGTACTCCTGGAGCCCGATTCGCGCTTGTTGTCCGCACCAGACTAGAACCGCCCCCGGCCGCGACTGCGACCGGGGGCGGTTCTCGCCTCGTGGCGTGGTTCAGAGCACGCACTCCGCCTCGGCGTAGCGGTCCTCGGGGACCGTCTTCAGGGACTCGACGGCCTGCGCCAGCGGGACCATGACGATGTCCGTGCCGCGCAGCGCGGTCAGCATGCCGAACTCGCCGCGGTGCGCCGCCTCCACCGCGTGCCAGCCGAAGCGGGTGGCGAGGACGCGGTCGTACGCGGTCGGGGTGCCGCCGCGCTGGACGTGGCCGAGGATGACCGGGCGGGCCTCCTTGCCGAGGCGCTGCTCCAGCTCGACGGAGAGCTGGTTGGCGATGCCGGTGAACCGCTCGTGGCCGTAGATGTCCGTGCCGGCGGTCTTGAAGTCCATCGAGCCCTCGGCCGGCTTCGCGCCCTCGGCGACGACGACGATCGCGAACCGCTTGCCGGCCTCGAACCGCGCGCCGACCCGGGCGGTCAGCTCGTCGATGTCGAAGGGGCGCTCGGGGACGACGACGGCGTGCGCGCCGGCGGCCATGCCGGAGTGCAGCGCGATCCAGCCGGTGTGGCGGCCCATGACCTCGACGACGAGGACCCGCTGGTGGGACTCGGCGGTGGTCTTCAGCCGGTCGAGCGCCTCGGTGGCGACGGTGACGGCCGTGTCGAAGCCGAAGGTGACGTCGGTGGAGGCGATGTCGTTGTCGATGGTCTTGGGGACCCCGACGATCGGCAGGCCCGCCTCGGAGAGGAGGTTCGCCGCCTTCAGGGTGCCCTCGCCGCCGATCGGGATGATGGCGTCGAGGCCCAGGTCGGCGACGTGGCCGCGGGCGCGCTCGACGCCGCCGACCAGATGCGCGGGCTGGACCCGGGAGGAGCCGAGGATGGTGCCGCCGCGGGCGAGTATGCCGCCCACCGCGTCGAGGTCGAGCTTGCGGTAATCGCACTCCAGCAGGCCCTTCCACCCGTCGTGGAAGCCGATGACCTCGTCACCGTGGTCGACGACGGCGCGGTGCACGACGGAACGGATGACGGCATTCAGACCGGGGCAGTCTCCGCCGGAGGTGAGCACACCAATGCGCATAGCCCAAAAACCTTTGCAACGTGGGCCGACTCCCGGACCACGTCGTCCGGCTGGATCCCCGCCACCCTATCGGTGCAGGGTGGCGGGGCCGAAACGGATGTCCGCACAGTGGACACCGTACGTTCGTACGAGCCCGTGAGGGTGCGTCAGGCGGGCTGCGTGGCCGCCGCGATGCGCTCGGCGCGCAGCGCCTCGTACCACCGGTCGTCGGTCGGCGGCAGCGCGTTCACGTCGAGGGCCAGCTTCAGGAGCAGGTCCGCGATCTGCGGGTTCCGGGCCATGACGGGGCCGTGCATGTACGTACCGAAGACGGTGTCGTTGTACGCGCCCTCGGTGCCGTCGCCGGTGCCGTTGCCGTTGCCGAAGACGGTCCGGGCGAAGGGCCGGGCCGTCGGGCCGAGGTGGGTGATGCCCTGGTGGTTCTCGAAGCCGGTGAGCTGGGGCAGGCCGAGGCGCGGGTCGATGTCCGCGAGGACGTCGCCGACGCAGCGGGCACCTTCGCCGCGGGTCGAGATCACGTCGATCAGGCCGAGGCCGGCCTCGCGCTCGCCGAGGTCGTTGATGAACTCGTGGCCCAGGATCTGGTAGCCGGCGCAGACCGAGAAGATGATCGCGCCGTTGGACGCGGCCCGGCTGAGGCCGCCGTCCCGCCGCAGACGCTCGGCCGCGAGCCGCTGCGGACGGTCCTCGCCGCCGCCGATCAGGTAGATGTCGCCGGAGGTCGGCACCGGCTGGTCGCTGCGGACGTCGACGCGCTCGACGTGGAGGCCGCGCTGCTCGGCGCGGCGCTGGACGACGAGGACGTTGCCCTGGTCGCCGTAGGTGCTGAGCAGGTCCGGGTAGACCCAGACCAGGCGCAGGCTGCTGTCACTCATGCTGCAAGTCCTCTACGGGTCAGTTGCCGACGCGGCGGCGGACGTCCTGGAAGGCGGTGTAGTTGGCGATCAGCTCGATCTGTCCGGGCGGGGCCATCGTGACGGCCTCGTCGAGCGTCTCGCAGACGCGGAAGTCCACACCCGCGACCTCCAGGCGGACCGCCAGGTCCAGCTTCCGGTCGCCGATCACCATGATCGGGTGGCCCGCGAGCCGCCCGTAGTCCACGTCCCACAGCCAGGAGGTGTCCGTGCCGTCGGCGCCGCGGGCGTTGACGGAGAGGATCACCGGGGTCGGCGGCGCGTCGATGAGCGAGAACGTCTCCAGCCAGCCGGCCGGGTTCTTCGCGAGCAGCAGCCGCAGGTCGCGTCCCTGGAACGAGACGACGTCGTAGCGTCCGGCGACGGCCTGCACCTGGTACATGCGCTCCAGGGCCACCTGCGGCGGCACCCCGAAGACCGCGGCGACCGCGGCGGAGGTGGCGGCGTTCGCCTTGTTGGCGCGGCCGGGCAGCTGGAGACGGATCGGCCAGGCCGAACCGTGCGGGTCGAGCACGTGGTCGCCGTTGAGCGCCCAGCTCGGCGCGGGACGGCGGAAGCCGCACTCGCCGCAGAACCAGTCGTCGCCCGGGCGCTGCATCACACCGCCGCAGGCGGGGCACGACCAGGCGTCGTCCTTCCACTCCTGGCCCGCGGCCACCCACACCACGTTGGGGGAGGAGGAGGCGGCCCACACGATGAGCGGGTCGTCGGCGTTGGCGATGACCACGGCCTTGGTGCCGTTGAGGCCCTCGCGCCACTTCTCGGCGAGCATCCGGGTCTCGGCGGCGCGGTCGAGCTGGTCGCGGGAGAGGTTGAGCAGCGCGATCACCTTGGGCGTGGTGTCGCGGGCGACGCCGGCGAGGTACTTCTCGTCGACCTCGATGACGCCGTACTTGGAGTCCGAGCCGCCGGCCAGCGCCGAGGTGATGCCCGCGGGCATGTTGGCGCCGAGGGCGTTCGAGACCACGGGGCCGGCGGCGCGGAGCGCCTCGGCGATCAGCCGGGTCGTCGTCGTCTTGCCGTTGGTCGCCGACACCAGGACGACGTCCAGGTGCTGCGCGAGCCGCCCGAGGAGGTCCGGGTCGAGCTTCAGCGCCACCTTGCCGCCGATCACGGATCCGCTGCCGCGACCTGCCGCACGCGACACCGCGGCCGCGGCCTTGCCCGCCGTCACGGCCAGCTTGGCGCGCGGCGACAGCGGCTCTGGATTACCGGGGTGTCCTGACATCGTTCTTGTTCCTCCTTGCGTCGGTCCGGGCTCAGCCTATCGAGATCCGGCCAGCAGCCCGAACAGCGGCACCGCCGAGAGGCCGTGCGAAACAGGCTGGTCACGGCGGACCGTACCCTTACGGCCATGCGAAACCGCCCCATCCCCGGCAGTTCCGGTCTCGTTCGAGCGATGACTCTGCTCGGCGACCCCGTCCTGCACGCGCCCTGCGCGCCCGTCACCGACTTCGGCCCCGAACTGGCCCGGCTCGTCGAGGACATGTTCGCCACGATGTACGCGGCGCACGGCGTGGGTCTGGCGGCGAACCAGGTCGGTGTGGGCCTGCGGGTCTTCGTGTACGACTGCCCCGACGACGAGGACACGCGCCACCTGGGCCATGTGGTGAATCCGACGCTGGTCGAGGCGGACGGCGACGTGATCCGGGGCCCCGAGGGCTGTCTTTCGCTGCCGGGCCTGGAGGCGCCGACCCCGCGTTTCGACCGCGCCGTGGTGGAGGGCGTCCGGCTGGACGGCACTCCGGTACGGATCGAGGGCACGGGTTTCTTCGCCCGCTGCCTCCAGCACGAGACCGACCACCTGGAGGGCGGGGTCTACGCCGACCACGTGACGGGGTGGCGCAAGTCACGTCTGCTGCGCACGATCCGCAAGCAGCCGTGGGGCGCCGACGCGTCCGCGCTGGAGGGTTCCCGCTGACCCCGCGGGGGACTGTGAGCCCGGCTTGAGCGCCCCGGAGGCGAACCGAGCCTTTTAGAAACCGGGCCCGCCGGGGAGGTCGTCGGCCTCCGCGAGCCGGCCCCAGAGGAGGTCGGCGAGGCTGCTGACGAGGTCGGCGCGGGAGCAGGGGCGTTCGCCGAGCCACCAGTCGCCGGCCGCGTGCATCATGCCGACGATGCCGTGGCCCCAGATCCGGGCCTGGACCTCGGCGTCGGGGCCGAGGTCGACGCGCTCGGCGATGACCTGGCCGAGCTCCTCGCCCATGCGGCGCAGCAGCGGGGCCGAGTGGCGGCCGACGTCGAAGCCCTGCTCGGACTGGTGCGACTCCTCCGCCGGGTGCATGAGGAAGCGGTACACCTGGGGCATCGCCTCGATCGAGGCGAGGTAGGTGTCGAGGGTGGACTCGACGCGGTTGCGCCGGTCCGAGGGGGCGTCGAGCGCGGCCCGGAGCGCCGCGAGGAGCGCGTCGGTGTGGCGGGTGGCGAGGGCGCGGTAGAGGCCGCCCTTGTCGCCGAAGTGCCGGTAGAGGATCGGCTTGGTGATGCCGGCCTCCGCCGCGATGGCGTTCATGGACGCCTTGGGTCCGTCCCGGAGCACCACCCGGTCCGCCGCCTCCAGCAGTTCGCGCCGCCTCTGTTCCACGGGCTTCTGCTGGTCGGTGGTCCGGTGTGTGATGTCCATAAGCGTGTCTCCCCGCCCGTGCGATTCCGTGAGGCTGTCGCAACGTAACACCCGCGCGGTGTCCGGTGTCGGGCGGCCCGAACCGCTCCGCCGCAGGTTGACAGCCCGTACCCGCCGGTAACACACTGCTGTTACCGCAAGTAACGTACTGCTGGGAGGGAACTATGGCCGAGTTCACGCTCGATCTCAACGACGACCAGAAGCAGGTCCGCGACTGGCTGCACGGTTTCGCCGCCGATGTGATGCGTCCGGCCGCGGCCGAATGGGACGAGCGCGAGGAGACCCCCTGGCCGATCATCCAGGAGGCCGCCAAGCTCGGAATCTACTCCCTCGACTTCTATGCCCAGCAGTTCTTCGACCCGACCGGTCTCGGCGTCCCGATGACCATGGAGGAGCTCTTCTGGGGCGACGCGGGCATCGCGCTCTCCATCGTCGGCACCGGCCTCGCCGCCGTCGGCGTCCTCGCCAACGGCACCGAGGAGCAGATCGGCACCTGGGTCCCGGAGATGTACGGCGACGCGAACGACGTCAAGGTCGCCGCCTTCTGCTCCTCCGAGCCCGACGCCGGCTCCGACGTCGCCGCCATGCGGACCCGGGCCGTGTACGACGAGGCCAAGGACGAATGGGTCCTCAACGGCACCAAGACCTGGGCGACCAACGGCGGCATCGCCAACGTCCACGTCGTCGTCGCCGTCGTCGACTCCGAGCTCGGCTCCCGCGGCCACGCCTCCTTCATCGTGCCGCCGAACACCCCCGGCCTCTCGCAGGGGCAGAAGTTCCAGAAGCACGGCATCCGCGCCTCCCACACCGCCGAGGTCGTCCTGGAGGACGTCCGCGTCCCCGGCCACTGCCTCCTCGGCGGCAAGGACAAGCTCGACGAGCGCCTCGCCCGGGCCCGCGAGAAGGCGAAGGCGGGCGGCGGCGAGCGCGTGAAGAACGCCGCCATGGCCACCTTCGAGGCCTCCCGCCCGGCGGTCGGCGCCATGGCCGTCGGCACCGCCCGCGCCGCGTACGAGGTCGCCCTCGACTACGCGAAGACCCGCGTGCAGTTCGGCCGCCCGATCATCGAGAACCAGGGCGTCGCCTTCCAGCTCGCCGACATGGCCACCCAGATCGACGCGGCCCGCCTCCTCGTCTGGCGCGCCTCCTGGATGGCGACCGCCGGCAAGCCCTTCACCGCGGCCGAGGGCTCGATGTCCAAGCTGTACGCCAGCGAGGTCGCCAAGAAGGTCACCGGCCAGGCCATCCAGATACTCGGCGGCAACGGCTACACCCGCGAGTACCCGGTGGAGCGGATGCACCGCGACGCCGCCATCTACACGATCTTCGAGGGCACGAGCGAGATCCAGCGCATGGTGATCAGCCGCGCGCTGGCGAAGTAGGGGACGAGCGGACGAGCGGGGGCGCGGACGAGCGGAGGCGCGGAGGCAGGGCGGGGCGGGCCGTCCCGGGACACCCGCCCCGCCCGCCCCGCCCCACTCGGCCTCGCCCCCTGACCTCCGGCTCATACGAGACAGAACTCGTTGCCCTCCGGGTCCTGGAGGACCACCGCGTAGTAGTCCATGCCGTTCGGCTCGTCCATCGGGTACAGGATGGTGGCGCCCAGCGCCGTCAGACGGGCGACCTCGCCGTCCACCCGCTCGCGGCGCAGCGCCAGCGGGACGTCGCGGCCGCCGCCGACCTTCAGGTCGAGGTGGACGCGGTTCTTGACGGTCTTGGGCTCCGGGACCCGCTGGAACCAGACGCGGGGGCCCACGCCCTTCGGGTCCACGATGGACTCCGGCAGCTCTCCGGCGTCCTCGCCCAGCTCGTCCTCGGGCACGCCGATCGCCTGCCAGTACTCCCGCCAGGTGGCGTGTCCCGCGGGCGGCGGATCCGGGATGTACCGCAGGGCCTCCAGCCAGAAGGGCACGAGGCGCTGGGGGTCGGCGCAGTCGATCGTCAGTTGCAGGGTGAGCTCGGGTCGGTCCATGGAACGAGCCTCGCAGAAGCCACTGACAGTCGCCCTGCGACCGTCGGTGGCCGGACCAACCGGCCATATCCGGACGGGTGTTCAGCCCGGTCTACTCGTGGGTTGCGTCCTGGGGGAGAATCGTCCCGCCGGTGACGATCAAGGGGGAACCGATCATGACCACCACCGCCCGGGCCGAAGCGCCCGAACTCGCGGGACTACCGCTGCTCGGCTCCATGTTCGACCTCAAGAACGACTCCCTGGGCACCTTCCTGCGCGCCCAGCGGGAGCACGGCGACGTCGTCCGGATCACCGCGGGACCGCCCGGCATCCGCGCCACCGTCTACGGCGTCTTCTCCGCCGAGGGCGCCCAGCAGGTCCTCGCCGGCGAATCGGCCAACTTCCGCAAGGACAACGCCTTCTACCAGGAGATTCGCGAGTCCTTCGGCAACGGCCTGCTGACCAGCCAGGACGAGGACTACCTCCGGCAGCGCCGGCTCGTCCAGCCGCTCTTCACCAAGCGCCGCGTCGACGGCTACGCCGCCGCCATCGCCGCCGAGGTCACCGCCCTCATGGACGAGTGGCACGAGGACGCGGCCTTCGCCGTCGACGTCCTCCAGGAGACGACCCGCCTCGCCCTCCGCGCCGTGGCCCGCATCCTCTTCGGCACCGACGTCGACGCGGCCGTCGAGGTCGTCGAGCGCTGCTTCCCCGAGGTCGGCGCCTATGTGCTCCGCCGCGGCTACTCCCCGCTGAACACGCCCCGCACCTGGCCCACCCCCGGCAACCGCAGGGCCGCCGCCGTCCACCAGGCGCTCTACGAGGTCTGCGACCGGATCATCGCCGACCGCCGGGAGTCCGGCCGCGCTCCCGGCGACGGACAGGACCTCCTCACGCTCCTCGCCGAGGCCGAGAGCGCCGAGGACGGCAGCTTCAGCGCCACCGAGCTGCGCGAGCAGGTCCTCGTCTTCCTCGTCGCCGGCCACGAGACGACCGCGACCTCCCTCGGCTTCGCCCTCCACCTCCTCGCCCGTCACCCGGAGATCCAGGCGCGGGCGCACGAGGAGGTCGACCGGGTGCTCGACGGCCGCACTCCGGGCGCCGCCGACCTGGACTCCCTGCCGTACGTCACCCAGGTCCTCAAGGAGTCCATGCGGCTCTTCCCGGCCGCGCCGGCCATCGGCCGCCGCGCCGTCGCCGCCACCGAGATCGACGGCGTCACCATCCCGGCGGGCGCGGACGTCATCGTGGCCCCCTGGGTCACCCACCGGCACCCGGCCTACTGGGAGGACCCGGAGCGCTTCGACCCCGACCGCTTCACGCCCGAGGCGGAGGCCGCCCGCCCTCGGTACGCCTGGTTCCCCTTCGGCGGCGGGCCGCGCGCCTGCATCGGCCAGCACTTCTCGATGCTGGAGTCGGTCGTCGCCCTGGCGATGATCCTCCAGCGGCACGCGTTCGAGGCCGTCGACGCCGAGGTCCCGGTCGCGCCCGCGATCACCCTCCAGGCGGCGGGCCCGGCCCGCTGCCGGCTCCTCGCCCGTACTCCCCGTACCCCCTGAGAACGCCGCTGCCCCCGGACCCCGTCGGCCGACGGGGTCCGGGGGCAGCGCTCCGCCTCAGGCGAGCTGCGCCTCGATCGCGGAGACGACCTCCGCGGCCTCCGGCTCGGTGCGCGGACGGAACCGGGTGACCCCGCCGTCCTTGCCGATGAGGAACTTCTCGAAGTTCCACTGGATGTCCCCGGCCTCGCCCTCGGCGTCCGCGACCCGGGTCAGCTCCGTGTAGAGCGGGTGACGGGCCTCGCCGTTCACGTCCGCCTTCTCCAGGAGCGGGAAGGACACCCCGTACGTCGCCGAGCAGAAGGTCTGGATCTCCTCCGCGCTGCCCGGCTCCTGGCCCGCGAACTGGTTGCAGGGCACGCCGAGCACGGTGAAGCCGCGCTCCCCGTACGCCTTCTGCAGCCGCTCCAGACCGGCGTACTGCGGGGTCAGGCCGCACTTCGAGGCCACGTTCACGACGAGGACCGCGTGGTCCCGGTAGTCGGCGAGGGAGACGGGCTCCCCGGTCAGGGTCTTCAGGGGGATGTCGTACAGGCTCATGCGGGCCGCTCCTCGTCGAAATGGGGTTTGATCTCCACATGGGTGACGAACGACTGGCCATCGCGATCGATTCCGCGTCGGAGGAACAATCCGACCGGGTGTGCTGCCGGCTCTGCGGCCGCCCCCTGACCGGCGCGGACTCCCGCCGTACGGGCCTCGGGCCGACCTGTGACGCCAAGCTCCACCCGCCGGGCCCCGACATCCGCTCCCGCCGCCACGAGGTCGCCCAGGACACCCTCCCGGGCTTCGACCAGACCCCGTAGGGGTGTCAGGCGCCGGGCGTCATGTCGTACGTGACCCACATCGTGCGGGTCGCCAGCCGGTCGTACTTGGCGCGGGCCCGGTGGTTGTCGTCCGCGGTGATCCAGCGGACGACGCTCCAGCCGCGCTCGGCGGCGATCCCGCGCAGCGCGGCGAGCAGCAGGTCGGCCGCGCCGGACCCGCGGCTCTCCGGGGCGACGAACAGGTCGTCGAGGAAGCCGCCGGTGGTCGCCGAGAGCGGCCGGGCGAAGGCCCGGTAGTGCGCGAGGCCGACCAGCCTGCCGTCGCCGTCCTCGGCCACGAGCGCCTCGACCTCGTGGCCGGGGTCGTTCACCCACGACCACACGCGTGCGGCGGCCTCCTCGGTCTGCTCGACCTTGTAGAAGTCGGCGTAGCCGCGGTAGAGCGCGCGCCACTGCGGGAAGTCCTCCGCGCGGACGGCGCGGACCTTGAGGTCGGTCGAGGTCGACATGACTGCACACTTTCATCGGGCGAACGAGGGGACCGGACAATCGATCATGCTGGAGACAGGGAACGACGTGTCCTGCCACGGTGTCGAAAGCACGGACCCCGCATCGCCCGGATGGACGGTTGACCGTCAGCCGGCGTACGGGCGGAACAGCCCCTCCTGGACCACCGACACGAGAAGCCGTCCCTCGCGGTCGTAGATCCGGCCCCGCGCGAGCCCCCGGCCACCCGTCGCGATCGGCGACTCCTGGTCGTACAGGAACCACTCGTCCGCCCGGAACGGCCGGTGGAACCACATCGCGTGGTCCAGCGACGCCATGTCGAACCCGCGCGGACCCCACAGGGGCTCCACCGGGATCCGGACCGCGTCCAGGAGGGTCATGTCCGAGGCGTAGGTCAGCGCGCAGGTGTGGACCAGCGGATCGTCGCCCAGCGGCCCCACGGCCCGCATCCACACCGCGGAGCGCGGGTCCGCGCCCTTGACCTCCTCCGCGGTCCAGCGCAGCCGGTCCACGTACCGGATGTCGAAGGGCTGCCGGCGGGCCATCCGCTCCAGGGCCTCCGGCAGCGCCCCCAGGTGCTCGCGGATCTCGTCCGCCAGGTTCGGCAGGCTCTCCGGGTCGGTCAGGTGCCGCGGCGGCAGCTGATGCTCGAAGGCGCCCTCCTCCGGCTTGTGGAAGGAGGCCGTCAGGTTGAAGATCGTGCGCCCCTCCTGGACCGCCGTGACCCGGCGGGTCGTGAACGACCGGCCGTCCCGCACCCGCTCCACCTCGTACACGATCGGCACCCCGGGCCGGCCCGGCCGCAGGAAGTAGGCGTGCAGCGAGTGCACCGGCCGGTCGCCGTCGGTGGTCCGGCCGGCCGCCACCAGGGCCTGCCCGGCGACCTGCCCGCCGAAGACCCGTTGCAAGGACTCCTGCGGGCTGCGCCCGCGGAAGATGTTCACCTCGATCCGCTCCAGATCGAGCAGATCGACGAGCTTCTCGGCGGGGTTGGTCACCGTCATCTCTCCTTAGAGCCGGCCGATCCTCAGAGCTGTCCCACGGACGTCACGCGGATGATCGCCCGCCCCTCCTCGTCGGAGGCCGCGAGATCCACCTCCGCGCTGATGCCCCAGTCATGGTCGCCGTTCGGGTCGGCGAAGGTCTGCCGGACGCGCCACAGACCGTGTGCCGCGTCCTCCTCGATGGCGAGGAGCTTCGGGCCGCGCGCGTCGGGACCCGTGCCGAGGTCGTCGTACTCGTCCCAGTACGCGTCCATCGCGTCGCCCCACGCGTCCGCGTCCCAGCCGGACTCGGCGTCGAGGTCGCCCAGCGCGTCCACGTTGTCGAGGGCCGCCAGCTCCACCCGGCGGAACATCGCGTTGCGCACGAGGACCCGGAAGGCGCGGGCGTTCGCCGTGACCGGCTTGACCTGGTCGGCCTTCTCCTGGGCCTCCTCGGCCGTCTGGACCTCCGGGTTCGCCAGCTGCTCCCACTCGTCGAGCAGCGAGGAGTCCACCTGCCGCACCATCTCGCCCAGCCAGGCGATCAGGTCCTCCAGGTCCTCGGTCTTCAGGTCGTCCGGGATGGTGTGGTCGAGCGCCTTGTACGCGCTCGCGAGGTAGCGCAGGACGATGCCCTCGGTCCGCGCCAGCTCGTACCAGGACGTGAACTCCGTGAACGTCATGGCGCGTTCGTACATGTCACGGATGACCGACTTCGGCGAGACCGGGTGGTCGCCGACCCACGGGTGCGACTTCCGGTAGACGTCGTACGCGTGCCAGAGCAGCTCCTCCAGCGGCTTCGGGTACGAGATCTCCTGGAGCCGCTCCATCCGCTCCTCGTACTCGACGCCGTCGCGCTTCATCTGCCCGACGGCCTCGCCGCGCGCCTTGTTCTGCATCGCGGCGAGGATCTGGCGCGGGTCGTCGAGCGTCGACTCCACCACCGACACCATGTCGAGGGCGTACGACGGGGACTCGGGGTCCAGCAGGTCGAAGGCGGCCAGCGCGAACGTCGACAGCGGCTGGTTGAGCGCGAAGTCCTGCTGGAGGTCGACGGTCAGCCGGATCGTGCGGCCCTCGGCGTCCGGGGTCTCCAGCTGCTCCACCACACCGCCGTCCAGCAGCGAGCGGTAGATCGCGATGGCCCGGCGGATGTGCCGCAGCTGCGCCTTGCGCGGCTCGTGGTTGTCCTCCAGGAGCTTGCGCATCGCGTCGAAGGCGTTGCCCGGGCGGGCGATCACCGACAGCAGCATGATGTTGGTGACCTTGAAGCGCGAGGTCAGGGGCTCCGGCTCGGAGCCGATCAGCCTCTCGAAGGTGGTGTCGCTCCAGGCGACGAAGCCCTCCGGAGCCTTCTTGCGGACCACCTTGCGGCGCTTCTTCGGGTCGTCGCCGGCCTTCGCGAGCGCCTTCTCGTTCTCGATGACGTGCTCGGGCGCCTGCGCGACCACGTAACCGGCGGTGTCGAAGCCGGCCCGGCCGGCCCGCCCCGCGATCTGGTGGAACTCACGGGCCCGCAGCGTGCGCACCCGGCTGCCGTCGTACTTGGTCAGCGCCGTGAACAGCACCGTACGGATGGGCACGTTGACGCCGACGCCCAGCGTGTCCGTCCCGCAGATCACCTTCAGCAGACCGGCCTGGGCGAGCTTCTCGACGAGCCGCCGGTACTTGGGCAGCATGCCCGCGTGGTGGACGCCGATGCCGTGGCGGACGTACCGCGAGAGGTTCTGTCCGAACTTGGTGGTGAAGCGGAAGTTGCCGATGAGCTCGGCGATCCGGTCCTTCTCCTCGCGCGTGCACATGTTGATGCTCATGAGCGACTGCGCCCGCTCGACGGCCTGGGCCTGCGTGAAGTGGACGATGTAGACGGGGGCCTGCTTGGTCTCCAGGAGCTCCGTCAGGGTGTCCGTGATCGGTGTGAGCTCGTACTCGTACGACAGCGGCACCGGCCGGGTCGCCGAGCGGACCACCGAGGTCGGCTTTCCGGTCCGCCGGGTCAGGTCCTTCTCGAACATCGCCACGTCACCGAGCGTCGCCGACATGAGGATGAACTGCGCCTGCGGCAGTTCGAGGATCGGGATCTGCCAGGCCCAGCCGCGGTCCGCCTCCGCGTAGAAGTGGAACTCGTCCATGACGACCTGGCCGATGTCGGCGTGCTTGCCGTCCCGCAGGGCGATCGAGGCGAGGACCTCGGCCGTACAGCAGATGACCGGCGCGTCCGCGTTCACGGAGGCGTCGCCGGTGAGCATGCCGACGTTCTCCGTGCCGAAGAGCTTGCACAGGTCGAAGAACTTCTCCGACACGAGCGCCTTGATCGGCGCCGTGTAGAAGGTGACCTGGTCGTTCGCGAGGGCCGTGAAGTGCGCCCCCGCCGCGACCAGCGACTTCCCCGAGCCGGTCGGGGTCGACAGGATCACGTTCGCCCCGGACACCACCTCGATCAGCGCCTCCTCCTGGGCCGGGTAGAGCGTGATGCCCTGGTCCTCGGCCCATGAGGAGAAGGCCTCGAAGAGGGCGTCGGGGTCGGCGGTCGGCGGAAGCTGATCGATAAGGGTCACGCCCCCCATCTTGCCTGGATTCCGCTCGGATGAGGGAACCGGCCGCCGGCCTCCTTGATCACGGACGGTAGGCTCGTCCGTCGACCGGTCGTCAACTGAGCGCCGGCGCAGGAGAAACGGGGCGGCAGCAACCATGATGGGACCGGCGCACTCACTGTCCGGAGCGGCGGCCTGGCTGGGTGTGGGAGCGGCTGCCGCCGCCTTCGACAAGCCCATGCCGTGGCCGGTCCTGCTCGTCGGGGCCCTCATCTGCGCGGGCGCCGCCCTCGCCCCCGACCTCGACCACAAGTCGGCGACGATCTCCCGCGCCTTCGGGCCGGTCTCCCGGGGCCTCTGCGAGATCGTCGACAAGCTCTCGTACGCCGTCTACAAGGCCACCCGCTCCTCGGCCGACCCCCGCAGGTCCGGCGGGCACCGCACCCTCACCCACACCTGGCTCTGGGCCGTCCTGATCGGCGCGGGCGCCTCCGCCGCGGCGGTCACCGGCGGCCGGTGGGCGGTCCTGGCCATCCTCTTCGTCCACCTGGTCCTCGCCGTGGAGGGCCTGCTGTGGCGGGCCGCGCGGATGTCCAGCGACGTCCTGGTGTGGCTGCTCGGCGCGACCAGCGCCTGGATCCTCGCGGGCGTCCTCGACAAGCCGGGCAACGGCGCGGACTGGTTCTTCACGGGCCCCGGCCAGGAGTACCTGTGGCTGGGGCTGCCGATCGTCCTGGGCGCCCTCGTCCACGACATCGGCGACGCCCTGACGGTCTCCGGCTGCCCGGTCCTGTGGCCCATCCCGGTGGGCCGCAAGCGTTGGTACCCGATCGGACCGCCGAAGGGGATGCGCTTCCGGGCCGGCAGCTGGGTCGAGCTCAAGGTCCTCATGCCCGCCTTCATGGTGCTCGGCGGGGTCGGCGGAGCCTCGGCGCTCGGCTTCTTCTAGCTCTTTCAGGCGCCGGCCGGGGGGACGCCCAGGGTCCGGACGAGCTGGGTGAGTTCCTCCGCGAAGAGCTTGTCCGGGCTCGTGGTCTGGCGCCGCAGGTGCCCGTACACCTCCAGGGTCACCAGGCCGTGCAGACGCCCCCAGAGGCGCAGGGCCAGCGCGACGGCGGCGGGCGGCAGCTCGGGGAAGGCCGGCCGCACCTTGTCGAGGAGTCCGGCGTCGAAGTCGGACCAGGCGAACGCGCTGTCCCGGTACTGGGGTTCGGCGTACGGCCAGGCCGCCGCGGCGAGCCCGGCGAGGCCGGTGCACACCCGGCGGGCCGCGTCCGGGGCGGGGCCGCCCTCCGGGGCCCGGTAGCCGGGGACGGGGTCGCCGTAGATCAGCCGGAAGCCCTCGGGATTGGCCAGGGCCCAGGCGCGGAAGGCGCGGGACCAGGCCAGGATCCGGGCGGCCGCGTCATCGGCGGGGGCGGTCGCCCAGGCCGCGTCCACGGCGTCGGCCAGCGCCGAGTACACGTCGTCGATGAGCGTGGTGACCAGGTCGTCGCGGGTGGCGAAGTAGCCGTAGATCGCGTTGGCCGTCATGCCCATCTCGCGGGCGATGGCCCGCAGGGTGATCGCGTCGGGCCCGCCGGAGGCCATCAGCCGCAGGGCCGTGTCCTTGATCTCGGCCGTCGTCTCGGCCCGTAGCCGCTCGCGGCGTCCCCGGCCGGCCGGCGGCGTTCCTGTCCGTGCTTCCGATGTCCCGGTCATCCGGGAACCCTACCGCTCCACTGAGGGGTGTAGGAAAACTGCACGCCGTGCACTTCACGGCGTATAGTTTTCTCACGGCGTCACGCTCGCGACGCCGTGAAGCTGATCACCGGGGACACAGGGGAGAGTCATGCGCATCGGAGTCATCGGAGCCACCGGCACCATCGGCAGCCGCGTCGTCGCGGAGGCCCTGGAGCGCGGGCACGACATCAGGGCCTTCGGCCGCGACACCACCGGGGCGGCGGCCGCCGAAACCCGCGAGAACATCACCTGGGCGAGCCTCGACGTCCTCGACCCGGACGCCGTCGCCGCCGTCCTGCCCGGGCTCGACGTCCTGATCAGCGCCTTCCAGCCCGGCAACGCCGCCCGGGACCTCACCGACACCGTGCGGCGCTCCATCGCCGACGCCGGCGTCTACGCCACCGCGGCCCGCGCCCTGCTCAAAGCCCTGGAGACCCACCCCAGGACCCGGCTGATCGTCATCGGCGGCGCCGGCAGCCTGGAGATCGAGCCCGGCGTCGTCCTCGCCGACGCGGAGGAGCGGCTCCACGAGACCCTCGACTCCGTCGGACTGCCCCGGGCCTACGCGGCGGCGGTACGCGGACACCGGGACGCCCTGAACGTGCTGCGCACCTCCAACCGCCGGTGGACCTACTTCAGCCCCGCCGAGGACATCGCCCCCGGCGAGCGCACCGGCCGCTTCCGCGTCGGCGAGGACCAGCCGGTCCGGGACGCCGACGGGCACAGCCGCGTCTCGGCGGAGGACGCCGCCGTGGCGCTGGTCGACGAGGCGGAGCTGCCCCGCTTCGTCCAGCGCCGGTTCACGATCGGCTACTGAGCGGACGGCCGGCAAGGGGGTGGGGTGCACCTGTCGGTGCGCCCCACCCCGCGCGGGTCAGCCGTGCCAGGACCGCCACAGCGCCGCGTACGCGCCGTCCGCCGCCACCAGCTCGTCGTGGCTGCCGAGCTCGCTGATCCGGCCGGCCTCGACCACCGCGATCAGATCGGCGTCGTGCGCCGTGTGCAGCCGGTGCGCGATGGCCACGACCGTCCGTCCGTCCAGGACCCGGGCGAGGGACCGCTCCAGGTGCCGGGCCGCCCTCGGGTCGAGCAGCGAGGTCGCCTCGTCCAGGACCAGCGTGTGCGGATCCGCGAGGACGAGCCGGGCCAGCGCCACCTGCTGGGCCTGCGCCGGCGTCAGCGAACGGCCGCCCGAGCCGACCTCGGTGTCCAGGCCCTCGTCGAGGCCCCGGACCCAGCTCTCCGCGTCCACCGCGGCGAGGGCCTCCCACAGCTCGGCGTCGACGGCGCCGTTCCTCGCCAGCAGCAGATTGTCCCGGAGCGAGCCGACGAAGACGTGATGCTCCTGATTGACCAGGGCCACGTGCTCGCGGACCCGCTCGGCGGGCATCTTCGCCAGCTCGGCGGCGCCCAGGGTGACCGAGCCCGTCCTCGGGGCGTAGATGCCCGCGAGCAGCCGGCCGAGCGTGGACTTGCCCGCGCCCGAGGGGCCGACGAGGGCGAGCCGGGTGCCCGGCGCCACCTTCAGGGACACCTCGTGCAGCACGTCGACGCCCTCGCGGTAGCCGAACCGGACCTCGTCCGCGCTGACGGCACGCCCGTCCGGCCGCACCTCGTGGTCCCCCGCGTCCGGCTCGATGTCCCGGACGCCGACGAGCCGGCCCAGCGAGACCTGCGCGACCTGGAGTTCGTCGTACCAGCGGAGCACGATCCCGATCGGGTCCACCAGCATCTGCGCGAGCAGCGCGCCCGTCGTCAGCTGGCCCACGTCGATCCAGCCCTGGAAGACGAAGACCCCGCCGAGGAGGAGGACGCCGCACAGCACCGTCGTGTGCGTGAGCGTGACGACCGGGAAGAGCACCGAACGCAGGAAGAGCGTGTACCTCTCCCAGGCCACCCACTCGGTGATCCGCCGGTCGGAGAGGGCGATCCGGCGCGCGCCCAGGCGGTGCGCCTCCACCGTGCGGCCCGCGTCGACCGTCTCGGCCAGCGCGCCGGCCACCGCCGCGTACCCCGCGGACTCCGAGCGGTACGCGGACGGCGCCCGCTTGAAGTACCAGCGGCAGCCCACGATCAGCACCGGGGCCGCGAGCAGGGCCGCGAGCGCGAGCGGGGGAGCGGTCACCGCGAGCCCGCCGAGGAGCAGGCCCACCCAGACGACACCGATGGCCAGCTGGGGCACGGCCTCGCGCATCGCGTTGGCGAGCCGGTCGACGTCCGTGGTGATCCGGGAGAGCAGGTCGCCCGTCCCGGCCCGTTCGAGGACGCCGGGCGGCAGGGCGACGGAGCGGACGAGGAAGTCCTCGCGCAGATCGGCGAGCATCTCCTCGCCGAGCATCGCCCCGCGCAGCCGGACGAGCCGCACGAAGACCGTCTGGACGAGCAGGGCGACCGCGAACAGCGCGACCGTCCGCTCCAGATGGAGGTCGCGGGCCCCGGCGCTCAGCTCGTCCACCACCGAACCGAGGAGGTACGGGCCGGCCATCGAGGCGATCACGGCGACCGCGTTCACCCCGATGAGCAGGGTGAACGCCCTGCGGTGGCGGCGCAGCAGCTCCCGCACGTAGATCCGTACGGTCGCGCCGGCCGCGACGGGCAGCGTCGTCGCCGTCGTGGGGGCCGCCGGGTCGTACTCCGGTGGCGCCAGGCCGATCATGCCGTTTCCCCTTCCAGTGCTTCGAGTTCGTCGTCGAGGCGGCTCGCGGTGGCGAGCTCCTCGTCCGTCTCGCGGGTGACGACCGCGCGGTAGCGGGGCTCCTTGGCGAGCAGTTCGCGGTGGGTGCCGACGGCGACCGCCTGCCCCTCGTGGACCAGGACCACCCGGTCGGCGCGGTCCAGGAGCAGCGGCGAGGAGGCGAGGACCACGGTGGTCCCGCCCTCGCGCAGCCGGGCGATGCCCTCGGCCACCCGGGACTCGGTGTGCGAGTCGACCGCCGAGGTGGGCTCGTCCAGGACGAGCACCTCCGGGTCGGTCACCAGCGAGCGGGCGAGTGCGAGCCGCTGGCGCTGACCGCCGGAGAGCGACCGGCCCCGCTCGGTGATCCGGGTCCGCATCGGGTCCCCTTCGGTGTCGACGGAGGCCTGGGCGAGCGCGTCGAGGACGTCGCCGCACTGGGCGGCGGCGAGCGCATCCTCGGCCCGGACCGCGCCCGATGAGGGCACGTCGAAGAGGTCCTGGAGCGTGCCCGACAGCAGGACCGGCTCCTTGTCCTGGACGAGGACGGCCGTACGGGCCGCCGGCAGCGGCAGCTCGTCCAGCGGGACGCCGCCGAGCAGGACCGAGGTGTGGTCCTTGTCGGGTTCGGTCGGGTGGCCGCCGAGCCGGTCCGCGAGCCGTCCGGCCATGTCCGGGTCGCCGCAGACGACGGCGGTGAACCGGCCGGCCGGGGCGAGGAGCCCGGTCAGCGGGTCGTACAGATCGCCCGTCGCCTCGCGCTCCTCGCCCGCGGTGTCCGTGGTGGTGGTCGTGCGGGTCAGCGCGAGGACCCGGGCGGCCCGCTTCGCCGACGGCCGGGAGAAGGAGAAGGCCATCGCGATCTCCTCGAAGTTCCGCATCGGATGATGGGTGAGGGCCACGGCCCCGTAGACCGTGACGAGCTCGCCGACCGTGATCCGCCCGTCGAGCGCGAGCCGCGCCCCGTACGCCACGACGACGATGAGCAGGATGCCGGGCAGCACGACCTGGATCGCGGCGATCAGCGCCCACATCCGCGCGCTGTGCACGGCCGCCTTGCGGACTTCCTGGGAGGCGGCGCGGTAGCGGCCGAGGAACAGCTCCTCGCCGCCGATGCCGCGCAGGACGCGGAGCCCGGCGACGGTGTCGGAGGCCAGCTCCGTGGCCTTGCCCGCCTTCTCGCGCTGGACGTCCGCCCGGCGCGTCGCGCGGGGGAGGAGCGGCAGCACGGCGAGGGCGAGGACCGGGACGCCGAGGGCGACGACGATGCCGAGGGCGGGCTGGTAGACGACGAGGGCCACGCAGACGATCACGAGGGAGAGGGCGGCCGCGGCGAACCGGGACAGCGCCTCGACGAACCATCCAATTTTCTCGACGTCACCTGTGGAAACGGAGACCACTTCGCCCGCGGCGACCCGGCGGGTGAGGACGGAGCCCAGTTCGGCGGTCTTGCGGGAGAGGAGCTGCTGGACCCGGGCGGCGGCCGTGATCCAGTTGGTGACGGCGGTGCGGTGCAGCATCGTGTCCCCGACCGCGATCGCGAGCCCGAAGCCCACGAGCAGGCCCCCGGCGAGGGCGAGCCGCCCGCCGTCACGGTCCACGACCGCCTGCACGGCGACGCCGACGCCGAGCGGCAGCCCGGCGATGCCCAACTGGAGGAGAAGCCCCCAGAGCAGGGCCTTCACCTGCCCGCCGAGCTGGTTGCGGCCGAGCCAGAGGAGGAGCCGAGTGCCCGAGCGGACATCGGGGACCCCTGGATCGGCGTAGGGAAGGTCGTGAATCTGCATGGCGTCCCAGAGTCTTCGGGTCTGTCCGGGGGGTCGCACACGGGGGTGCGCGGATACGGGTGCCCGGCGGCGGTGGAGGAAACCGTGCAAGGTTCGCTTTTTCGCCGCTGCACGGCAATCGATTTTCCCCAAGAGGGAACAGATCGCGCCATGTCCGCTCATCGTCCTCTGGACCGAGCCCTGGTGACCGCGCTTCACTTCCGCCCCATGAGATCACACAAGATCATGAGCATGCTCAGCGGTCTGGTCCTGGCCGCCGGAGCACTGCTCACCGCCCACCCGGCCGCCGCCGACGGTCCGAACGGCCCGACGCCCCCCGCCGAGTTCACGAGCGACTGGCACGACCCGGTCACCGCCGCCCCGCCCGTCGAGACCCCCGGCACCCGCAGCTGCGAGGTCACCCTCGCCGCCGCGCAGTTCCGCGACTTCACCCCGTACCAGGGCGGATACACCCCGCCCGAGGAGTGCGGCACCCGCTGGAACAAGGTCGTCCTCCGCCTCGAAGGAAGCGTCAAGGGCCGCCAGTACGACCGCCTCGGCTACGTCACCGTCGGCGGCGTGGAGATCCTCCGCACCTCCACGCCCCAGCCCTCGCCCGACGGCATCACCTGGTCCGTCGAGAAGGACGTCACCCGCTACCGCGACACCCTCAGCCGCCCGCAGCCCGTCGAGATGCTGATCGGCAATGTCGTGAACGAGACGTACACGGGCGTCCTCGACGTCCGCGTCACCCTCACCTTCCACACCGCGGAGGGCCGCGTGAAACCCGCCGTCGGTACCCCCGACCGGGTGATCCCCCTCACCGACTCCACCCTCACCACCCCGCGCAACACCGAACGGCTGCTCGCCGAGGTGTACGCCACCGGTTCCGGCGGCGGCTGCGAGGAGTACTGGTACCTCTCCGTCCCCGACGCCGCCCCGTACTCCTGCCGGGCGACCGACGGCCCCCACCGCGAGGTCCGCGTCTCCGTGGACGGCCGGCTCGCGGGCATCGCGGCCCCCTTCCCCACGGTCTGGACCGGCGGCTGGTCCAACCCCTTCCTCTGGTACGTCACCCCCGGCCCGCGCGCCTTCGACGTCCAGCCGATCGTCTACGACCTGACCCCCTTCGCCGCCGTCCTCAACGACGGCCGCGCCCACCGCGTGGAGGTCTCGGTCGCCGGCGTCCCGGCCGGGCTGGGCGGCTGGTCCCTCCCCACCAACGTGCTGCTCTGGCAGGACGAGGGCAGCCGCGTCGTCACCGGCGGGCTCGACCGGCACGAGGAGAGCGTCCCGCGCAACTCCTCCGTGTACACGGCGGCCTCCGGGAGCGCGCCGCAGCGCGTCGACACCGAGGCCGGGCACCGGCTCACCGTCGCCGGGCACCTGAACACCTCGCACGGCAGGGTCGCCACCACCGTCGACCGGACCGTCGGCCACACCTCCGTACACCGCTGGGGCGAGGACGAGAACCCGGACGCCTTCACCGCGCGCTGGACCGACCGCGAGACCGTGACCACCGGCCGCACCGTCACCCGCGCCGACCGCGCGTACACCATGGACGGCGAGACGACGATCGGCGCGGGCGACCGGCTGCGGACGGTCCTCACCCTCGGGGACCGCGCCGACACCCTCGTCCTGCGCGACGGCCGGCGCCTCTCCTGGTCGCACCTGGACGACACGTACACCGGGGACGCGACGTACACCACCGGCGTCCCGCGCGACCAGCGGCACGCGGTCGCCACGACGACCGAGCGCTACCGGCTGTACGGCTCCGACGGGTGCCACGACCGGACCGTGACGACGGTTCAGGGAACGCTCACCGAGGACCGGCGGCGCTGCTGAACACGACGGTGCCCGGCCCCCGCCCGCGGGGACCGGGCACCGCCCCTCTCAGGAGGGCTTGATCCTCAGGAGGGCCTGACCGAGTCCACCCCCGGGCGGGCCCTGGACCACTCGCCGCGGGTGAAGTCGGGGATCTCCTGCGGCGCGCCCTGTGCCCTGATCGAGGCGTGGCTCAGCGGTACCGGGGCCGTCCAGGTGGCGGCGTCGTACACGTCGAAGTCGGGGACGAGCCCCAGCTGCACGCACTGCATCAGCCGGTAGAGCATGATGTAGTCCATGCCGCCGTGGCCGCCGGGCGGGTTGGCGTGCTCCTTCCAGAGCCAGTGGTCGAACTCGTCGGCGTAGGACGAGAAGTCGGCCCACTCGTCGTTCGTGTGGTCCGGCTCCAGATAGATCCGGGGCGGGTAGTCCTCGAAGACGCCCTTCGTCCCGCCCAGGCTGTTGATCCGGCTGTACGGGTGCGGGGTGGAGACGTCGTGCTCCAGCCGGATGAGCCGTCCCTTCGCCGTCTGGACCAGACTGATCGTCCGGTCGCTCTCGATGTACGTCTCGCTCCAGCTCGGGTCGCCGGGCGGCATGTGCTCCGCCCGGTACTCGGCCAGGCCGAGCGCCGGGGTGCCGAAACTGCTGATGCTCACCACCCGGTCGCCCCGGTTGACGTCCATGTAGTTGGCGACGGGACCGAAGCCGTGGTTGGAGTAGAGGTCGCCGCGCAGCCGCGTGTGCCACTGCCGGCGCCAGGGCCCCTCGTAGTACGTCGGCGAGAACATCAGGCCGCGCAGGTCGTGGTTGTACGCCCCCGCGCCGTGCAGCAGTCGGCCGAACTTCCCGGCGTGCGCCATCCGCAGGACCCGCATCTCGTTCCGCCCGTAGCAGCAGTTCTCCAGCTGCATGCAGTGGCGGCGGGTCCGCTCGGACAGGTCGACCAGCTCCCACAGCTCGTCGATCTGCATCGCGATCGGGCACTCGACGCCGACGTGCTTGCCGTTCAGCATCGCCGCCCGGGCCATGGCGAAGTGGAGGTCCCAGGGGGTGGCCACGTACACGAAGTCGAGGTCGGAGCGGGCGCACAGGTTCTCGTAGTCGTCCTCGCCGTGGGTGTAGACGGCGGGGGCGGGCTGCCCGGCGGCGACGACCTTGGCGGCGGCCCGCTCGGCCTTCTCCCGCACCGGGTCGCAGACGGCCACCACCCGCACCCAGGGCAGCGCGAGGAAGAGGCCGATCATGCCGTTGCCCCGGTTGCCGAGGCCGATGATCCCGACGCGGACCGTGGAACGGCCCTCGAACGGGACCCCGGCCATGGTCGCTCCGAGCCGCCTCGACCCGGCCGGTGCGGATCCGGTGGCGGCCTGGGCGGCCGGTGCGGCTTGGGGGGCCGGTGCGGCCTCGGCGGCCTGGGCGCCGACGGCGCCGATGCCGAGCCCCGCTCCGGCCGCCCCGACGGTGGTCCTGAGGACCGTGCGGCGGCTCGGGGGGTGCGGTAGCTGCTCGTTCATGGAACCTCCAGGAGCTGTGTGCACGGCTGTTTCATGAATCCCGCACAGGCCCCCCGGCCCCGGTGAACGACAGTGCGCAAGGGCGCGGAGAGGACTCTTGCGACGGGTAGTTGGACCTTACTGTTCCGGATATCGAGTCGCGCCGAACCGGACACCACGCGTCACCCGAACATACGAAGGGCCCCTCACCATGCGGGGTGAGGGGCCACTTCGGAGGGCGGCGCGGCAGGCTGACGGCAGGTCAGGGGCGGGTCGCGCGCGCCAGGGAGAGCAGCACCGACTGATAGCTGCGGCCGGTGGCGCGGTCCATGCCGATCTCGCACATGCGGTTGGCGGAGAGGTGGACGTCGAAGGGGCGGGCGGTGACTTCGGCGGCTTCGCGGGCCGTCGCCGAGGCCGTCAGCTCGGGGTGGAGCATGCCCCGGTCGCCCGCGAAGGCGCAGCAGCCGGCGTCGGTGGGGACGACGACCTCTTCGGCGCAGGCCTCGGCGAGTCTGGTCAGGTGTTCCTCGTCGCCGAGGTGGTGCATGGAGCAGGTGGGGTGGACGACGGCGGAGGTGACGCGGCGGCGGACGTCGAGTCGGGGGAGGAGGTGGTCGGCCGCCCAGACGAGGGAGTCGATGACGGTGAGTTCGTCGTGGAGTTGGCGGTTGTCGTCGGTGAGGTAGGGGACGACTTCGTGGGCGATGCCGAGGGTGCAGGAGGAGGCGTCGACGACGAGGGGGAGCTTGCCGCCGGCGGTCCAGCCCCAGGCGGCTTCGACGATGCGGTTGGCCATGATCGTGTTGCCCTGCCGGTAGCCCTTGGAGTGCCAGATGGTGGCGCAGCAGGTGCCGGTGACGTCGTCGGGGATCCAGACGGGTCGGGCGGCGCGGGCGGAGAGGGTGACGACGGCTTCGGGGAGGGAGGGGCCGTGGTGGGCGTCGGGTGCGCCGAAGATGCGGTTGACGCAGGCGGGGTAGTAGACGGCGGTCGCGGCGGGCCGGTGGGTCCGGGGCAGGCGGCGGGCGGCCGGACCGGGGATCTCGGGCAGCCATTCGGGGATGAGGTCGGGGCGGATCGCCTTGCGGGCCGCGCCGGTCACCTTGGCCAGGACGCGGTCGCCGATCTTGTCGGCGGCGGCGACGGCGAGCCGTGCGGAGGCCTCGACGGCGCGGAAGTTCGTCGCGGCGAGAGCGGCGATCCTCTCCTCGCGGGGTGAATGCCTCTCGTGCCGGAACTCTTTCATCAGGGCGCCGGTGTCGATGCCGACGGGGCAGGCGAGTTTGCAGGTGGAGTCGCCGGCGCAGGTGTCGATCGCGTCGTAGCCGTACGCCTCCAGGAGCCGGGCCTCGACGGGGGAGCCGTCGGGCTGGCGCATCATCTCGCGGCGCAGGACGATCCGCTGGCGAGGGGTGGTCGTCAGGTCGTGGCTGGGGCAGGTCGGCTCGCAGAACCCGCACTCGATGCACGGGTCGGCGATCAGCTCGACCTTCGGGATGGTCTTCAGACCGCGCAGATGGGCCTGGGGGTCGCGGTCGAGGACGATCCGGGGGGCGAGGATCCCGTCGGGGTCGATGACTTCCTTGATCCGCCACATCAGCTCGGTGGCTTTGGTGCCCCATTCCAGTTCGAGGAAGGGGGCGATGTTGCGGCCGGTGGCGTGTTCGGCCTTGAGGGAGCCGTCGAAGCGTTCGACGGTGAGTTTGCAGAACTCGTCCATGAACGCGGCGTAGCGCTCGACGTCGGCCGGTGCGGCGGCGTCGAAGGCGAGGAGGAAGTGGAGGTTGCCGTGGGCCGCGTGGCCGGCGACGGCGGCGTCGAAGCCGTGCCGGGCCTGGAGGTCGAGCAGCTCGGCGCAGGCCTCCGCGAGCCGGGCCGGCGGGACGGCGAAGTCCTCCGTGATCAGGGTCGTCCCCGAAGGCCGCGAGCCACCCACCGCCGTCACGAACGCCTTCCGGGCCTTCCAGTAGCCGTTGACGGTCTTCGGGTCGCGGGTGAACGCGTTCTCCACCGAGGCCACCGGGGCGACCAGATCGAGCCCGGCCAGGACTCCGGCGGCGGCGTGTTCGTAGGCTTCCTGGGCGGCGGTGTCGGGGGCCCGGAACTCCACGAGCAGCGCCGCGGTCTCCTTCGGCAGCTGCGCCCAGTCCGCCGGCACCCCGGCCACGCTGACGGAGGCGCGCAGGGTGTTGCCGTCCATCAGCTCCACCGCCAGCGCCCCGGCCTCGTTGAACAGCGGCACCGCCGCCGCAGCGGCGGGCAGGGAGGGGAAGAACAGCAGGGCGGTGGACACCTTCCGGTCCAGGGGGAGGGTGTCGAAGACGGTATCGGCGATGAAACCGAACGTGCCCTGCGAACCGACCATCAACCCCCGCAGGATCTCCACCGGCGTCGCCCCGTCCAGGAAGGCGTCGAGGCGGTAGCCGTTGGTGTTCTTGATCGCGAACTTCGACCGGATCCGGGCCGTCAGCTCCGCATCCGCCTCGATCTCCGCCTTCAGCTCCATCAGCCCCGCGCACAGCCCCGGCTCCGCGCGCGCGAGCTCTTCATCGGCGGCCGGGTCGGCCGTGTCGACCACCGTCCCCGACGGCAGGACGAAGGTGAGCGAGGCCAGCATCCGGTACGAGTTCCGGGTGGTCCCCGCCGTCATGCCGGAGGCGTTGTTGGCCACCACCCCGCCGAGCGTGCAGGCGATCGCGCTCGCCGGGTCGGGGCCCAGGACCCGGCCGTGCGGGGCGAGCGCCGCGTTCGCCCGCACCACCGTCGTCCCCGGACGGATCCGGACACGAGCACCGCCGTCCAGGACCTCCACGCCCGCCCAGTGCCGACGGACGTCCACCAGGATGTCCTCGCCCTGCGCCTGCCCGTTCAGACTCGTGCCGGCGGCCCGGAAGACGACCTCTCGGCCCTTGCCGTGTGCGTAGGACAGGATCGCGGAGATGTCGTCGATGTCCTCGGCGACCACCACGACCTGCGGCACGAACCGGTACGGACTGGCGTCGGAGGCGTACCGGACCAGATCGGAGATCTTCGACAACACCTTCCCTGCACCCAGCAGCTCCGACAGCTCCTCACGCAACCGCCGTGGCGTCCCCCGCGACTGCACCTCCGCAACCCGGTCCGGCGCCGGGCTCCGCTCCACACCCGGACGAAGCGCCTGCGGATTCGGCTCAAGCAGCGGCATGTCACGACTCCCCTTCGGCGCGGCCCCCGTGCCCGGGGGGATCGCCCGGGGGATCAGCAGCCGCTCTCCGGAACGCGGTCGACCAGAGCGGACAGCAGACCTCCGAGCACCTCGCGCTGTTCGACGGTCAATGGAGCAAGAATGTCCTCTGCGGCGGCCCGGCGCGCGCTGCGCAGCTCCCGCAGCGTGGCGCGTCCGGCGTCGGTGAGCTCGATCCGGACCACGCGGCGGTTGCTCGGATCGGGGACCCGGCGGACCCGCCCCACCGCCTCCAGGCCGTCGACGAGGCTGGTCACGGCCCTCGGGACGACTTCGAGCCGGGTCGCGAGATCGGCCATCCGGGGCGGCTCCCCGAAGTGCGCGACCGTCCGCAGGAGCCGAGACTGCGCGGGAGTGATGCCGACCGGCTCCAGGTGGTGCTTCTGGATGCGGTGCAGGCGCCGGGTGAGCCGCAGGAGCTGCTCGGCGAGGAGGCCGTCGACGTCGGACGCGCTCAGGCGGTCGGAGGTGCTCATACCGGGAACAATATCAGGACCATGTTCATTGTGAGTATAGGTAACAATGAGCTAGGGTCTGTATCGGTCGTCGAACCCCCGACCGTTGAGCTCCCGATCGCCGATCGCCCGCCCGCTGACTCCAGAAGGAGCCTATGCGCCCCCACGACCAGTCCGACTGGACGCCTCCGCCACGCGACTCCGCCCAGCCCAAGGAGCCCGCGCAGCTGCGGCGCATCCTGCGGCTCTTCCGTCCCTACCGCGCCCGCCTCGCGCTCGTCGGCCTCCTCGTCGGCGCCGCCTCGCTGGTCTCGGTCGCCTCGCCGTTCCTGCTCAGGGAGATCCTGGACACCGCGATCCCCGAGGGCCGCACGGGGCTGCTGAGCCTGCTCGCCCTCGGCATGATCGCCACCGCCGTCCTGACCAGCGTCTTCGGCGTGCTCCAGACCCTGATCTCCACCACCGTCGGCCAGCGCGTCATGCACGACCTGCGCACCGGGGTCTACGAGCAGCTCCAGCGGATGCCCCTCGCCTTCTTCACGCGCACGCGCACGGGCGAGGTCCAGTCCCGCATCGCCAACGACATCGGCGGCATGCAGGCGACCGTGACCTCCACGGCCACCTCGCTCGTCTCCAACCTCACGGCCGTCGTCGCGACCGTCGTCGCCATGCTCGCCCTCGACTGGCGGCTCACCGTCGTCTCCCTGCTCCTGCTCCCCGTCTTCGTCTGGATCAGCCGCCGCGTCGGCCGCGAGCGCAAGGCGATCACCACCCAGCGCCAGAAGCAGATGGCCGCCATGGCCGCGACCGTCACCGAGTCCCTCTCGGTCAGCGGCATCCTGCTCGGCCGCACCATGGGCCGCGCCGACTCCCTGACCAGGTCCTTCGCCGAGGAGTCCGAGCGCCTCGTCGACCTCGAAGTGCGCTCCTCCATGGCCGGGCGGTGGCGCATGTCCACCATCGGCATCGTCATGGCCGCCATGCCCGCCCTGATCTACTGGGCCGCCGGCATCGCCCTCCAGTCGGGCGGCCCCGCGATATCCCTCGGCACGCTCGTCGCCTTCGTCTCGCTCCAGCAGGGCCTCTTCCGGCCAGCCGTGAGCCTGCTCTCCACCGGCGTGCAGATGCAGACCTCGCTCGCCCTCTTCCAGCGCATCTTCGAATACCTGGACCTGCCCGTCGACATCACCGAGCCCGCCGAGCCCGTGCGGCTCGCCGAGGTCCGGGGCGAGGTGGCCTTCGAGAAGGTCACCTTCCGCTACGACCCCGAGGGCCAGGACCGCGCGACCCTCGACGGGATCGACGTCACGGTCCCCGCCGGCGGCAGCCTGGCCGTCGTCGGCCCCACCGGCTCCGGGAAGTCCACCCTCAGCTATCTCGTGCCCCGGCTGTACGACGTCACCGGCGGCCGTGTCGCCCTCGACGGCGTCGATGTGCGCGACCTCGACTTCGACACCCTGGCCCGTGCCGTCGGCGTCGTCTCCCAGGAGACCTACCTCTTCCACGCCTCCGTCGCCGACAACCTGCGCTTCGCCAAGCCGGACGCCACGGACGAGGAGATCGAGGCCGCCGCGCGCGCCGCGCAGATCCACGACCACATCGCCTCGCTGCCCGAGGGGTACGACACCCTCGTCGGCGAGCGCGGCTACCGCTTCTCCGGCGGCGAGAAGCAGCGACTGGCCATCGCGCGCACGATCCTGCGCGACCCGCCGGTGCTCATCCTCGACGAGGCGACCAGCGCCCTCGACACCCGTACGGAGCACGCCGTGCAGCAGGCCATCGACGCGCTCTCGGCCGGCCGCACCACCATCACCATCGCCCACCGGCTCTCCACCGTCCGCGACGCCGACCAGATCGTCGTCCTGGAGGCGGGACAGATCGCCGAGCGCGGGACGCACGAGGAGCTGCTCGCCCGGGACGGGCGGTACGCCGCCCTGGTCCGCAGGGACGCCCGCGCCGCCGTGACGGGCGCCGCCGAGGACGCCGAGCGGGACGCCGGGCGGGGCGCCGGGCAGGGCGCCGCGCAGGGCGAACAAACGAACGCGGGATCGGTTGTTCCCCAGAACGTGTGATCGTGCCGGGAATCGTTGCCCCACTCCCGTACGGCATCGGAAGATTACGGAGTGCGAGCGACGGGCTGCAGACCGCGACCGCACCGTCCCACTGATGTACCTGTACGAGGAGAAGCACCACCATGAACGTCATCACCGATCTGCTCGCCGGCGTCCTCCACTTCCTGGGTTGGCTCGTCTGACGATCGCAGTGCCCGGCGCCGTCGGTTCCCCGTCCCAGGGGGCCGGCGGCGCCGCCGCGTGCGCGGGGCTCCCCGGAATCCCGCACGGGGCGGGTTAGCGTGCGGCCATGACGTACCGGCAGCCGTCACCGTACGCACCCCCGCGCAGTCCCCGCCGCCCCTCACTTCCCCGGCCTCCCCGCCGCGCCCGTCTCACCCGGCGCGGACGCCTGGCGCTCCTGCTCGGCGCCGTCGCCGCCGTGGCCGCCGTGATCACCGTCCCGCTCCTGCTGGTCCCGGGCGACGAACCGGCCGCCGAACAGCCCCGCACCCTCCTCGTCCCGGAAGGGTGGCGGTCGGGGCAGGTCTACACGGCCGTCGACCGGGTGCTCGGCCTCCCCGAGGGGACGGCAAGGAAGGCCGCGTCCGCACCGGGCGCCGCCCTCCCGCTCCCCGCCGCGGCCGGGGGCAACCCGGAGGGCTACCTCTTCCCCGCCACCTACCCGGTCGTCGCCGCCACCACCCCGGAGGGGCTCCTCCGCTACATGGCGGAGACCGCGGGCAAACGATTCGGCACCGAGCGGATCGCCGAGGGCGCCCGGGCGCACGGGATGAGCGTGTACCAGACGGTGATCGCCGCCAGCATCGTGGAGGCGGAGGCCGACAGCCCCGAGGACATGGCCAAGGTCGCCCGGGTCGTGCACAACCGGCTCGCCCGGGGCATGGCCCTGCAGATGGACTCGACCCTGAACTACGCACTGGGCCGCAGCACCGTCGACACGACCACCGCGGACACGAGGATCGAGAGCCCGTACAACACGTACGAGCGGAAGGGCCTGCCGCCGACGCCCATCGGGAACCCGGGGGAGCAGGCGGTGGACGCGGTGATCCGCCCGGCGGACGGCGACTGGCTGTACTTCGTCACGGTGGCCCCGGGGGACACCCGCTTCACCGCCGACTACGCGCTCCACCAGGAGAACGTCGCGGAGTTCAACGCCAACCGGCTCTCCCGGAAGTTCTAGGGAGCGCGGAACGAGGCGGGCGGGAAGGACGCCGTTCAGCGCACGACGGCCGGCTCGCGCTCCAGGAGGCGGAGGATGTCGGAGACGGCCGCGCGTCCGGCGCGGTTGGCGCCGATCGTGGAGGCCGAGGGGCCGTAGCCGACGAGGTGGACGCGCTCGTCCCGGGCCGCCCGCGTCCCCTCCACCCGGATGCCGCCGCCCGGCTCCCGCAGGCGCAGCGGCGTCAGGTGGTCGATGGCGGCACGGAAGCCGGTCGCCCACAGGATCACGTCCGCGTCGACGGTCCGCCCGTCGTCCCAGGCCACCCCGGTCGGGGTGATCCGGTCGAACATCGGCAGCCGGTCCAGGACGCCGCGCTCGCGGGCCGCGCGGATGGCGTCGTTGAGCGGGAGGCCGGTGACCGAGACGACGCTCTGCGGCGGCAGTCCGAGGCGTACGCGCTCCTCGACGAGCGCCACGGCCGCCCGGCCCTCGGCCTCGCCGAAGGGGCCCTCGCGGAAGACGGGCTCGCGCCGGGTCACCCAGGTCGTCGCGGCGGCGACGTCGGCGATCTCCATGAGGTGCTGGGTCCCGGAGGCCCCGCCGCCGACGACGATCACCCGCTTCCCGGCGAACTCCGCGGGGCCGGGGTAGCCGGACGTGTGGAGCTGGCGGCCCCGGAAGGTCTCCTGCCCCTGGTAGCGGGGCCAGAAGGGGCGGTCCCAGGTGCCGGTCGCGTTGATCAGGGCGCGTGTGGCGTACCCGCCCTCGGAGGTCTCGACGAGCAGCCGTCCGCCGTCGCCCTCACGGACGGCGGTGACGCCGACGGGCCGGTGGACGCGCAGGTCGAAGGTCCGCTCGTACGTGTCGAAGTACGCGCCGATCACCTCCGACGAGGGGCGCGCCGGGTCGGCGCCGGTCAGCTCCATGCCGGGCAGCGCGTGCATGCCGTGGACCTTCCCGTACGTGAGGGAGGGCCATCGGAACTGCCAGGCGCCGCCGGCGTGCGGGGAGTGGTCGAGGACGACGAAGTCCCGGTCGGGTTCCAGGCCGGCGCGCCGCAGGTGGAAGGCGGCCGAGAGGCCCGCCTGTCCGGCGCCGATGACGACGACGTCCACGGGTGTGGCCTGGTCCGCTGCTCCACCGAATTCGTTCACGGTTCTACTAACTCGTCGGGGGTCGGGGATCTTCCCGCCGGGCGACGAGCCCGCGCGCCACGAGCTCCGGAGTCACGCCCTCGCCGAACCAGTACGCCTCCTCCAGGTGCGGGTAGCCCGACAGGACGAAGTGCTCCACGCCCAGGTCGTGGTACTCCTCGATCCGGTCCGCGACATCGGTGTGGCTGCCGACCAGCGCGGTGCCGGCCCCGCCCCGGACGAGACCGACCCCCGCCCACAGGTTCGGCGAGATCTCCAGCTTGTCCCGGTCGAGGGAGCCGCGTCCGTGCAGGGCCAGCATCCGCTGCTGGCCGACGGACTCGGTGCGGCCGAGCGCCGCCTGCGCGGAGGCGACCGTCCCGGCGTCGAGGTCGGCGAGCAGCCGGTCGGCGGTCGCCCAGGCCTCGCGTGCCGAGTCGCGCGAGATCGTGTGCATCCGGATCCCGAAGCGGACCGTCCGCCCCCGCTCCTCCGCGAGGCGGCGGATCCAGTCGATCTTCTCCTTCACCTGCCACGGCGGCTCGCCCCAGGTCAGGTACACGTCCGCGTGCTCCGCCGCGACCGGGCCCGCCGCCGCGGACGAGCCGCCGAAGAACACCTCCGGCAGCGGGTCCGGCGGCAGGGCGGTCAGCCCGCCCTCGATCCGGTAGTGCTCGCCGTCGAAGTCGTACGGCTTCCCGCTCCAGACGCCCCGCACCACCGAGAGGAACTCGGCCGTGCGCGCGTAGCGGCGGTCGTGGTCGAGGCGGTCGCCGAAGCGGCGCTGCTCGACGGAGTCCCCGCCGGTCACCACGTTGAGGAGCAGCCGGCCCCGGGTGATCCGCTGGTACGTGGCCGCCATCTGCGCCGCCAGCACGGGCGAGACGACTCCCGGCCGGAACGCGACCAGGAACTTGAGGCGCTCGGTGTGCTGGGCGAGCGCGACCGTGGTCAGCCAGGCGTCCTCGCACCAGGTCCCGGTCGGCGTCAGTACCGCTTCAAAGCCCAACTGCTCGGCCGCTTTGGCTATTTGGGTCAGGTAGGTGATGTCGGGGGCGCGCAGGCCGGGCACGGTGCCGTTCCGGGTGATCCCACCGTCCGCGTAGGCGTGCCGGTCGACGAGGGTCCGGCCGTCGCCGCCGGTCGGCAGGAACCAGTGCAGGTGGACGGTCATGAGGGGGCCTTTCCGTCAGCGCGTCGACGGTGCGCCTCGGCGGGCGTGGGCGCGGAGCGGGCACGCGCGCACGGCGCCGGGGCGCAGGGCGTCAGGGCGTCACAAGGGAGACGTGGTGAGGGTGGTGAGGGTGAAGGGGCGTCAGCGGCCGCGGCGACACGCGGCGGAGGCCACCCGCAGCAGGTCGATGTGACCGCGCGTGGTGAGCAGAGCTGTACGCAACATGGACGCGAACGTAGCCGCCCCCGTGGGCCGGGTCAACGGCCGTCCCGGGGCGTGGACCCGCCCGCTTGGCCGGAATTCGCCTTGTGGTCGGATGCCGGACCCCTCTTTTGCCGCTCGCTAAGGTTAGGCTAACCTTCGGGACGTGCAAGCAGGTGAACAGACCTCCGCGGCCCCCGGCCCCCACGGTCATGAACTCTCGGCCATGGGTGTCACCGTGGCGTACGAAGGCGTCGACGTCGTCCACGACGCGTCCATGACGCTGCGTCCCGGCGAAGTGACCGTCCTCGTCGGCCCGAACGGCAGCGGCAAGTCGACGCTGCTGCGCACCATCGCGCGCCTCCAGCAGCCACGGACGGCCACGCTCGTCCTCGACGGCGCCACCGACGGTCTCGCGCTGAGCCCCCGTGAGTTCTCGCGCCACGTCGCCCTGCTCACGCAGGGACGCCCCACCCCCAGCGGGCTCACCGTGCGGGACGTGGTCGAGTTCGGCCGCTACCCGTACCGGGGACGCTGGGGCAGGGCCGACCCGGGCGGCACGGAAGCCGTGGACCGCGCGCTCGCCATGACGGGCGTCACGGAACTCGCGGAGCGCGGCGCCGAGCACCTCTCCGGCGGCCAGCTCCAGCGCGTCTGGCTCGCCGGCTGCCTCGCGCAGCAGACGGGCGTGCTCCTGCTCGACGAACCCACCACCTACCTCGATCTCCGCTACCAGGTCGAACTCCTCGACCTCATGCGCGATCTGGCGGACGACCACGGCATCGCCGTCGGCGCCGTCCTCCACGACCTCGACCAGGCCGCGGCCGTCGCCGACCGGATCGTCCTCCTCGACGCGGGCCGGGTCGTCGCGGACGGCGACCCCGAGGACGTCCTGACACCGCAGCGGCTCACCGACACGTACGGCATCCGCATCGAGGTCGACACCGACCCTCTCACCGGACGGCTGCGCACCCGCGCCATCGGCCGGCACCACTCGCGAAGCGAAAGGCTCAGCACCACCTCATGAAGCGCCTCCTCAGCACCACGGCGATCGCGACCGCCGCCGCCCTGGCCCTCACGGCCTGCGGCACCACCGAGCCCGCCGCCGACGACGCGAAGAAGTCCGCCGAGCCCATCACCCTCACCGACGACACGGGCGAGAAGGTCGAACTCGACGGCCCCGCCAAGAAGGTCGTCGGGACCGAGTGGAACGTCGTCGAGCACCTGATCACCCTGGGCGTCGACCCGGTCGGCGTCGCCGACGTCAAGGGCTACAAGACCTGGGACACCGCCGTCCCGCTCAAGAACGAGCCGAAGGACATCGGCACCCGCGGCGAGCCCAGCGTGGAGACCGTCGCCGCACTGAAGCCCGACCTCATCGTCGCCACCACCGACCTGCCGCCGGCCGCCGTGAAGCAGCTGCGCAAGGTCGCCCCGGTCCTGACGCTGAAGGCCGCCGACGCCGCCGACCCGATCGGCCGGATGAACGCCGACCTCGACGCCATCGCCAAGGCCACCGGCACCACGCAGAAGTCCGAGGAGCTCAAGAAGCAGTTCCAGGCCAAGCTCGACGAGGGCAAGAAGAAGCTCGCCGACGCCGGTCTCGCCGGCACGAAGTACGCCTTCGCCGACGGCTACGTCATGTCCAACCAGGTCTCCATCCGCCCCTACACCAGCGGTTCGCTGATCGGCGCGGTCAACGAGAAGCTCGGCCTGAAGAACGCCTGGACCGTCAAGGGCGACCCCGCCTACGGTCTCGGCACCACCGACGTCGAGGGCCTCACCACGCTCGGTGACGTGCAGTTCGCCTACGTCGGCAACGACGGCGACGCCGGCAGCACGCCGTTCACCGGCGTCCTCGCCAAGGACAAGGTGTGGACCTCCCTGCCGTTCGTCAAGAAGGGCAACGTGCACCGACTCCCCGACGGCATCTGGATGTTCGGCGGCCCCCAGTCGATGAGCACGTACGTCGACTCCGTCGTCACCGCGCTGACGAAGTAACACCATGGCCGTCACCGCAACCACCCCCGCCACCCGTCCGCCGACGGCCACGTCCCGGACGGGCGCGGCCCCGGTGACGGCCGCCCTGGTCCTCCTCGTCGCGGCCCTCGCGCTCGTGGACATCACGCAAGGCACGGCCGCGGTCGGCGCCCCGGAGGTCTGGAAGGCCTTCACGGGCCGGGCCGATCCGGCCGACGCCTCCGTCGTCATCGCCTCCCGCCTGCCGAGGATGACCGCCGGCCTCCTGGTCGGCGCCGTCCTCGGTATCGCGGGCGCCGCCCTCCAGGCCGTCAGCCGCAACGTCCTCGCCTCACCCGACACCCTCGCCGTCAACGCGGGCTCCTACTTCGCGCTCGGCCTCGGCGCCGCCTTCGGCCTCTCGCTCCCGCTGTTCGCCTCCTCCGCCCTCGCCTTCGCCGGCGGCCTCGCGGCGGCGGCCGTCGTCCTCGCCCTCTCGGGCCTGGGCGCCGGAACGGTCCGGCTCGTCCTCGCCGGCAGCGCCCTCACCCTCGGCCTCACCGCCGTCACCGAGGGCCTGCTCCTGCTGTTCCCCCGGCAGACCGAGGGCCTCTACAACTGGAACCAGGGCAGCATCGGCCAGAACGGCTTCGACGGCATCCTGCAGATGGCCCCGATCGCCGTCATCGGCCTCGTCGGACTGCTGCTCCTCGCCCGCCGGGTCGACGCCCTCGCCCTCGGTGACGACGCCGCCCGCGGCCTCGGCGTGCCCGTCCGCGCCACCCGGGTCACCGCCGTCGTCCTCGCCGCCCTGCTCTCCACGGCCGCCGTCACCCTCGCCGGACCCGTCGGCTACGTCGGCCTCTGCGCCCCCGCGCTCGTCCGGCCCCTCGCCCGCAGGTTCCGGGGCTTCACGAAGTCGCGCGGCTTCCTGCCCGTCGCCGGACTCACCGGTGCCGCGCTCGTCCTCGGCTCCGACGTGCTCCTGCGCGCCCTCGTCCCGGCGGACGTGGCCGTCTCCGTGCCGACCGGCGTCGTCACCAGCCTCGTCGGCGCCGTCTTCCTGATCGTCATGGCCACCCGCGTCCGGGACACGGCCGGAGCCACCGCCACCGAGCGGCTCCGCATCAGGAGCAGGGCCCGCTTCCTCACCGTCACCGCCGTCCTGGTGGCCGTCGTGATCGGCGTCGGCATCGCCGGCGTGCTCCTCGGCGACAGCAAGCTGCTCTTCGGCGACGTCGTGAACTGGGCCCAGGGCCAGGCCGGGCGGACCGTCACCTTCGTCCTCGACACCCGCGTGCCCCGCGTCCTCGCCGCCCTCTTCGCGGGCGCCGCACTCGCCCTGGCCGGCACCCTCGTCCAGGCCGTCACCCGCAACCCGCTCGCCGAACCCGGCATCCTGGGCGTCTCCGGCGGGGCCGCGCTCGGCGCCGTACTCCTCGTGACGACCGTGCCCGTGGCCGGTTCGTGGGGCATGGCGGGCGCCGCGTTCGCGGGCGCCGCCGCCAGCTCCGTCCTCGTCTTCGGACTCGCCGCGCGGGGCGGATTCCAGCAGAACCGGCTCGTCCTCGTCGGCTTCGGCGTCGCCATCGCCGCCTCCGCCCTGATCAGCCTCCTCATCATCCTCACCGACCCGTTCAACGCGACGAAGGCCCTCACCTGGCTCTCGGGCTCCACCTACGGGCGGACCCTGCCCGACGTGGTCCCCCTCGTCGCGGTCCTCGCCGTGGGCACGGCCGTCGGGTTCGCCCGGCGCACCGAACTCGACCTCGTCTCCCTCGACGAGGACACCCCGCGCCTCCTCGGCCTCGGCCTGGGACGCGCCCGCCTCGGCTTCCTCGCCCTCGCCGTCCTGCTCACCGCCACCGCCGTCGCCGCCGCCGGCACGATCGGCTTCGTCGGACTCGTGGCACCCCACGCGGCCCGCGCCCTCGTCGGCCGGCAGCACGCCCGCGTCGTCCCCGTCGCGGTGCTCCTCGGCGCCGCCCTCGTCTGCACCGCGGACCTGGTGGGCCGTACCGTCATCGCCCCGGCCCAGCTCGGCGCCGGCCTCATGACGGCCGTGATCGGTACCCCGTACTTCCTCTACCTGCTGATACGCAGCCGGGGATAGCCACGGACAGGCCCGAGGGGGTGTCCCGCCGATCACGCCGTGCTCGCGGCCCGATCGGCAGGACACCCCCTAAGCTGCGATCCGGCACAGGCACAGGCCCCGACCCAGGAGCGCACCTCATGTTCGACCGCGACCGGAAGCACCCGTACCCCGACGCCCTCCGCCCGGACACGGCGCCCGCGCCGCACGCGCTGCTCGCTCCGGTGACCGGTCTCCTGGGCACCTGGACCGGCCGGGGCCGCGGCGCGTACCCGACGCTGGCCGAGGAGTTCACCTACGAGCAGGAGGTCACCTTCAGCCACGACGGGCGCCCCTTCCTCCACTACGAGGCCCGCGCCTGGATCGTCGACGCCGACGGCACGCCGCAGCGGCCCGCCGCCCGGGAGAGCGGCTGGTGGCGGCTGCAGCCCGACGGGCGCGTCGAGGCGCTGATCACCCAGCCCACCGGCATCGCCGAGATCCTGGTCGGCGCCGCCGCCGACGGCGCGGTCGACCTCACCACCCATCAGGTGGCGCTCACCCCCACGGCCAAGGACGTGACCGCCACCCGGCGCCGCTACACCCTCACGGACGAGGGCACGCTCGACTTCCGCCACGACCTCGCGGCGGTCGGACAGCCCCTGCAGTACCACCTTTCGGCACACCTCCGGCGCGAGAACGGGAACTGAGTCCATGCAGCGTGTGAGCGACGACGACCCGTACCTGTGGCTGGAAGAGGTGTCCGGCGAGGCCGCGCTCGCCTGGGTGGCCGAGCGGAACACCGAGACGGCCGACGTCCTCGTCGCCGACCCCGCGTTCGCCCCGCTCAAGGACCGCGTCCGCGAGGTAATGGACGCCGCCGACCGCATCCCGTACACCGTCCGGCGCGGCGCCCACCTCTACAACTTCTGGCGCGACGCCGAGCACGTCCGCGGCGTGTGGCGGCGCACCACCCTGGAGCAGTACCGCAAGGACGCCCCCGAGTGGGAGATCCTCCTCGACGTCGACGCGCTCGCCGCAGCCGAGGACGAGAAGTGGGTCTGGGACGGGGCCCGCGTACGCCGCCCCGACCACGACCGGGCGCTGGTGCGGCTGTCGCGCGACGGCGGGGACGCCGTCGTCGTCCGGGAGTTCGACCTCGGCACCCGGCGGTTCGTCGAGGACGGCTTCCGGATGGCGGAGGCGAAGACCCGGGCCGGCTGGATCGACGACGACACCCTCTTCGTCGGTACGGACACGGGGCCCGGCTCGCTGACCGACTCCGGCTATCCCCGGCAGGTCCGCAGATGGCGCCGCGGCACCCCGGTCGACCAGGCCGAGCTCGTCTACGAGGCCGAACAGGGCGACGTGTCGGCCTGGGGATACCGCGACACCACACCCGGCTTCGAACGGGACTTCGTCGGCCGGGCCCTCGACTTCTTCCGCAGCGAGACGTACCTCCTGCGGCCCGACGCGACGCTCGTCAGGATCGACGTCCCCGACGACGCCGTCGCCTACGCCCACCGCCGCCACCTCATCGTCACCCTGAAGTCCGCGTGGCTCGGGCAGCCGACGGGCTCCCTCCTCGCCTTCGACTTCGACGCCTTCCTGGCGGGCGACCGCACCCCCGAGGTGCTGTTCACCCCGGACGAGCGGACGGCCCTGGCCGGGCACGCGTGGACCCGTCACCACCTGATCCTGGAGACGATGCACGACGTCAGCACCCGCATCGAGGTCCTCACCCCCGCCCCCGACGGCGGCTGGACCCGCGAACCGCTCGTCGGCGTACCGCCGCTCTCCGCCGTCGGCGTCGTCGACACCGACCCCGACGTCTCCGACGAGTACTTCCTCGACGTGTCGGGGTTCCTCCAGCCCTCCACCCTGTACCGCGGGAGCATCGGCGGCGACACCGAGATCCTCAAGCAGGCCCCCGACCGCTTCGCCGCCGCCGGACTCACGGTGGAGCAGCACTTCGCGACCTCCCCGGACGGCACGCGCGTCCCGTACTTCGTCATCGGCCCCGACCACGCCACCACCGGTCCCGGCCCCACCCTGCTCTACGGCTACGGCGGCTTCGAGGTCTCCCTCACCCCCTACTACGGCTCCGTGACCGGCCGGGCGTGGCTGGAGCGCGGCGGCACGTACGTGCTCGCGAACATCCGGGGCGGCGGCGAGTACGGACCGGACTGGCACCAGGCCGCGCTGGGCGCCGACCGGCCCCGGGCCTTCGAGGACTTCGCCGCCGTCGCCGAGGACCTCGTCGCACGGGGCATCACCACCCCGGCGATGCTCGGCGCCTCCGGCGGCAGCAACGGCGGCCTGCTCATGGGCGCCATGCTCACCCGCCACCCCGGCCTCTTCGGCGCGATCGTCGCCCAGGTGCCGCTGCTCGACATGACCCGCTTCCACAAGCTCCTCGCGGGCGCCTCCTGGATCGCCGAGTACGGCGACCCCGACGACGAGGCCGATCTGCCGCACCTCCGCGACATCTCCCCGTACCACCGCCTCACGGCGGACGCGGCCTACCCGCCGGTGCTCCTGATGACGTCGACCCGCGACGACCGCGTCCACCCCGGCCACGCCCGCAAGACGGCGGCGCGGCTGCGGGAACTCGGCCACCCGGTGCTCTTCCACGAGAACACCGGCGGCGGACACGCGGGCGCCGGCGACAACGAACAGGCCGCGCACAACAGCGCCCTCGTCCACACCTTCCTGTGGCAGCGCCTCGGGGGCCCGGCCGCCGGCTGACCCTGCGGCGAGCCGAGGAGGCCCGGCCGCCGGCCGACCCCTACGGCGCGCCGACCGGGCCCGGCGTCACAGCCAGCCGGAGCGCTGGGCCTGGAGGGCCATCTGGAACCGGCTCGTGGCGCCGAGCCGGGCCATGAGGATCTGGATCCGGCGGAACAGCGTGCGGCGGCTGATGCCCAGCTCGCGGGCGATCACGTCGTCGCCCGCGCCGCCCGCGAGCAGCCACAGCAGACGCCGGTCGGCGGGCAGCAGACCGCGCGGGCGGGCGGTGTGGCCGTGGAAGGGCAGGGCGCTCTGCCAGGCCTGCTCGAACAGCGCCACGAGCGCCGAGAGCAGGCCGCAGGGCTGCACGACCAGCATCGTGTTGTGGACGTCGGCTTCCTTGATCGACAGCGACACCAGCGCGTACGCATCGTCGATGATCACCAGCTTGACCGGCACCGACGGCAGCACCCGCGCCTGTTCGCCGGCCTCGATACAGGGCTCGATCGCCGACTCCAGGTTCCCCGGCAGCTCCAGCGACTCCGTCGAGTACACGACGCGCTGCGTGACCCCGCGGGCCAGCGTGGCCAGCGCGTCCTCGGTGGCGCCGGGCAGGGGGAAGTACGGCGGGGAGTCCAGCTGCCGGATCTGATGGCGGGCACTGGCCCACGCCTGACGCATCCGGAGACCGATCGCCTCGCCCGTGACGATCTCCACGAGGTGGTCGGTCTCCCCGGCGAGCCGCTGCCTCCGGAACGCCTCGAACGCGCCCCCGACGGTGATGCGGGACTCGTCGAGCTCGGCCGCCCGGTGCCGGCCGAGGATCTCCAGACCGGCGGCCGGCGGCACCGGCGCCACGACGTCCTCGCCCTCCACCGCCGCGCTCGCGAGACCCGCGTCCACCAGGGCCCCGTACGCCGCCGAGAGCGCCGCACCCTCCAGACCGGCCGCCGCACCGACCGCGCTCAGCGGGGCGGGCGCCAGCTCCAGGAGTTTCAGGTACACCCGTCCCGCGTCGTGATCGATCCCGAGCAGCCGGAGGGCCTCGCCGAGTTTCGCGTTCGCCATGCACCGCATTATCGACGGCCCGGCAGCCCCTCCGCACCCATGGGAGGGCTGCCCGATGGCCGATCTGTGCCACTGGCGGTCCTGGGCACCCGGCGCGCGTTCGGCGCAGTACTGTCCGTGAGCCGCCAAGGACCGGCGGCCGAGGAACCCAGCGAGAAGAAGGTGCGTCGCATGGCGAAGCGTCGAAAGAACGGGCTCTACGACGGCGTCTCCGAGGAGCTCTCCGCCCTCATGCGGACCGGGTGGGCCGACACCGAGCGCCACGGCCTGGAGGCCGACGAGCAGGCCCCGTACGCGGCCGCCCGCCGCGCCGCCCTCTCGGCCCTCTTCCCGGGCGAGCGCCTGGTGATCCCGTCCGGCAACCTCAAGACCCGCTCGAACGACGACACCTACCCGTTCCGCCCGTACACGGGCTACGTGCACATGACCGGCGACCAGGCCCGCGACGGCGCCCTCGTGCTCGAACCCCGCGCGGACGGCGGCCACGACGCCTACTGCTACCAGCTGCCGCGCGACAGCCGGGACAACGACGAGTTCTGGATCGGCTACACGGCGGAGCTGTGGATGGGCCGGCGCCGTTCGCTCGCCGAGTCGGAGATCGTCCTCGGCCTGCCCTGTCGCGACGTCCGCACCATCGCCGCGGACCTGTCCGCCGCCTCCACCGACGTCCCCACCCGCATCGTGCGCGGTCACGACCCGGCCCTGGAGGCCGCCGTCACCACCGACGAGGACCGCGACTACGAGCTGGAGGAGGCCCTCAGCGACCTCCGCCTCGTCAAGGACGCGTGGGAGATCGGCGAGATGCGCAAGGCGGTGGACTCCACCGTGCGCGGCTTCACCGACTGCGTCGCGGAGCTCTCCCGCGCCGTCGCGACGTCCGAGCGGTGGATCGAGGGCACCTTCTTCCGCCGCGCCCGCCTGGAGGGCAACGCCCTCGGCTACGGCTCGATCTGCGCCGCCGGCGAGCACGCCACGATCATGCACTGGACGGACAACGACGGACCGGTGCGCCCGGGCGAGCTGCTCCTGCTCGACGCCGGCGTGGAGACGAACTCCCTCTACACCGCCGACGTCACCCGCACCCTCCCGATCAGCGGCACCTTCTCCGACGTGCAGCGCAAGGTGTACGACGCGGTGTACGAGGCCCAGGCCGCCGGCTTCGCCGCCGTCAAGCCGGGTGCCCGGTACCGCGACTTCCACGAGGCCTCCCAGCGCAGCATGACCGCGAAGCTGGTCGAGTGGGGCTTCATCGAGGGTCCCGTCGACCGCGCGTACGAGCTCGGCCTCCAGCGCCGCTTCACGATGGCCGGCACCGGCCACATGCTCGGCCTGGACGTCCACGACTGCGCCCACGCGCGGAACGAGGAGTACGTCGACGGCCTCCTGGAGCCGGGCATGGTGCTCACCGTCGAGCCCGGCCTGTACTTCCAGCCCGACGACCTGACCGTGCCCGAGGAGTGGCGCGGCATCGGCGTCCGCATCGAGGACGACCTGGTCGTCACCGAGAACGGCCACGAGAACCTGTCCGCCGGCCTGCCGCGCACCTCCGACGAGGTCGAGGCGTGGATGGCCGAGTTCGCCGGCTGATCCCGGAGCCGTACGGCGTTTCCCGGCACCCCCTATCCCGCGAGGTCCTCGTAGAGGGCGAAGAGACGCGGGAGGGGGGTGCTGCCGTTCGTGGCGGGGTGACGCGCGAGCGCGGTCCAGCAGGTCGCCATGAGGTGCCGGGCCCGGGTGCCCGGCCAGGGCCGGGGGAGGAGCTCGGCGGGCAGCAGCGGATCCGGCGTCATCGCGTACGAGAAGACCGCGGCGAGCCGGACCGCGAGGCTCAGGCGCTCGGCGGACGCGAGCGGTTCCGGGCGGCCGAGGCGGTCGAGGCACGAGCGGGCGAAGTCGGCGAGCTCGTCGTGGCGGGCCGCGATCCCGTCCAGCGGCCAGAGCGCGGCGGCGAGGGCCGGCGGGTCGACGACCCCGCCGACACGGAGATCGGTGCTGGTCAGAGAGGTGACCGCGGCGGCGACTCCCAGCTCGCGGGCCCGGGCCTCGACGAGCGGCCCGATCGGGTGGGCGCACGCGTACAGACCGCCGTGGAGCGGGGCGGCCCCCAGGTGGAGCAGCGTGTCGCGGAGCGCGTCGCGGGCGGCGCGCTCGGATTCGGGGACGGCGAAGGCGAAGAGGTGCCACACGCCGTCCCACGGGGCGAGCCCGTGGTCCTGCCGGTAGGCGAGGCGGACGTACGCGGCGTCCGGCGCGTACGCGCCGGTGGCGTCGGCGACCGCGCGGAGCACCGCCTTGCGGCCGCGGCCCTCGTGGGTGAACCGTCCCTCGGCGACGAGCCGCTTCACACAGAGCCGCACCTGCTGGTCGGTCATGCCGAGGAGACCGGCCACCGTGTAGAGCTCGCCGGCGTCCACGGTGCCGTCCTCGCGGACGAGGGCGTGGACGAGCATGCGCGTCGGGACGGGGGCGGGGTCGGGGACGGGGACCGCGGAGGAGTCGGGGGACGAGTCGGGGGCTGCGGCGTCCGGGGTCATCGCGCCTCCCGGCCGGGGGACGCGTCGGCCGCCGTAACCGGCCGGTGCATGGTGGTGACGGCGCCGAAGCCCATCAACTCGCGCAGGTACGGCGTCCGTTCGGTGTGGACGGCGGTGAAGCCGTGCCGCTCGTACAGGGCGCGGGCCCGCGGGTTCACATCGATGACGTCGAGCCGGATCCGGCGGCAGCCGGCCTCGGCCGCCACGGCCGCGATCTCTCGCAGCAGCATCGTGCCGATGCCCGCGCCGCGGTGTCCGGGCGCGACGGCGATGCCGTCCATCACGAGCTCACCGGGGGCGGGGCGTCGTTCGAGGAGCGCCAGCAGGGCCACCCGGTGCAGTCCGCGCAGCACGCCGTACGCCGACAGGACGTCCCCGGCACCGCCGCCCACCAGGCCGCGCCCGCCGAGCCGGTAGCCGGCGACCCCGGCCACCTCGCCGTCGACGACGGCGGTGACGGCCCGGTCGTGGTGGAGGTGGGCGGCGAGGAACGCACGGGCCTTGTCCGGCGGATCGAGCGCGGCGCCGAGCTTCCGCCCGAACGCCTCCCAGTACAGCGCGGCGACAGGTGCCGCACCGCCCTCCGGTACGCCCCGGCGTACCACCGTCGTCGCGTTCATCGGAGCACCTCGTTCGTCGCGGTTCGGGCGCTGCGGTCCTGTGCGTGCGCCCCTTGCCTGATCGAGTCTATAACGTTCATTCTTGATACGAGCGTTTCTGATTCGATAGTTTTCCCGTCGAGGGTTCGATGCACCGCCCCGGAGGAGCCCCGTGACCACCACACCCGATGCCGCGACCGATCACCCGGCCGGCACCCCGGCCACCCCGGCCACCCGAGCCGCGCCGCGGCTCGCCCACGTCGACGCCCTGCGCGGATTCGCGCTCCTGGGCATCCTCGTCGTCAACATCGGCTACCTGGCCTCCACTTACCACGGGACCGGGATCGAGGACCCCGGCTTCGACGCGCCGCTCGACGGGGCCGTCCGGTGGTTCGTCGCCGTGTTCTTCGAGGCCAAGTTCTTCCTGCTGTTCTCGTTCCTCTTCGGCTACGCCTTCACCCTCCAGCTCGACTCCGCCGAGCGGAGCGGTGCCCCCTTCGCCCCGCGCTTCCTGCGGCGCCTGGCCGGACTCTTCGTGCTCGGCGCGCTGCACGCCGTCCTCCTCTTCCCCGGAGACATCCTCACCACGTACGCGGTCCTCGGCCTCGTCCTGCTCGCCGCCCGGCGGCTCCGGCCCCGTACCGCCGTCCGTACCGCCGTCGTCCTCTTCGCCGCCACGGCGGCGGCGTACGGCCTCCTCGCGCTCGCCGTGCACGCGGCGGGCGGCGCGGGAGCGGATCCCGGTGCGGCGGCCGGTGCCGAGCGGGCCGCCGAGGCGCTGCGCGGCGGACCCGCGTCCGTGATCGGGGCCCATCTGGACCAGCTGCCCGACGTGGCCTTCCTGCTCGTCCTCTTCCAGGCCCCGGCCGCGCTGGCCGCCTTCCTCCTCGGCCTCGCCGCCGGGCGGGGACGGGTGCTCGGAGACCTCGCCGCTCACCGCAGGACCCTGGTCCGGCTCCAGTGGGCGGGCTTCACGGTCGGACTGCTCGGCGGCCTGGTGTACGCCCACGCGAGCCTGGTGCACCCCGGCGGCGCCTATCAGGTCCTGGCCCTCGGGATCGACGTCGCCACGGCCCCGCTGCTGGCCGCCGCGTACGCCGCGACCGTCCTCCGGCTGGCCGTGGGGCGGCACGGCGGGCGGACGACCGCCGTGCTCGGGCCCGTGGGGAGCATGACCCTGACCGGCTACCTCACCCAGTCCCTCGTCTGCGCCCTGCTGTTCACCGGTTACGGCGCCGCCCTGGTGGGCCGGGTGCCGCCGCCGGGCGTCCTCGCGATCGCCCTCGCGCTCTTCGCGGCGCAGGCCGTCGGGGCACGATGGTGGCTCCGCCGGTACCGGTACGGACCGCTCGAATGGCTGCTGCGGGCATGGACGACGCTGACCCGGCCGCCCCTGCGGCGCTCCTGAGGTCCGCGAGCACTGGGCGCGCCCGTTCGCTCGTGTGTGCGGAACCGCGAAGGCCGGCCGCTCCGAGCGGCCCGCTTATTCACCGGTTCAGGTGACAGTGGCCGAGGCGAAACGTCCCTCCCGGCGCGGACGCGGCCAGGCTCGACGGGACACATGGACCCACCCTGTGGAGCGTCCGATGCAGCTGATTCCCCGTCACGACCCGCACCTCGTCGTCCGCTCGACCGGCGGACTCACCGTCGCCGTGCTCCACGGTGAGCTCGATCTCGTCCTGGTGCGGCACCTGCGGCCCGAGCTCGACGCCCTCGTCCGCGAGTCCGCGGCCCTGACCGTCGACATCCGCCGGCTCACCTTCTGCGACGCCACCGGTCTGGGCCTGCTCGCCCACTGCGCAGGGCGGGTCCAGGCGCGGGGCGCCCGCTGGCGGCTGATCTGCGACCAGCCGTGGATCCTCCGGCTCATCCGCCTGACGGCGCTCGGCGAGCTCCTCCGTCCCGAGGCCGCGGCGCCCGGGGACCGTCCGGCGGCTACGGGGCCCCGGGAGCGCCCGGGGTCCGGCCTTCCGAGCCAGGGGTGACGAGCCCGGTCTCGTAGGCGGCGATGACCGCCTGCGCGCGGTCGCGCAGGCGGAGCTTGGACAGGATGCGGGCGACGTGCGTCTTCACCGTCGCCTCGCTCAACCGGAACCGCGCGGCCAGTTCGGCGTTGGTGTGCCCGCGCGCCAGCGCTTCGAGGACCTCCAGCTCACGCGGCGTCAGCGTGGCGAGATCGCGGTGCAGGGGAGCCGTCCGCGTACCGGCCCCGGCGAACCGCTCCACCAGCCGGCGCGTGATCGCCGGTGCCAGCAGGGCGTCCCCGGAGCGGACGAGCCGGACCGCCGCCGTCAGGTGCTCGGGCGTGACGTCCTTCAGCAGGAAGCCGCTCGCGCCGGCGCCGAGCGCCGCGTACACGTACCGGTCGAGGTCGTACGTGGTGAGGACGACGATCCTCGGCGGCGCGGTCTCCTCCGCGAGGATCCGGCGCGTGGCCTCGAGGCCGTCGGTGCCGGGCATCCGGATGTCCATGAGGACGACGTCCGGCCGCGTCCTGCGGACCGCCGAAACGGCCTCGTCGCCGTCGGCCGCCTCCGCGACCACCTCGATGCCGTCGGCGGCGAGGATCATCCGGAAACCGGTCCGCACCAGGGCCTGGTCGTCGGCGATCACCACACGCGGTGCGCCGGTGTCGGTCACGGTCACGGAGCCTCCCGGGGAATCGTCGCGCGGACCCGGTAGCCGCCGCCCGGGCGGCCGCCGGCGTGCAGCGTACCGCCGTAGATCGAGAGCCGTTCGCGCAGACCGAGCAGGCCGTGGCCGCCGCCGGGTTCCGGTTCGGCCGTCCGCCGCGGCCGCCCGCCGGTGTCCGAGACGTCCACCAGCAGCCGCTCGTGGCCGTACTCGACGGCGACGGAGACCCCGGCGCCCTCCGCGTGCTTCACCACGTTGGTCAGAGCCTCCTGCACCACCCGGTACGCGGCGAGGTCGACTCCGGCCGACAGTGCGTACGGGACGCCCCGGACCTCCACCTCCACCGGCACCCCCGAGGAACGCACCCGGTCCGTCAGCTCCGCCAGCCGGTCGAGCCCCGGCTGCGGCGCGAGGTCCGCGTCGGCCGCAGGATCGGGACCCTCCGCAGCCATCGTCAGCAGCCCCATCACGTGCCGCAGCTCCGACATCGCCGTCCGCCCCGCCTCCTCCACCGCCCGTATCGCCTCCCGTGCCTGCTCCGGAGAGCAGTCGAGGACCATGCGCGCGGCACCCGCCTGGATCGTCATCATGCTGACGTTGTGGGTGACCACGTCGTGGAGCTCCCGGGCGATCCGGGCGCGCTCCGCCTCCACCGCCCGGCGCAGCGCCGCCTCCTGCTCGGCCCGCAGCGCCCGTGTCCGCTGTCGCCACAGATGGACGCCGTGCGTGGCCAGGGCCAGCGGGAGCAGGACGAGGACGAGCACGAGGCCGTCGTCCACCTCGGGCACCAGCGGCACGACGGCGTACAGCACCGCACCGGCCGCGAGCGAGACCAGGACGGACTTCCGGTGCGGGCTGTACATCGCCGCGCTGTACGCCGCGACGAGACCCGACACGAAGGTGACCTTCGTCGCGTCCGCCGAGACGTCGCCGAGGTGCAACAGGACCGCCGCCCCGGTCACCACCCAGTACACGGCGAGCGGGAACCGCCGGCGCAGCACCAGGGGCAGGGCCGTCAGCACCGCCGCCGCCATCTCCCAGGCCTCGACCGGCGGCAGCACGTACTCCACGGCGGGCACGGGACGGGGCGCGGTCGCCGGATCGCCCGGGACCGGGAGCGCGGGAAGCGGTGGCGGCGAGGGCAGTTCGCCGTGTGCCGGGGTCGGGACCGGGGCCGGGACCAGCGCCGGGGCCGGCAGGTCGGCCGGGTCGTCCCGCACCTCCACCCACGAGCGGTTGAGGTCGCCGATGACGGTCGCGACCGCGAGCGCCAGGGCGAGCAGCCCGTCGGCCGCCCACGCCCAGCGGGACAGCGGGGTCGGTGCCCCCGGGCTCCGTGGCCCGCGTACCCGCCCGATGAATGCCTCGTACCTGCTCACCGGGCCAGTGTGGCAAGGGCGGGGTGCGAGCGGATCACCCCAGGGACGCAGGGCCGCGGCCCGGAGGCGTACATCGCGGGGATGACGCCGCCACGCCTCCGCCGCGCACGGTACGGATCTTCGGCACCGCGACCGACGCGCCCGCGGCCCGGCCGCTCCTAGCGTCGGGGCGTCCCCCTGCCGGCCCCTGAGCCCTGGAGCACCCGTGCCCGTGTCCGTCCCACCCCGCCGCCCGAAGGATCCGATGGAGCCGAGGGAGCCAATGGATCCGACAGACCTGATCGACCTGAGCGAGGTCGGCAGGACGTACGACGACGGAGCCGCCGCCCTCACCGGGCTGACCCTGCGGGTCCGGCGCGGCGAGGCGCTCGCCGTCCTCGGGCCCTCCGGCAGCGGCAAGTCGACCCTGCTCAACCTCCTTGCCGGACTGGACCGCCCCAGCAGCGGGCGGGTGACCGTGGACGGACTGCGCGTCGACCGGATGAGCGAGGCCGCGTGCGCGAAGTACCGGCGGAGCCGCATCGGCATGGTCTTCCAGTTCTTCAACCTCCTCGACGACCTCACCGTCCTCGACAACGTGCTGCTCCCAGCCCAACTGGCCGGCACCGACCGGGCAGGGGCGACCGCCAGGGCCGCCGAACTCCTCGACCGGCTGGGCATCGCCCGCCACGCCCGGGCCCACCCCGGCCGCCTCTCCGGAGGCGAGCGGCAGCGGGTGGCCGTCGCCCGCGCCCTGATGAACCGTCCGCCGCTGCTCCTCGCCGACGAGCCGACGGGCGCGCTGGACAGCGCGTCGGGCGCGGACGTCCGCGAGCTGCTGCGCGAGCTCAACGCCGAAGGACAGACCATCGTCCTCGTCACCCACGACCTGGCCCTGGCCGAGGCGTGCGCCACCCGCACGATCGAGCTGGTCGACGGCCGCATCGCCCGGGACGTCAGCGCGGTGACCCGATGAGCGGCGGTACGAGCGGTGCCGGTGCGGGCGGTGCGGGCGGTGCGGGCGGTGCGGGCGGTGCGGGCGGTGCCGGGACGAACGCGGCTGCCCTCTCGGGCCGTGCTCGTGGCGGGGCCCTCGGCCGGGTCGTCCGTGCCGGGGTCGGCCGGCGCCGGACGCAGACCGCCGTGATGGTCCTGACGACGCTGCTCTCGGTCGCCGCGGCCGTCCTGGCCGTCGGCCTCCTCGTCGCCTCCGCCGCCCCCTTCGACCGGGCCTTCGCCCGCCAGCACGGGGCCCATCTGACCGTGGAGTTCGACGGTTCCGCCGTCACCGCCGACCGGCTGGCCGCCACGGCGCGGGCGCCCCGCGTGGCCGCGGCGGCCGGTCCCTTCGCCCTCGTCTCCGTACGCCTGCGCGGCGACGGGGACGTGCCGCCCGGCTTCGAACCGCCGCCCCTGACCGTGGTCGGCCGGTCCTCCGCCGACGCGCCGGTGGACGCGGTGAGCCTGTCCGAGGGCCGATGGGTCCGGACGGCCGGGGAGATCGTCCTGGAGGCGGGGGCCCGCCCGCCGGGTCTCGTCCTCGGCGACCGGATGACGGCCGGTACGACCGAACTCACCGTGGTCGGCATCGCCGCGACCGCCGGCGCGAGCGCCGACGCCTGGGTCGTACCCGACCAGCTCACGGCCCTCGCCGGGGCGCGATCCCCCGCGTACCAGATGCTCTACCGGCTCACCGGGGCCGACACCCGCGCCGAGGTTGCCGCGGGGCGGGAGGCCGTCGCCGCCGCCGTCCCCGCGGGCGCGGTCGCCGGGACCCAGTCGTACCTCGACGTCCGCGAGGCCGCCCAGGAGAACACGGCGGCCTTCGTCCCCTTCGTCGCCGCCTTCGCCCTCCTCGGTCTCGCGATGTCGGTCCTCGTGATCTCCGTCGTGGTGAGCGGCGCCGTCAGCGCCGCGACCCGCCGGATCGGCATCCTGAAGTCCGTCGGCTTCACCCCGCTCCAGATCGGGCGGGCGTACGTCGCCCAGGCCCTGCTCCCGGGCTCGGTGGGGGCCGTGCTCGGCGTCGCCCTCGGCAACGTCCTCGCCGTGCCCCTCATGGCGGAGGTGGCGGAGGCGTACGGCACGGGCACGGAGCCGATTCCCCCCTGGGTGGACCTCGTGGTGCCCGCCGCCGCCCTCGCCGTCGTGGCCGTGACCGCCTTCGGCCCCGCGCTGAGGGCGGCCCGGCTCCCGACCGCGACGGCCCTGCGCGTCGGTCCGGCCGCCGGCGGCGCCCGGGGCCGCCGGATCCGCGGACTCCTCGGACGGCTGCCGCTGCCCCGCCCGGTCACCCTGGGGCTCGCCGCGCCCTTCGCCCGCCCCGCGCGCTCGGTGACGACGGCCGCTGCGGTGACGTTCGGCGCGCTCGCGGTGACCTTCGCGGTGGGGCTCGGCAGCACGCTCGTCGCCGTGAAGGCCGACGGGGATCCCGACCGGGGCGGCGACGTCACCGTCCGCACCGTGGCCCCGCCCGAGGGTTCCGGCGAGGGTCCGGGCACGGGTCCTGGCACGGGGATGCCGGGGAAGCCCGCCGACCCGGCGGCCGTGGCGGCGGCCACCGCCGCGCTCCCGGGGACCGGGTCCGTGTACCGGACCGCCCGCACGCAGATCGGCGTGGCCGGGCTCAAGGGCGGCGCGCCGCTGGTCGCGTACGAGGGGGACACAGCGGGGAGCCGCCACACGATGGTCACGGGCCGATGGTTCGGGGCCACCGGGGAGGCGGTCGCCGCGACGCGGTTCCTGCGCGCCACGGGCCTGCGGGTGGGGGAGTCGGTCGCCCTGTCCGAACAGGGGCGGACGGTTCGCGTCCGGATCGTCGGCGAGGTCTTCGACCTGGGCGACGGCGGCATGACCCTGCGGACGGCCGCCGCCTCCGTCGCCCCGCTCGACCCCCGGTACCTGCCGGGCGACTTCGCCGTCACCGTCACCCCCGGCACGGACCCCGCCGCGTACGCGGAGCGCCTGAACGCCGCCGTGTCCCCGCTCGGCGCACGGGCCGCCGTGACCGAGGAGGGCAAGTCGAGCGTGATCCGGGCCATGCAGGCACTGATCGTCATGCTCACGGTGATGCTGGTCGTGGTGGCCTGTCTGGGGGTGTTCAACACGGTGGTCCTCGACACCCGTGAGCGGGTCCGCGACCTGGGCGTCTGCAAGGCCCTGGGGATGACCCCGCGTCAGGCGGTGGCCCAGGTCCTCACCTCGGTCGGCGGCATCGGCCTGGTGGCGGGCGCGGTCGGCGTCCCGCTGGGCGTCGGGCTGCACCGTTGGGTGATGCCGGCGATGGGCCGCGCGGTCGGCACCACGATCCCGCCCGCCGACATCGACGTGTACGGGACGCCGCTGCTGGCGCTCCTCGCCGCCGCCGGCGTGGTGATCGCGACGGCCGGCGCGCTGCTCCCGGCGGGCTGGGCGGCCCGCACGAGCACGGCGCGCGCGCTGCGGGCGGAGTGACGTACTCCGAGGATGGTCCCCGTGACCGCTTCCGCGCCCGGATCCGTGACCGCTTCCGCGGCCGGCCCCGATGACCGCCGCGATACCGTCGCGGCATGTCTGAAGTCCGCTTGACCACGCCCTCCTTCCTCGTGCTCGGCATCATCGACAAGCTGGGCGAGGCCAGTCCGTACGACGTGAAGGTCGAGGCGGCGCGGACCGTGGCCCCGTTCTGGTCGATGCCCCACGCGCAGGTCTACGCCCAGTGCGACCGGCTCCTGGAGGCCGGTCTGCTGTCGGAGGTCCGTCAGCCCGGTGGCCGGAACCGGCGCCTGATGAAGCTGACGGAGGAGGGGGCGGCGGCCCTGCGCGGCTGGCTCGCCGACTCCTCCTTCGTCCCGGTCGAAGCGCGTGAACGCGGCATCCTCAAGCTGTGGTTCGGCGCGAGCCCGCGCGTCCACGCCCCGGTCCAGGTCGAGGAGCACCGGCGGACCCTCGGCGAGTACGAGGAACTGGCGGAGGGCGTGGGGGAGTTGCTGACGCGCGGGCAGCGCGAGGCGCTGGAGTTCGGTATCCGTTACGAGCGGATGATGGTCGATTTCTGGCAATGGGTCGAGTCCCGTGAGCCCTGACCCCTTCGTTGCCCGACTTTGTCGCCCGACTTTGTTACCGACCGGTTGACCCCGGTCGTCCCCCGCTCTACCTTCCTCCATAGTCCAGATAGGACTATCGCGCGTTCGGAGGGGGATCCGCCGTGGGGCGTCCGACAAGCACGAGACGGGGCAGGGCCGCCGCCCTCGCCATCACGGTCGTCTGCCTGGCGTACGCGCCGATCGCGGCGACCGAACTCTGGCCCTACGCCAGCCCCGGGGCACCCGCCGTCGGCGAGTGGCTCCTCGGCCGGTCCGTCTCCCCGGAGTTCGTGGCCGAGGCCGTGCGCGACCGGATGGGACCGTACAGCCGCAGCCTCGCCCCGCTGATCCTGCACTCCGTCCTCGGCGGCCTGTTGATGCTGCTCGGCCCCGTACAGCTGCTCTCGGCGGTACGGCGACGGATCCGGCTGCACCGGATCGCCGGGACCGTCTTCGCCGTCACCGTGTACGTGTCGATGGCCGGCGCCGCCCTCTACCTCGTCCGCACCCCGCCGGAACAGGCGTTCAGCGGGGCCGCGTTCTGGATCGTCCTCGCCACGATCCTGATCGGCACCGTCGGCAGCGTGACCCTCGGCGTCCTCGCCGCCGTCCGCGGCCTCCCGGACCTGCATCAGCGCTGGATGCTGCTCTGCTACGGCTTCCTGATGACCGCGCCGCTGCTCCGCCTCGAATGGGGGTTCCTGCCCGCGCTCTATCCCGGGCTCTCCCTCCAGGACGTCAACCGCGTCGCGATCATGCACCTCGGGTCCCTCGTCTCCTTCGGCGCGCTGCTCGCGTCCCGCGCGCTCGACCGGCGCGGCACCGTCCCCGGTCTGACCGGAACGTGGTGCCCGCGGCCGGTCCTGGTCGCCGTCCACCTCGCGGGCGCCGCCGGACTGGCCTGGATCACGGTCGCCTTCCTCGACCAGGGGGCCGGCGGGCGCCGACTGCTCCTCGCCTACGCCGTGCCGTACGCCGTCACGTACGGCGTCATCGCGGTGCGGGCGGCACGCGCGGGCGCGCGGGGCGCGCACTGGGCGCGGGAGGAGTGGCGCCTGCACCTGGCGGCGCTGTGCCTGGCCCCCGCGTTCTCGGCGGTGGCGGTGCCCGTACTGGAGCGGACCATGGGCCTCGACCGGCTCACGGCCCTGATCGCGGGCGTCGGCATCGGCTGCGGCATGCTCGCCTACGCGGCCGTCACCGTGGTGAGCCTGCGCGTGCTGTACGCCCGTGAACTCCTCAAGCGGCAGCGGGCGTTCATGCCGCCGCCGCCGCCGCCGCCGCCGCCGTCCGGACGTGCGGAGGAGGCCCCGGACGCGCTGTCCGTCGCGGCCGCCACCGCCCCTGCCGTCGCCACTGCCACTGCCACGAAGGAAGGTGACCACTGATGGGCACCGCGGATGCGCCGGAGGTCCACGGTCACGGTGCGGGCGCGGCCGCCGCCCCGGTCGCCGCCCCGGTCGCCGGCCCGGCGGTCGACGGCAGGGAACTCTCGCCCGCCGTGGTGATCCTGAGCGGCGTCGTGGGCGGCATCAGCCTCACCGTGGGCGCCCTGCTCGCCGTCACGAGCCTGGCCGGCCACGTCGCGGGCGCCTGGGTGTCCCCGGCGGCGCTCAGCCCCGGTCTCCTCGGGGCCGCCATGGCGGGGGTCGCGCCCGCGCTGTTCACGCTCGGCCGGGCCCGCGTCTGGGAGGAGGCGCGGACCCTCGTCCTGCCGCTCGTGATCGTCCTCGTCGGCCTCTTCGCGGTGAGCCTGCTCAACGGCGGCTCCCTCCAGGCCGTCCACGGCGGCCCGCTGTTCCTCGCCCTGTTCAGCCTCGGCTGGGTCGCCACCCTCGGGCTGCTCGCGCTCGCCGCAGTCGTGTGCCTCGCCGCGCAGTACCGCAGACCCGCCCCGCCGGCCGGGGCCGAGCGCCCGCGCGTCGCACCGCTGCCCGGCTGGTCGAAGCCGCTGCTCGCGGTCCTCGGCTCCGGATGGCTCGGCATCGGCGCGGGCCTGCTGGCCTTTCCCGCCTTCTGGGGGCCCCTCGTGCCGTGGACGGTGAACCGCGCCGACGCGCAGGGCCTCGGCGTGTGGGCCCTGGCGCTCGGCGTCGGCGTCCTCGGCTCCCTCGTCGAGGACGACCTGGCCCGTATCCGCCCCGCCCTCACGGCCGTCCCGGCGGTGGCCCTCGCGACCGCCGTCGTCCTCGCCGTCCACGCCCGGTCCGTCGACTGGACGTCGGGCCCCGGCATCTCGCTCCTCGCCCTCGTCACCGGCCTGCTCGCGACCGGAGTCTCGGGCCGCCGTCTCCTGGCGCAGGCGAACGCCGGCGGAGAAGGGGGATCCGACTCCGGCCGTGGACCGTGGTGGTCACGCGTCAGGCCGGGCCGGTGACGTACGCGTCCCTGGCGCCGGATCCCGGCGCCAGGATCAGGCCCGCGGTCGGCCGAAATCTTGTGGAGCCGCGGAGCCCGTGGGCGCGATCATGGCCGGATGACCCAGCACACGCAGCCCGTGGACGCCCTGATCGTCGTGGACGTGCAGTCCGCCTTCGTCGTCGGTGACGGGGCCGTGCCCGCGGCCGGCCGGCTCGTCGACCGGACGACGGACCTGATCGCCCGGGCGCGGAGGGACGGCGCGCTCGTCGTCCACCTTCAGAACGACGGGCAGCCCGGAGCGGAGGACGAGCCCCACACACCGGGCTGGGAGCTCCACCATCCCGTCGAGCCGGGCCCCCGGGAGTTCGTGATCCGCAAGCCCCGGGACGACGGCTTCCACGAGACCCCGCTGGGCGGCGTGCTCACCGACGCGGGCGTCCGGTCCGTCGCCGTCTGCGGCGTGATGTCCGAGATGTGCGTACAGGCGACCGCCCGTACGGCCCTGGCGCGAGGCTACCGCGTCGTCGTGCCGTACGACGCCCACGCGACCCAGGACTGCCCGGCGGTCCCGGGTGTCAGCGAAGCCGTACCGGCCGCGACGGTCTCCCGGGTCGCGGCGTACGCCCTCGGGAGCGACGCGGAGGTCACCGTGCCCGCCGCCGACGTCATCTTCACGGCCCCGGGCGGCGCTCCCGACCTCCGCGAACCGTAGGAACAGGGCGGCCCGCGGCGGGCCGTCCGCCGTCCTATCCGCTCTGTGAGACGGACGATTGCACAATCCTGCAATTCGTTACATCCTGGTCCGGCCCCACGCCCCCACGCCCCGTCACCACCGCCGCCGTACGACAGGGAAGACGACGCGCATGACCATCGAATGGCGTTACACGGTCCAGCAGGAGCTGGGCGTGCTGTCCCTGGCCGGGTTCCTCGGCGGCGATGCCCTCGGGCGATTCACCGGGGCCGTGGGCTGGGCGGTGGCGCGCGGTACGGGCCCCGTCGTCCTCGACCTGAGCCGGCTCCGCGGCTGGTCCGCGGGCGGGCAGCTCGCCGTCACCGAGGCGGCCCACCGGCTCCGGGCCGCGGGCCGGAGCCTGGAACTCGCCGCGATCCCCGCCGACGGCTCCCTCGCCCCCGCCGGCGAAGGCCCGGCCATCCCGGTCCACTGCGACCTGGACGCGGCGTTCGCCGCCCACCTCGACGCGGGCGCGGAACAGCGCGCCTGGCGCAGCGACGCCTGGCCGACCGAGTAGGTCCGGGGAGCAGCCCGAGCGAGCAGGCCCGGCCCGGCATTCCGTACGGCCCGACTCCGCGGATCGGTAGATCGCGCGTCCGGGAAGGCGCGAGGATGGGGGCATGGTGCAACGTGCTGGTGCGACGCGCGACGGCGGGGTGGGTGCGATGACGCCTCCGCTCTACCAGTTGAAGGCGGAGTTCTTCAAAACGCTGGGACACCCCGTCCGGATCCGTGTCCTGGAGCTGCTCAGCGAACGCGAACACGCGGTCTCCGAGATGCTGCGCGACACCGGCGTCGAAGCGGCGTACCTCTCCCAGCAGTTGGCCGTGCTGCGCCGGGCGAACCTCGTCGTCGCCCGGCGCGAGGGCGTGGCCGTGTACTACACGCTGACCAGCCCGCAGGTGGCGGAACTGCTGCTGGTGGCACGCTCGATCCTGTCCGGCGTCCTCGCGGGACAGGCGGAACTGCTCGCCGACCTCCGGTCGGGCCCGCCCGTCACCCGGTCCGCCACCCCGTAGGGCTCACTCCCCGGGCTTCGCCTCCACCTCCGCCGCCGGATCAGGCTGGATGCCCGCGAGCAGATTGAAGGCCCCGGTCAGCAGGTTGAGCGTGACCACCCCGACGACCTCCGCGATCACCCGGTCGCTCCAGCCGTGCGTCCGTACCTCGGCGACGTCGTCGTCGGACAGGGAGCCCGGCTCGGCGAGGACCCGGAGCGCGAGGCCGATGAGCGCGGCCTCGCGCGGATCGGTCGACGTGCCCTGGCGGGCCAGGGTGATGTCGGTCTCGCTCAGCCCCGCCGCGCGCCCGGCCGAGACGTGGGCCTCGCGGCAGGTGCCGCAGCCGATCCACTCCTGCACGGCGAGCGACAGCTTCTCGCTGAGGGCGCGGGGGATCTTCACCCGCTTCATGGCCCGGGACAGGCTCAGGTAGCCGTCGAGCAGCGCCGGCGAATGCGCCATGGTCGACACCATCTCGCCGACCGAACCGTGCCGTTCGACGATGTCGGTCAGTAACTCGCCCGCGTGGCCCGGCGCTTGCTCGGGGGTGAGTGCGGTCAGTCTTCTCGTGGTCACGGAGCCTCCTCGTTATACCCGTGGGGGGTATAACGAGGAGAGGGGTGAGGGAGTTCCCGGGGGTCAGTGGGGTCAGTGGGGTCAGTGGGGTCGGGTCAGTGGGGTCAGGACAGGGTCAGGCGGGACGGGCCGTGGAACACCCAGTCGGGGGCGTACTCCACCTCGACCCCCGGCCGGGCTCCGGGCGCGAGCGCCGGAAGCCGGTCGAGGAGGACGCCGAGACCGATCTCGGCCTCCGCGCGCGCGAGCGCCGCCCCCGCGCAGTAGTGGATGCCCAGGCCGAAGGCGCAGTGGCGGCCGCTGTCGCGGTGGATGTCGAGGACCTCGGGGTCCGGGAAGCGGTCCGGGTCCCGGTGGGCCGAGCCCAGGACCAACTGGAGGCGGTCGCCCCGGCGGACGGTCCGGCCCGCCAGTTCCGTGTCCCGGTGCGCCCACCGCGTCACCATCTGCACCGGCGGGTCGTGGCGCAGGAACTCGTCCACGGCGTTCGGCAACAGCCCCGGATCGGCCCGGAGTTCGTTCCCCACCTCCGGGCGCGCCAGCAGCGCGAGCACGGCCTTGCCGATCAGTCCCGTCGTCGTCTCGTGCCCGGCGGTCAGCAGGTGCGTACAGGTCGCCGCCAGCTCCGACCCGCTCAGGGACGGGTCCTCGGTCCCCGCCCGCGCCAGCGCCGAGAGGAGATCCCCGCGGTCCTCGCCGCGCCGGGCCTCCAGCTCCCGGTGGAAGTACCCGTCCAGCTCCGCCGCCGCCCGCTCGGCCCCGTCCAGCGAGGCCGGCGTCCGGTCGCCCCGGGTCCCGCCCGCCTGCTGCAACGCCAGCGCCTGCTCGCGGAACCACGGCCACCGCTCGGCCTCCACCCCGAGCAGCCCGCCGATGACCAGCAGGGGGTACGGAGCGGCGAAGCCTTCGACGAGCTCCACCACCGGCCGCCGCGCGAGCGGCGCGACGAGTTCCTCCGCGATCTTCCGTACGCGCGGACGCATCGCCGCCACCGCTGCGGCCCCGAGCGGCGGCGTCACCCGCGCCCGTAACCGCGTGTGCCGGGGCGGGTCGAGGAAGACGAGCCAGTTCTCGACGACCCGCCGCAGCGTGACGTATCCGTCCGGCACCGGCGCCGAGCGCGCCGTCAGCGGGGACGTCCTGGCGAAGCTCCGCCCTGCCAGTACGTGCGCCACCTCGGCGTGCCCGAAGAGGTACCAGGTCGTGGGCGCCGCCCCGCCGTGCCCGTCCGGAGCGCCGCGTACGGCGTGCACCGGGTCCGTCTCCCGGTAGCGCCGGTAGACCGGGTACGGGTCGGCCAGGTCGAGCCGCGCCGGGTCGAAGGGCTCCGGGGGCTCCGGCGGCCCGCCCGCGCCCGTACGGATCCCGCCCGTGCGCCCGCTCATCCGCCCGCCCCGCGCACCAGATCCGCGACCCGCAGCGGATCGGCCGGCAGGGCGGCCCCGCGCCACGCCACGTGCCCGTCAGGGCGCACCAGGACGAACGGCCGCTCGTACCGCCGCGCCACTTCAGGGTCGCGGCAGTGCCGTACGCGGAGCGGGACCCGGCGATCGGCGAAGGCGCGGACGAGACCGTCGGGAGTACCGCAGCCGTCCCCGCCGTGCCCGCCGACCCTTTCATCCCCGCCATCCCCGAAGCAGAGCAGGACGAACTCCCCGCCGAACAGGTCGAGCGTCGACCGGCCCGGTCCGAGCCACGCGTGGGGAGCCCGTACCCCGGGAAGCGTCGTACGGTTCCAGACCGGCCCGTCGCGCCCGTCGGATCCTTCCTCGTCGCGCGCCGGACCCGTCCCGCCCTTCTCGTCCGCGATCGCCCGCGAGGCGTACCGGTACGCGAAGTGCAGGTCGGGCGCGTCGAATTCCCTGAACGGATCGGAGTCCGCGATCTCCCGGCCCAGTGCGGCGCGGGCCCGCTCGCCCTCCTCCGTTCCGTCGCGCAGCGCCGCGGAGAGCCGCCGGTCGACGGTCCGGCGCAGGTTGCGGTGGCTCTCCTCCAGGCTGCCGACGGCGACCGGCCGCCGTTCGCTCTCGTATGTGTCGAGCAGCCCCGCTCCCGCCCAGCCCGCCAGCTCCGCCGCCAGCTTCCACCCCAGGTCGGCGGCGTCGCCCACGCCCGTCGCGAGACCGAGCCCGCCCGAGGGCGACAGCGTGTGCGCCGCGTCCCCGGCGAGGAAGACCCGGCCGTCGCGGTACCGCGAGGCCACCCGGTGCGTCAGGTGCCAGGTGGTGTCCGACACCACCTCCACCGGCACGTCCAGCGCCATCGCCCGCCGCACGACCCGCTCGGCGTCGGCGGGCCCGGCCGGACACGTCAGCCGGTACAGCCCCCGGCCGTCCATCGCCCGCAGCGGATAGCGCAGCCCGCCGGGCTCCGTGACGAAGTGGACGAGCGCCGCGCCCGGCCCGAGCCGGGCACCGAGCCCGGGGGCCCGGAAGAGGATGTTGCGCAGGGTGCGGGTCCGGTGCCGCTCGGGCGCGTCGATCCCGCAGGCCTTGCGCACGGGGGAGGAGGCCCCGTCGCAGCCCACCAGATACCGGGCGTGCACCGTCGTCCGTACTCCCGACCCGTCCAGGAGCGCCGCCCTGACCCGGTCGGGCCTCCGGGCGAACTCCACCAGGCGCGTGCCGAGCCGGACCGGTCCCGCCGGCCGGACCCCCAGGCGGGCGGTGAGCAGAGGCACCAGCCAGTGCTGCGGGCAGATCGACTCGGGCTCCGGCGTGTACGAGGGCGGGGGCCGGTTCCCGGCCGTGCCGAGCCGCAGCCGGTGCAGCTCGTACCCGCCGACGGCCGTCACCCACGCGATGTCCAGGGTGTGGTCCGCCGGCCAGCCGGCGTCCCGGATCGCGTCCGCGACGCCCCAGCGCCGGAACATCTCCATGGCGCGCGGGCCGACGGTGGAGACCTTCGGGTGCGCGACCCGGCCGTCCCCGGCTTCGACCAGGACGAAGTCCACGCCCCGGTGGGTGAGATCGAGGGCGAGCGCGAGCCCCACGGGCCCGCCGCCCACGATCAGTACCTCGGTCTCCTCGACCCTCTGGCGGGTCATCCGGCTGTCCGACACGGTCTCAGCTCCTCCCCTCGTGTGCGAAGCGCTCCGCGTACCAGGCCATGAGCTCCGGCACCCGCTCCGGCACCCCCTCGCACTCCCGGGCCATCGCCGCGAGGTGCCGGAAGCGCATCGCGAACCCGCGCCGGGCCACGTCGGGGCGCGCGATGTACGCGGGCGGCTCCTCCAGTTCGAAGGAGGGGCCGGCCGTCCGCCCCCGCCAGCCCGACTCCAGCGGCATCAGCTGCTCGGCGAGCGGGCGCATCATCCCCGTCATCACGTCGATGGCGGCGTTCATCAGCTTCGAGCGGCGCAGGCTCGCGTCCGGGCTCTCCCCGAAGTGCTGCACGATCAGTTGGAGCATCATGAAGTAGCAGCGGTTGAAGAGCCGCATGACCTGCCGTGCGTGCGGATCGCGGACCGCCGCCCGCCCGGGGTGCCCGGCGTCGAGCGTCGGATTGCGCAGCGACGGGTACGCCGGGTGCCAGGGCGCCCCCTGCCCGTGCGGCCCGTCGGCGCGCTCCGTCATGAGCAGTTCGGCAAGGCGTACGAACGTGTCGTGGTGGGACTCGGAGCCGTCCTTCTCCGTGTCGAGGACGCCGCCCTCGCCCTGCTCGGTCACGAAGTCGACGGCGAAGAGCGCGCTCGACAGGTCGTCCACCTCCAACTGGTAGTCCGGGTGCACGGCGTTGACCGCGCCGCCGATGAAGAGGTGGTGCTCGCCGCCGCCGCGCCCCCGGTCGACCGGGAAGAGGTCGGGGACCCGGGTCAGGCCCTCCCGGATGCCCGCGTACAGCTCGCTCGGCGAGCCGAAGGGCCCGGGCCCGGGCTCGTTACCGGGGCCCGTCCCGCCCGCGAGCCGCTCGGGCCGCTCGATGGCGATGAACCGCTGGAGGCTGCCCAGGTGCAGCGGTTCGAGCGCGAAGTCCAGCGGCGGCGGCAGCCTGCCAGGTGTGCCGAAGTCGATCTCCGGGACGTGGAACGGCTCGCCCATCGCCATCAGGATGTTGTTGACGACGAGGAAGTGCATCATCTCCTCCCGGGCCACGTCGAAGAGGCTGTCCCTGACGCCCTTGGCCAGGCTCTCCCCGCCGTCCCCGCAGGCCAGCCGCAGCTGGCGCGGGGTCCACACCCCACTGCGGACGTACTCGAACCCGGTGCCGTGCGTGGGCACCGAGTACCCGGCGTAGAGGTACTGGAGCGAGGTGGCGAGCTCCACCGTGACGGCCTGCTGGAGCGCCGACCGCAGCTGGGCCCGGGTGGTGATCTGCGGATGCGAACGGACCGGTGAGGGGACGGCGGCCGGCGGCACGGCCGCCGCCGTGCTCTGCGCGCGCAGGTACTTCAGGAGCAGCCGTGCCTTGGGCAGGGACAGGTCACGGGTCGGTGGCATGTAGTACGTCCGGTCCTTGTTCGCCGGGTCGCACATCTGCCAGATGAGCTTCGCGTACGTCTCCACCTTGCAGCGGTCCGCCAGACTGAACACCTCGTCGCGCATGAACGGGAACAGCTGCTCGTAGTACGCGAACACCTCGCGGTGCAGCAGCTCGAAGGTCACGTCCTGCTGGAGGACCGCGTCCAGCCGCCAGTCGTCGGGCAGGACCCGGACGGCGGCGGAGCCCGCCCAGGGCCAGAAGCCGAGGGCGTCCTCGTGGTCGTAGCAGGCCGCGGCGGAGCCCGGGGCCGCCGGATCGTGGGGCGGCAGCTCCTCGGGACCGGCCGCGAGCAGCAGCCGCGCCGTGCCGGCGCGCGCCCCGGACACGGTGAACCAGCCGCGCCCGTGGGCGTCCGTGGCGAATCCGCACCAGGAGGCTCCGTCCTCTCCGGCGTCTCCTCCGCGGTCTCCTCCGCTGTCTCCTCCGTCTTCTTCCCCGGCGGGCGGCTTCTCCGCGGCGGTCCGGCCGGCCCGCAGCCGTACGATCCCGACGTCCCCGCAGCGGGCCGTCGGGGCCGAGGCCACCGGATCCAGCGGGAGGGCCCGGGGGTTGGCGAACTGGCGGACGACGACCTCGTCGAGCGCGGCCGGAACACCCCGCACGAAGGTCCGCACCGGCACCTCCACCGCGTGCTCCTCACCGCGCTCGGGGTCGGGATGCTCCAGGATCAGGCAGGCCTCGTCGGTGAGGACGACGGCCTCGCGCTCCCGCAGCAGCACCGTGCGCGCGCCCCCGCCGTCCGTCGCCGGGCGCACCAGGACGAGTCCTTCCTCCGCGGCCCGCCGGACCCCTTCCGCCGATCCGACCGGTACGGTCACCACCTCGCCTCCTTCGGGTGCTCCGGCCGGCAGCACGGCGACGGGCAGGTCCGAGCGGGCGGTCCGCAGCTCCAGGGCGGGGCCCCCGCCCCGTACCGCCGCACCGGTGGCGTCGAGGCGGTGCGCGAAGGGCCAGTTGAACGCCACGGAGTCCGGGGAGAGCCGCACGGTGCACGGCCCCGGGGTCCTGTCGGCGCGGGATTCCCGCCCGTACGGGACGAGCAGCCGTCCCGCCGGGTGCGAGCGCGGCTCGTCCGGGCGCCAGGGCGCGACGGTGCCCCGCAGCCGCCACACGCCCGGCGCGTCACCCGGCTCGCTTCCACTCCCCGGCTCCCGTCCGCCTTCCGGCTCCCGCCCGTCCTCCGGCTCCCGTCCGTCTCCCGGGGGCGCGGCCGGCTGTTCCAGGACGAACTGGACGAGGATTCCGCCGCCTTCGCACTCCTCCACGGCGGCCCGCAGGGCGCGGACGGCGGGGGAGTCCGTCGCCCCGGCCGGCCAGTCGAGCCCCTCCCCGGCTCCGATCGCGAACTGGTGGAGCGTGCGGCGCACCGGTGTGAAACCGTGCCACCGGGGCGCCATGAACCCGCTCACGTCCCCGGCGCAGAGATAGCCCGCGTCGTGCGAGCGCCCCTCGCGCCCGAACGCGAACCGGCCGCCCATCAGCGTCGTCGTCCACGCGGAGGCGGGATCGACGTCGAAGACCCGGGCCCGGTTCACCGTCGTGCCGAGATACGGGTTGTAGTGCCCCCACAGGTCAACGGCCCGCCCGACGACCGGATCGGCCGTCTCCACGGCGCCGTCCGCGCGCTCCACCCCGGTCACCCGGGCGTCCAGGACGAGATGGCCGTTCCCGGAGAAGTGCCCGCCGCGCGCGCCGTGCTCCGCCAGGTGCGCGTGGTAGGCCTCGGCGGGCCCGTCCTCCCCGAACGGGCCCACGGCCGACGGGCGCGCGGACCCGCTGCCCGCACCCCGCAGGGCCGTGTTGCGCGCGAGGTCCACGAGACCGCCGTGCGGCCCGGTGGGCAGCCGCGTCACGGCGGTGCCGCCGAAGTGCAGCCGGGGAAGGTCGAAGACGCTCATGCCGCCTCCAGTCCGGCCCGCGGCGCCACGCCCCGGCCCGGCGCGTGCCGGGCGATCAGGTCCACGGCCTCCAGGGCCGACTCGACCGCGCCCTCGATCCACGCGGGCTCGGTCGCGCAGTGCTCCCCGGCGAAGAACATCCGGCGCTGCGGCCGCACCGCACGCCTCCGCTGCTCCTCGCAGGCGGCGGCGTCCTGGCCCCAGCGGATGGTGCAACCGCCCTCCGTCCACGGATGCTCGCCCCAGGCGAGGCTGGCGACGCCCCGCACCATCCCGCGCCGCAGCAGCTGCGGATGCAGCCGGCCCAGCTCCTCGACGACCGTCCGGTGCCGCAGCGGGGGAGGCATCCGGCCGAGGTGGTCGGCGTCCTCGCCGATCGTGTAGCTGGCGAGCAGGGCCGCGCCCTGGGCCGGGTCCGCGGCCCCGTCGGCCCCGCTCCCGTCGGCCCGGGTTCCGTCGGCCCCGGCCCCGTCGGCGGCCGACGGCGGATAGTACGTCTGGCGGATGCGGCCCCCGCTGAAGGAGGCGCCGCCCCGGATCCCCTCGCGCTCCCAGAACGGCTCGCGGCAGTGCACCGCCACCTTCGTCGCCGGGCAGTAGTCCACCTCCCGTACGACCGCGAGCTTGTCCTCGTCGAAGCCGGTCAGGGTGAGGCCCCGCAGCACGGAGAACGGCACGGTGCACAGCACGTAGTCGCAGCGCCGCACGGTCGCGCCGGGCCCTTCCCCGATCCGTACGAGGACGTGGTCGGCGGCCACCTCGAAGCCGGACACCCGCTGCCCGAGCCAGATGGGACCGCGCACCCGGGCGGCGAGCCGCTGCACGAGCTGGTCCATGCCGCAGGCGAGCCGCACCAGTTCGGGACTGGTCTCCGTGAGGATGTCGTCGAGGAAACTGTTCAGGCGGGTGCCGCAGCCGGCCCGGATCCCCGGGTGCGCGGCGAAGAGACCGTGCACGTCGATCCGGTCCTTGGCGTGGCCGAGGAGATGCGGCGACACGTCGACCTCCTCGACGAGGTCGAGGAGGTTGCGGGCGAGATCGGCGCGGAGCCCCGCCCGGAGCCCCGGCGGGGCGACCGCGTCGACCACGGCCGCGAGCCACGCGCCGAACACCAGGGTCTCCTCGCGGTAGTCGGCACCCGGCAGCGAGGCGCGGACGTCGGCGATCAGCGCACGGGGCGCGTCCCGCAGCCGGACGTGGCCGGTGCTGGTCGCCAGGTAGGCGTTCTCCTCGGACAGCAGGGTCGTGAACGGGCGGACCTGGTCGGCGAGACCGAGGTGCTCGACGTAGTGCATCGTGCGGTGGTGCGCGGTCGGGATGCGCATGGCACCGAGCTCCACGAAAGGGGCTCCTTCGGAGGCGCCGAACCGGTGGGTGTGGACGCGGCCCCCCAGCCTGCGGCTGCCCTCGATGACCTCGACGCGGAACCCGAGCCGCTCCAGCTCGTACGCGGCGACCAGCCCTGCCATCCCCGCGCCCACGACACTGACGGTGCTGTTGGCGCGGGCTCGGCGGCGGGCGCGGGGCAGGAGCTTCTGCACGGGGCTGGGCCGTGTGACGGCTGTGACCTGCGTGGCGGCGGTGGCCTGCGCGGCGGTTGCGGCCTGCGTGACGGCGGTGGCCTGCGTGACGGCGGTGGCCTGCGTGACGGCTGTGGTCTGCGTGACGGCAGCGGTCTGCGTGGCGGTTGAGGTCTGCATGACGGTCCGACTCCCCCTCGAATCAGTGCGCACGGTGCGGGTGGTGCTCCTCCGACTGCCGGACGGGTGTCCGGCCCCCGGCGGCGAGCGCCACGAGGTAGGAGCGGAGCAGAGCGGTACGGGCCAGCGGGGCGACCAGACCGACGTACCCGTCGGGCCGGACCAGTCGCAGGTCGTCGGGGTGACCGAGCCGCCGGGCCTCGGCGCCGTCCCAGGGCGTCACCGGGAGGACGCGGATCGGGGCCGGGAACCCTTCGCAGGCCTCCCACAGGGCGTCGAGCACGTCGGCCCGGGCGGCGTGCAGGACCAGCGTCCACCGCTCGTACCCGAGCAGGGCGTGCAGCCGGACGACCGCGAGGCCCTGGACGCCCCGGACGGCCTGGACGCCCTGGGTGGCCTGGACACAGGACCCCGTCCGGCCCCCCGGCCCGGTCCCCGTGCCCTCACCGGCGGCGCCGCCGGTGAGGGCGATGTCCGGCATCCGGTCGCCCGCGCGCGGCCCGCCGCGGTGGCGGCGGCCGGGCCGGTGCCGGGACAGCGCGCTGTCCCCGTGGTTCCGGCCCAGGTCGCTCAGCCGCAGGTCCAGCCGGCGCTGGAAGCCGCGCCGGGCGAGGGCCGCGGGCACGGTGGCCGTGAACGCCCGGTGGCCGAGCGGCGGGAGCGGCAGCTCCATGAAGTTGAACCGCATCTCGCGGATGTACCGCAGGGCGAGCAGCCGTTGTTCGTCGCTGTACGTGTCGAGGAGTTCCGCGCCCGCCTGCCCGTGGTGCACGGCGGCCAGCTTCCAGGCGAGGTTGTGGGCGCCGAGGATGCCGACGTTCATGCCGTGGCCCCCGACCGGCGCCCAGGCGTGCGCCGCGTCCCCGGCGAGCAGCCCGCGCCCCGAGCGGAGCCGGGCGGCGACCCGGTCGCTGAAACGGGCCCGGTTGAGCCAGAGGTGCTCGGTGGCCTCCAGGCGCAGACCGGGCATTCGGGCGGTCTCCGCGACCAGGTCCCGGAGTTCGCCCATGGTGGGTGCGGTGGTCAGCGTGGGATCGGGGTCGTCGCGGAAGCAGAAGAAGCGGAAGCCCCCGCCGGGCAGCGGGAAGACGAGCAGGGAGCGGTGCGGGGCCAGGAAGATGTGGCCCCGGCCCGGCTCCTCGCCCAGCCGCCACGTCGGGTGGGCGTTGCCCTGGACGACCTGGAGGCCCGTGCGGCGGCGCCCCTCGAAGGGGATGCCGAGCCGGTCCCTGACCACGCTGGCGGTGCCCTCGCAGCCGACGATCCACGGGGCGACCGCGGATTCCACCGTGCCGTCCCCGTGCCGCAGGGTGAACTCGGCCCGGTCGTCGTGCACCTTGACGTCCGTCAGCTCCGTGTTCCACTCGACGCGGGTGCCGAGCCGGGCCAGCTCCTCGGAGAGGAGGCGCTCGATGTCGTGCTGCTCGATGTTGAGGGGCCGGGCGTGGGCCGACCGCGCCCAGCCGGTGACGAGTTCGCCGAGAACCCGGTCGCGGGCACGGACGGTCACGGCCTCCAGCTCCACCCCGTGACGCAGAAGCGTCTCGCCGACGCCCAGGGCGTCGAGCGCCTCCCTGGCCCGCGCCCACAGCACCAGGGCCCGGGCCTCGCGCTTGGTCGCGGGCGCCTTGTCGACGATCCGGACGCGGAGCCCGAGCCGGCGCAGGCCGATGGCCAGGGTGAGGCCGACGGGACCCGCCCCGACCACGCACACGTCCACGTCGCCGGCCGGGCCCTCGTCGCCGGCCGTTGTGCCGCCTCCTTCGCCTGCTCCTCCGCCGGCTCCTGTGCCGCCTCCTTCGCCGGCCCTGTCCCCGCCGACGTCTCCGCCCCTGCCTGTGTCCAACCGGGCCACCCCCCGCTCGCCGCTCACCGTTCCCGGTGTTCAGCGTGCTCGCGGAAGATCACCTTCAACAGGGCGTGTACAGGGGCGCTGGGATCACTGCGACCTGGGGGTATGACGACCTGTGCATCATCTGTTCCGTTTGAGTGACGAGCAGTGGAATCCGGCCGTCCGCACCCCTCCGGTGCCGTGGTCCGCCCGTGGAGAGCCGCCGCGACCTGGCCTGATCGAGACCTCTGGGCACGGGGGCGACCTGCCCGAGTTGACAGAAGGACGCCTCCCGGGCCCGGGCGCGTGGCCAGTTCTGGCCAGGCGTCACCCCGCCGCCGCGCGCTCCGCGCACTCCAGGAGCGTGGGAAGGGCCGCCGCCAAGGCCGCCGTCCCGTGGGCGTACGGCAGTCGGAGCCGGTCCCGGAAGCCGTCCACCGGGGAGAAGGCCGAGCCAGGGACGACCGAGACGCCACGGCGCCGCGCCAGCTGGGCGAGGGTCTCGGTGTCGGTGCCCGGGACGCGCACCCAGAGGGCGGCGCCGCCCGCCGGCCGGGTCCACTCCCAGTGCGGAGCCCCGGAGCGCAGCAGCGCCTCGGCCGTGTCCCGCTGGGCCCGCAGCTCGGCCCTGCGCCGGGCCCGGGCCTCGGGCAGCCGGTCGAGGAGCCGGACGGCCACCAGCTGGTCCATGACCGAGCAGGACAGGTCGACCGAGGTCTTGATCTTCGCGAGCCGGGCCACCACCTGGGGGGAGGAGCGCACCCAACCCACCCGCAGACCGCCCCAGAAGAGCTTCGAGAGCGTGCCCACGGTCACCGTCGACGCCATGGGGAGCCCGGCCACCAGAGGCGCCGGAGCGCCGGCCCCGGCCGACTCCCCGTATCCGTCTCGGCCTCTGTCCCCGCTGCCGTGCCCGCCGTTGTCCCCGCCGCCGCGCCCGACGGTGCCGCCCTCGTCCTCGTCCCCGTCCCCGAGGGCGAGTTCCGCACAGGCCGTGTCCTCGACCGTGAACAGCTCCAGGTCCTCAAGGACCCGCCGCCACTCCCGGCGCGCCGCGCCGTCCAGCGTCCGCCCCGTCGGGTTGTGCACGGTCGGCTGGAGGTACACCAGCCGGGGCCTGCCGTGGGCGCTCAGCCGCCGCACCGCCGCCGCACCGGAACCGTCGCCCCCGTCGGCGCCCTCCGTGCCGACCGGTACCAGCCGGGCGCCCCGCGCCCGCAGCGCCTCCAGGGCACCCCGGTACGTCGGGTCCTCCACGACGACCGTGTCGCCCGGCTCCACCAGCGCCTGCGCCACGAGCCACACCGCCTGCTGCGACCCCGCGGTCACCAGGATCTCCGCGGCCTCCGTCGGCACGCCGGCCGCCCGGTAGTACGCGGCGATGCCCTCCCGCAACGCCGGGATGCCGTACGGGTGGTAGCCGTCGGCCACGAGCAGCCCGCCGAGGTCGCCGGAGGTCAGTGCCCCCACCGCCTCGCCGACCGCGCCGAGCCCCGGGAGCGCCCCGCTCGACAGGTCCGCGACGTCCGCCGTGCCCGTGCCCGTACGGGCGTCGAAGCTCACGAGCCGGCCCTCGGCGACGTACCGGTCGAGCGCCCCCGAGCCCCGCAGCCGCGAGCCGCTGCCGCGCACGCTCTCCAGCCACCCCTCGGCCTCCAGGAGGCCGTACGCGGAGGTGACCGTGGACCGGCTGACGGCCAGGACGAGCGCCAGTTCGCGCTGCGAGGGCAGCACGGTCCCCGCCGGTACGTCGCCGCGCTCGGCCAGCTCCCGCAGCGCGTCCGCCAGTCGGCGTGGCAGGGGCCCCGGTCCCTCCGAGGACCAGCCGGTGAGAAGTCGGGACAAACGGGTCGAAGCAATCCTGGCCATGGCTCCCATAGTGCGCCACGACGCAGGCCAATACGCCCGGAGTGGTCGTTGTCGCCGCAGGTGGCGCGACGGAGGATCGACGAGAACGGGACCGGACCGCGGTACCGGACGCGGGACCGGGAGAAAGGTGGAGGCATGGCGACCGTCGTGCTGGTCGGGACGCTGGACACGAAGGGGGAGGAGTACGCCTGGCTGCGGGAGCGGCTCAGGGAGTACGGCAGCGACGTCCTCCTCGTCGACACCGGTGTCCTGCCGCCACCCGCGCACGCGCCCGTGCCCGACGTCTCCGCCGACGTCGTCGCGCGCGCCGGGGGCCACGACCTCGCCAGGCTGCGGGCCGCGGGCGACCGGGGCGCCGCCGTCGCCGCGATGGCGCACGGCCTCGCGCGCGTCGTCCTCGACCTCTACCGCAAGGGCAAGCTGCACGCCGTGCTCGCCGCGGCCGGCAGCGGCGGCTCCGCGATCGCCGCCCAGGCGATGCGGGCCCTGCCCATCGGCGTACCCAAGGTGCTCGTCAGCACCATGGCCGGCGGGGACGTCTCCCCGTACGTCGACAGCAGCGACCTCACCATGATGTACAGCGTCGTCGACATCTCCGGCCTCAACGCCGTCTCCTGCCAGGTCCTCGGCAACGCCGCCGCGGCCGCCGCCGGAATGGCCCGCCGGCACGAGCGCAACCACGACGAGCCCGCCGGCCGGGGGCGCCCGGTCGTCGCCGCCACCATGTTCGGCGTGACGACCCCCGCCGTCGACGCGGCCCGCGCCCGGCTCGCCGAACTGGGCTACGAGGTCCTCGTCTTCCACGCCACCGGCGCGGGCGGCCGGGCCGTCGAGAAGCTGGCGCGGGACGGCATGCTCGACGGCGTACTCGACCTGACGACCACCGAGCTCGCCGACGAGCTGGTCGGCGGCGTGCTCAGCGCGGGCCCCGCCCGGCTCACCGCCGCCGGGGCCATGGGCATCCCGCAGGTCGTCGCCCCCGGAGCCCTCGACATGGTCAACTTCGGCCCGGCCGCGACCGTGCCGGAACGGTTCACCGGCCGCCGGCTGCTCGTCCACAACGCGACCGTGACCCTCATGCGCACCACCGCCGCCGAAATGGCCGAACTCGGCACTTCGATGGGCCGCAAGCTCCGCACGGCGCGCGGTCCCGCCGAGGTCTTCTGGCCGCTGCGCGGCATCTCCGCCGTGGACACGGCCGACGGCCCCTTCGACGACCCCGAGGCCGACCGGGCCGGTCTCGACGCCCTGCGCGCGGCCGTCCGGGGCGGCGAGGTCCGCGTCCACGAACTCGACGCCCACGTCAACGACGCCTCCTTCGCGGTCGCGATGGCCGACCGCCTCCACCAGCTGATCGCGGAGAACACCCGCGGGCCGGGCCACTGAACGACCGGGTCACCGAACGGCCCCCGGACCGGGCCACCCACACACCGAGGAGCCACCACCGTGAACACCGGATCCATCGTCAGCCGTCAGGACGTCCTCGCCCGGCTGCGGGCCCAGGTCGCCGCCGGCCGGCCGATCGTCGGCGCCGGGGCGGGCACCGGACTCTCCGCCAAGTGCGCCGAGGCCGGCGGGGTCGACCTGCTGATCATCTACAACTCGGGCCGCTACCGGATGGCGGGCCGTGGGTCGCTCGCCGGACTCCTGCCGTACGGGGACGCCAACGCGATCGTCCAGGACATGGCCCGCGAGGTGCTGCCCGTGGTCCGCGACACCCCCGTCCTCGCCGGGGTCTGCGGCACCGACCCGTTCCGCCGCATGGACGTCTTCCTGGACGAGCTGAAGGCCACGGGCTTCGCCGGCGTCCAGAACTTCCCCACGGTCGGCCTGTACGACGGCACCTTCCGCGTCAACCTGGAGGAGACCGGCATGGGGTACGGCCTGGAGGTCGACATGGTCCGGGCCGCCCACGAGCGGGACCTGCTCACCGCCCCGTACGTCTTCGATCCGGAGCAGGCGGCCGCCATGGCGGCGGCGGGCGCCGACGTCCTCGTGCCCCACGTCGGGCTCACCACCAAGGGCGCCATCGGCGCGGGCACGGCCCTGACGCTCGACCAGGCGGCCGCGGCGGTCCAGGAGATGCACGACGCGGCAAAGCGCGTGAACCCCGACGTCCTGGTCCTCTGCCACGGCGGGCCCATCGCGGAGCCGGAGGACGCGCGCTACGTCCTGGAGCACACCACCGGCGTCGTCGGCTTCTTCGGGGCCTCGTCGATCGAACGGCTGCCCACCGAGCGGGCCGTCACCGAGCAGACCCGCGCCTTCAAGGCGCTCGCCCTCGACTGACGGCACCTGGTGGGGCCTCCGGCCGACGGGCCTGTCGGTGGCGTGCCGTACAACTGAGAGCGGGGAAAAGAGCAGGGCCGCACGACCGCGCGACCGACGTGCGACCGCACGAGGGGGATTGATACGTGGACACTTTCGCGGACCAGGGGTGCGCCGACCGCGCGCCCCTCGTCGGGCGTGCCCGGGAACTGAACCGGCTGGACGGGCTGCTGGGCCGCCGCACGGAGGGCGCGGGCCCGGTGGCCGTGGACGTCACGGGCGAACCGGGCATCGGCAAGACCCGGCTCCTGACCGAGTTCGCGATACGGGCCAGGGCGCGCGGAACGACCGTCCTGAGCGGCAGGGCCGGAACTGCCGAAGGGGATGGGGAAGGGGACGGCGGCACGGCCTTCCAGGCCGTCGTGGACGCGTTCGCCGACCTCGACCACCGGGAGCGCGCCACCACCCCGGCCCTGGCGGAACTCGCCCGCCTCGTCGAGCACGACGTCCATGACATCCATGACGTCCATGACGCCGTTGACGCCCGTGACGCCCGTGACGCCCGTGACGCCCGTGACGCCCGTGACGGGCTGCCGGGCGAGGTGATGGCCGGGACAGGGCCGGGCGGACAGGGACACGGCGAGCGCGTGCGGCGGATCGGCGCGGCGCTGGGCCGGGTGCCCGCGCCCGGGCTCGTGCTCCTCCTCGACGACCTCCACCGGGCGGACCCGGCCACCGTCGCCCTCGTCGACCATCTCCTCCGGCACCCGCTGCGCGCCCCCGTCCTGGTCGTCGTGGCCCGCCGCGAGCGCCAGACGCCGCCCGCCCTCGCCTCCTCCCTGGCCCGGGCCACCGACTCCGGCGCCCTCGCCCGGCTGGACCTCGGACCGCTGGCCCCGGACGACTGCGCCGCGGGCCTGGCCCCGGGGGTGCCGCAGGACACGGTCGGGGAGCTCCACGCGGCCAGCGGCGGCAACCCGCTCTACTTCCGCGCGCTCGCCCACACCCGCACGCGCACCCGGCACGGCGGGGCGCCCGGCACCGGACCCGTCGCGGTGCTCCTCGACGAACTGACACCGCTCGGCCCGGTGGAGCGGGCGGTCGTCGAGGCGATCGCCGTGCTCGACGGCCGTGCCACGACCGAACTGGTCGCGGCCGTGGCGTCCCCGGCCCGCACCGCCGACGGGGGAGACGGGGGAGACGGGAGAGATGGGGGAGGCGAGGAGGTCGGGGAGGTCGGGGACGGTCACGAGGCGATCGACGTCGCCCTGCGCGCGCTCACCCGCCGCGACCTCGTCCGCCCCGAGGAGGACGGCCGTACCCTCGGCCCCCGCCACCCAGCCGTCCCGGAACTGGTCCGGGCCGCGCTCGACCCGTGGCGCCGCCGCGAGCTGCACCGGCGGGCGGCGGCCGCACTGGCCCGCGCCGGCGCACCCGCGACCGCGCGAGCCCCGCACCTCGTGGGCGCGGCGACCGGCCCGGACGCCGGAACTGCGGCCGTACTCGTCGAAGCCGCCGAGCGGACCGGGACCGTCGACCCCGCCCGCGCCGCCCACTGGCTCGCGGCCGCCCTCGACCACCTCCCCGACACCGCCGAACACCTCGCCCACCGGCACGAACTGACGCTCCGCCGAGCCCATGCGCTCGGCTCCGCCGGACGCGTCGCGGAGAGCCGGGACCTCCTCCACCGACTGATCGACACATGCCGTCCGGACACCGCCCCGGAATCCGGTCCGGGGCCCGCTTCCGGGCCGGTCACCCTTCCCGGCCCCCGTGTCGCTCCCGATTCCACCCCTGCCCCCGCCCCGGTCTCCGCCTCCCTTCCGGTCCCTGGCTTCGCCCTCCGTCCCGTCCCGGATCCCGGCTCCGGCCATGCCGCGGGTGCCGTCCCCGCCACCGCCACCGCCGATGACACCCTGGGCGGCACTCCCGGCGGCCACCACCAGGACACCGCCGCGATCCGGACCTCCGCCGTGCTCCTGTGCGCCTTCATGGAGCGCCACCTCGGCCGCTACCCCGAGGCGGACGCGCTGCTCCGCCGCGAGCTGGAGCGCAGCCCCGGCCCCCGGGCGGGCCTGCGGACCGGACTCGTCGTCGAGTGGGGCGCCCGGGCCCTCTTCGCCACCCGCTACCCCGAGGTCCGCGCCGAGGTCGACCGGACCCTCGACGAGGCCCGGCTCCGCCGCGACGAGGCGGACACGGCGGAGGCCCTGACGCTCTCCGCCCTCGGCGAGGCCTACGAGGGCGCGACCACCACCGCCCGCGCCCGTGCGACGGAGGCCGCAGCGCTCACCGACGCCTTCACGGACGGCGAACTGGCCGACCACGTCGAGTCGCTGGTGCGGCTGAGCTGGACCGAGGCCTTCCTGGAGGAGTACGCGACGGCCGAGCGTCACACCGCGCGGGGCATCGCCGTCGCCCGCCGCGCCGGACGGCCCTTCGCGCTCTCGCAGCTGCTCCTCTGCTCGGCGTACGTCCACTTCGTCACCGGCAGGGTCGGTGCCGCCCTCGACCTGGCCGAGGAGTCCCTCGCCGTCGCCCGCACCCTGGGCGGCGCCGAACTCCTCGGCTTCAGCCGGGCGATCCGCGCCACCGTCCTCCTCCACGCCCGGCCCCTCGGCGACCCCGAGGGACTGGCCGCCGCGGAGGAGGCGGCGGCCACCGTGGGCACCGCCCAGGGCTGGTGGGCCACGCAGGCCCGCTGCATGCTCGCCCACAGCGTCCCGCTCGGCCAGGACCCGCACCGGGTGCGCGGGGCGCTCCTGCGGGCGGGCGGCGACCGGGACCTCTCCCGGCTCCAGCCCTCCCTGCGCCCGGGCTATCTCGAACTCCTCGCCGGGGCGGCCCTCGCGGCCGGAGACCCGGCGGAAGCCGAGCGCGTGGCCCGGCGCGCCCTGACGGAGGCGCAGCGGCTCGGACTGCCCGTCCAGCGAGGGGCCGCCCAGCGCGCGTGGGGGCGGGTGCTGGCCCACCGAGGCGAATCCGCGGCCGCCGCCGAGGCCTTCACCGAGGCCGCGCGGGAGAGCGCCCGCTCCGGGGCCGGGCTCCGCGAGGCCCACAGCCTGCTCCTCGCCACCCCGCACGTACAGGCCGCGGGCGACGGCGCACGGGCCGCCGCGCTGTGGCGCAGGGGCCGCCGCCTGGCCGCCGACGGCGGCGCCCGCATGCTGGTCGACCTGGCGGACCGGACCAGACCGGCCCCACCGGACGGCGGCGTCCTCGGCGGACGCCTCTCCGTGCTCACCCCGCGCGAGCGCGAGATATCGGTGCTCGTCGCCGAAGGGCTGACCAACCAGGCGGTGGCCGACCGGCTCTGTCTGAGCCCCCGCACGGTCGAGAGCCACGTCGCCCGGGTCTACCGCAAGACGGGTGTGGAGACCCGGGCGGGTCTCGCCTCCCTGGTCGTCAGGACCGGGGTGGGCGGAGGTCAGTTCTCGCGGGGATGAGTGGAGGTCACCCGGCCCTTCGTGTCGGCGTTGATGTAGCCCACGCCGTACGTGTCGGACAGGTAGACGCTCAGGCCGGGCCCGCTCCCGAGCATCGTCGAGCCCGGGGTGACGATGAGATACCGGCTGGTGGGCCGGTCGATGCCCAGGTCCTTGTCCGCGCGCTTCAGGAGCGCCGGCAGGGCGTCCCAGTCGAAGGCGTCCAGGTCGGTCGGGACCGCGCCGGGGAAGGAGGTGCCGCCAGGGCCCTCGCGGACGGCCACGTCCTCGCCCCGGTAGACGTACCGGTCGTAGCGCTTCGTACTGCCCTTGACCAGCGACTGGGCCACCGCGTACTCCGGGTACACGACGAAACTGGTGACCTTCGCACCGTCCGTGGCGGCGTGGACCGCGGCGACGGCGGACTTGATCCCGGCGGGCGTGAGCAGATCGAGCTCCTTCGGCGCCGTGGTCTTGCCCGAAGTCGGAGTCGCAGTCGCCGTCTTCGACGAGCCGGGGCGCTGTGCGGCGGGGCCCTGCTGCGAGGGCGGCGCGGTGGTGGGGCCGTCGCCCGCCTCGCCGGGCCGCCAGTCCCAGGTCATGGCCCCGACGGGGATGCCGACGGCGAGCACCACGACGACGGCGCTGCCGAGGAACCGGCCGACACGCCCCCTCCGGCGCCCACCACCGGCGCGCGCCGCCGAGGCAGCCGAGGCCGGTGAGGGTGCGGGAACGGAAGGTTCCGTCGCGGGACGCGCGGACGAGGGAGATGACGGCGACGAGTGCGATGCCGGAGACGCGGGCGATGCCGGCGGCGCGAGCCGGAACGAGGTCTCCGTCCTGTCACCGGCCCTCTCTCCCCCTTCCCCTTCCCTTTCCCCTGCCGCAGCCCGCTCGCCGACCTCGCGCCCCCGCTCCTCGACGGCCTCGGCGCCCGCCTCCTCCCGGCGGTCGGCGGGCTTCGCGTCCGCCGGTTCCGAGCCGGTCGCGGCGGCCGCCAGGGCGCGGTCGAGTTCCGCCGTGTCCGGGCGGGTCGCCGGATCCCGGACGAGCAGCCGGGTCAGGACGTCGGTGAGTCCGCCGGCCCGCAGGGGCGGTGGCACGTCGTCGGAGAGCACGGCCGCCAGCGTCGCCAGGGTGTTCTCCCGGCGCAGCGGGTGGTGGCCCTCCACCGCCACGTACAGCAGCATGCCCAGGGACCACAGGTCCGCGGCGGGGCCGCTGGAGCGGCCGCGGATCCGCTCGGGTGCCATGTAGTCGGGCGAGCCGATGATCGAACCCGAGGCCGTGAGGACGGTGGACTCCCGGATCGCGGCGATGCCGAAGTCGGTGAGCACCGGCCGCCCGTCGGGCCGCAGCAGGACGTTTGCGGGCTTCACGTCACGGTGCTCGATGTCCCGGTCGTGGGCGGCCGTCAGGGCGTCGAGCAGGCGGTGGCCGAGGACGGCGGCCTCGGTGGGTGTCATCGGGCCCCGGTCGAGGCGGTCCTGGAGGGAACCGCCGGTGACCAGCTCCATCACGAGCCAGGGGTACGTTCCCTCGCCCGCGTCGACGATGTGGTGGATGGTCACCACGCCCGGATGGTCGATCCGGGCCAGCGCCCGGGCCTCGCGGAGCACCCGCGCCCGCAGGGTCCTGGCGCCCTCGACGTCGTACTCGGCCAGCGCGGGATCCGGCGGGCGTACCTCCTTGAGGGCCACGTCACGGTGGAGGGCCAGGTCGCGGGCGCGCCAGACCGTTCCCATGCCGCCGCCGCCCAGTCGCTCCACCAGCTCGAAGCGGCCGTCGATCACTCTGCTCACACGCACCCCTGTACTCGGGTCATCGGAGCGGTGGTGGCCGGTGACCGGCCCCGCCCACGTCGCCGTACACGTTCACCTGGTAGTGCCCTGACACTTCGTACGGATCCGGTGGCAGCCACAGCCCGGGGCCGGTGTCGTCATCCTCGCCGGGGTCGCCGACGGCGGCACAGGGATCGAGGAGATCCGTCAGTTCCTCGCGGATCCGTACGAGTTCGGCGCGCAGCCGGTCGCGCTCCGCCGGCGCCGGCACGCCGCGCAGGCCGCGCTGGGCCTCCCGGAGGGCCTCCTCCAGGACCACTTCGGCCCTCGCCGCGCCCCAGGCCGTCCGCACCTGCCGGGCCCGCGCGCGCAGGGAGCGGGCCGCGGCGGTGTGGTCGCCGGCCGAACGCCACAGGTCGGCGGCGCGTTCGTAGGCCCGGGCCGCCTTCTCCGGCGCCCCGGCGATGCCGAGGGCGTGCGCGGCGCGGTGGCTCAGGGCCGCGCCGTGGCGGCGGTCGGCCCGGAGCCGGGCCTCGGCCGCCGCGAGCGCGTACTGCCGCGCGGCCCGTTCGGGTTCGCCCAGGCGCAGCGCGCAGAGGGCGAGCCAGGCCCTGGCCCGTACGCGAGCCGCCTCGTCCCCGTCCCGCGCCGGCCCGGCCAGTACCTGCTCCAGGACGGTGGCGGCCTCCTGCCACCGGCCGCGTGCCGCGTGGGCGGAGCCGAGGCGCAGCCGGGCGAGGACGCCCAGGCGGGGATCCTCGCCGGAGCGATCGGACAGGCGGACGGCCTCGGCGAGGAGCGACACCACCTCGTCGCCGCCCGGCCCCTCGGCCATCCGCGGCCCGTCGGCCACCTCCGGCCCGTGAGTCACCTCCGGTCCGTGGGTCACCTCTGGCCTGTCGGTCACCTCCGGCCCGTGGGTCACCCCTGGCCCGTCGGTCACCTCCGGCCAGTTGGCAACCCGCGGCCCGTCGGTTGTCTCCGGCCGGCCGGTCACCCTCGGCCAGTCGGTCCCCTCCGGCCAGTCGGCCACCCCCGGCCAGTCGGCGGCCTCCGGTCCCAGGAGCGTCCGGGCGAGTGCGAGGCGGAGGCGGGCCCGGTCGGCGGCCCGGAGCAGGGCGTTCTCCTCGCCGGAGCCGACGGCGGTACGGAGCACGGCGGCGGCCTCCGCCGGTGCGCCGGTCGCCCGGAGCACCCCGGCGAGCAGCAGCTCGGCCTCCGTGGGCGGCCAGGGCCGCCCCGAGACGCCGTGGTCCGCGATCGCCGCCCGCAGGTGGGCGAGGGCCGCGGCCGGGTCGTCGGGCGCGGTGACCCGCCCGAGGAGCGCGCGGGAGTCGGCGAGGGGGCCGAGGACGGCGGGGTCCGCCCGGTGCGGCGCGGTGAAGGCGACGAGCCGGGAGAGGTCCTCGCGCAGGGCGGCGGCCTCGGCCGCCGGGTCGGACGCGGTGTCGAGGAGGTCGGCGCGGGCCCGGCAACGCAGGAGGCGGACCGTCGCGGTCTGGGCGACGGTGGCGCGGCCGGCCGCGTGCAGGTGGGCGGCGCGCTCGCAGAGCTCCGCGAGTCCGGCGGAGGCCGTCGCCCCCGCTTCCAGGCCGGTGACGAGCGCCCGGGCCCGTGAGATGAGCGCCTTGCCGAGCTGGCCGGACCGTTCGTGCAGGTCGGCGGCGCGCGAGAAGAGGGTCTCGGCGGCGGGTCGTGCTCCGCCCCGGCAGTCGAGGGCGGTCGCGTCCAGCGCGTCGGCGTGGTCCCGGGGCGTGATGGCCCCGCCCGCGCGCCGCAGGGCGGTCGCGGCCCGCTCCCAGGCCCCGCCGGCCGCGGGGTGCCCGTCGGCCGCGGAGAGCCGCCGGGCCCGGTCCAGCAGGGCGTGCGCGTCCTCGGGCTCGCGGCCGCCGGACCCCCGGTCGTACGGGCGCGCGTCGGACGGGCGGCTGGTCATGCGAGGTACTCCGGGAACGGGAGACGGAACGGCGGCGCGCGTGCGCGCGTTCATGCAGGCGCGATGCCACTGGATGCGCATACACGGAGGTCACGCCGACTCTCGCAGACGCCGGCCGTCCGCACATCCGTAGAACTACGGAATCGGACGGCCGTACTGCGCAGGGCCCGCCGTCAGCGACTCGGATAGGGTGATTCGGTAGGGATTGCGCCCTCTGGGGCCAGGCCGATGCGTAGGTCATGCGTGGAGACTCATCAGTCGTCGAGCAGGGTTCCGCAGCCGCCGCGAGCGGCCGTCGGGGACGCGGGCGTGCTCCGCGAGCTGCTGCCCATCGCCCTCTGGCGGGAGGACGCCGAGGGGCGCATCGTCGAATGGTCCCTCGCCGCCCAGGACCTGCTCGGCCACCGGCCCGAACACGTGCTCGGGCGGCTCGCCACGCCGCTCCTCGTCCCGAACGCCAACCTCGACCTGGCCGCCCGGCTCACCCAGCGCGTCCAGTCGGGCGAGACGATGGTCGGCACGCTCCCCGTCCGCCACCGCGACGGCCACACCATCGCCATGGAGATGTGGATCGTGCCCGCCGCCGACCCGGAGGGCCGCCCCGGGGCCATGCTCATCGCGGTGGAGACCTCCGAGGTCCTGCGCATGCGGGAGAACCTCGCGGCGATGGAGAGCCTCTTCACCCAGTCACCCATCGGCCTCGCCCTCCTCGGCCCCGACCTGCGCTTCCTCCGCGTCAACGACGCCCTCGCCCGGATGAACGGCGTCTCCGCCGCCTCCCACGTCGGCCGCCTGCTCACCGAGGTCGTGCCCGGCGTCAACGCCGACTCGCTCGAATCCCTGATGCGCGAGGTCCTCGACAGCGGGACCGCCGTCGTCGACGCCCGCAGGGTGGGCCGCACGCCCGCCGACCCCGACCGCGACCACATCTGGTCCTGCTCGTACGCGCCGCTCAGCGACCGTTCCGAAAAGACCCTCGGGCTCATCGCCTCCCTCGTCGACATCACCGAGAGCCAGGAGGCGCACATCGAGGTCGAGCGGGCCCGGCACCGCTTCGCCCTGCTCGCCGAGGCCGGCGCCCGCATCGGCACGACCCTCGACCTGGGGCAGACGGCCGACGAGGTGGTGCGCTTCCTCGTGCCCCAGCTCGCCGACTCCGCCGACGTACAGATGCTGGAAGCGGTCCTCGAACCGGACGACCCGGCCGGCTCCACGCGCGGAGTGCTGCGCCGCCTCGCGGCCGGCTTCCCCGACCCGACCGCCCCCACGTCCCTGCTCACCGCGGGCCAGACCTTCCAGCTCCCGCTGGACTCCGTGTACGAGCGGGTCGTCGCCAGCGGGAGACCCACGAACCTCTACACCTCCGACCTCCCGGCGCTCTTCACCGACCCGCGCACCGAGGCGCTCCGCACCTACTTCGCGACCCGCATCGGCTCGGCGCGCCTCGTCCCCCTGGTGGCCCGGGGCAAGGTGCTCGGCGCGGTCACCGTGACGCGGCTGCGGACCCGCGAGCCCTTCGACCTACAGGACTGCGTCCTCATCGACGAGGTCGTGGCCCGCGCCGCCCTCAACATCGACAACGCCCGCCTCTACACGACCCAGCGGGAGGCGGCCCTCACCCTCCAGCGCAGCCTCACCAACAGCGCGCTGCCCGCCGTCACCGGACTGGAACTCACCGGCCGCTACCTGCCCGCGAGCGCCCATGACGTCGGCGGCGACTGGTTCGACGTCATCGCCCTCCCCGGCGGCAGGACGGCCCTGGTCATCGGTGACGTCATGGGCCACGGCATCCACGCGGCGGCCGTCATGGGCCAGCTGCGCACCGCCGTACGCACCCTGGCCCGCCACGACATCGCCCCGGCCAAGATGCTGAGCTCACTGGACGCCGTCGTGGCCGATCTCGGCGAGGACGAGATGGCCACGTGCGTGTACGCGGTCCACGACCCCGCGACCGGAGGGTGGACCATCGCCCGCGCCGGGCACCCGCCACCCGCGCTGGCCACCCCGGACGGCACCATCACCTTCCTCGAAGGCCCGCCCGGCACCCCCCTGGGCACGGGGGCCCGAGACTTCGGCACGGAGGAGGTCGCCCTGCCCGAGGGCGGCCTGCTCGTCCTCTACACGGACGGCCTCATCGAGGCCCGCGACCGGGACCTCGACGAGGGAATGGGCCAGCTCGCCCAGGCGCTCCGGGACCTGGACCGGCCGCTGGACGTCCTGTGCGACGAGGTCCTCGCACGACTCCTCGTCGGACCGGCGCTGGACGACGTGGCGATCCTCATGGCCCGTACGCGCACCATCCACTGAGGCCGCGGCGTCGGCGGGCCGCTTCCGGCACCGCACCGCACCACACACACCGGCACCCCACGCACCGCACCACCGCCGCCGCTCAGAGCGTCACGACGGTCACCTCGGTCGCCTTGACGCCCGTCCAGACCGGCACGCCGTCCGCGAGTCCCAGCTCGGCCGCCGCCTGCGGGGTGATCTCGGCGACGAGGTCCGGGGCCCGGTCGGAGGTCACCAGGACCCGCAGCCGGCTGCCGCTCGCCGTGATCTCCCGTACGGTTCCGGGCCAGACGTTACGGGGACTGCCGCCCGGCTTCTCGCGGTGCACCGACACCGCCTCGGGCGCGATGATCGCGAGCGCCCGAGTGCCGGGCGGCGGCGGCTCGGCCGCCACCAGGGCGCCGCCCCCGTCGAGCGCGAGACCCTCGGCGCTCGCGGCCCCCGGCCACGCGTTGCTGCCCAGCATCCTGGCGACCCACGGCGAGCGGGGGTGGCGCGACACCTCGCCGGGGGAGGCGTCCTGGAGGGTGCGCCCCTCCTCCAGGACGAGGACCCGGTCGGCCAGGGACACGGCCTCCACCGGGTCGTGGGTGACGATCAGACAGACCCCGCCGAACCCGGCGAGGTGGCTGCGCAGGGTGTGCCGCACATGCGCCCGGGTCGTCTGGTCCAGCGCGGCGAGCGGCTCGTCGAGGAGCAGCAGCCGGGGCCGGGCGGCCAGCGCGCGGGCGAGGGCGACCCGCTGGGCCTGGCCGCCGGACAGCTGCGCGGGGCGGCGGTGCGCCAGCTGCCCCACGCCGAGCCGGTCGAGCCAGGTCTGGGCGGTCCGCCGCGCCTCGGCGCGCGGAACGCCGTGCGCCCGCAGGCCGTACGCGGTGTTCGAAAGCGCCGACAGGTGCGGGAACAGCGCGCCGTCCTGCGGCACCCACGCCACCCGGCGCCGGTGCGGAGGCAGGCCGGTCACGTCGGTGTCGCCGAGCCGCAGCGCGGCGTGGGCGCGGGGGGTGAGGCCGAGGAGGGCCCGGAGCAGTGTCGTCTTCCCGGCGCCGTTGGGGCCGACGACGGCGATGGTGGTGCCGGGCTCGGCGCCCAGCGTCAGTTCGGTGAACCCGTCGACCTCGGCCCGCAACGCCCAGCGCCCGCCGGCCGGCTGAGAACCGGCCTCGGGGGCGGAACCGGAGTCGGGGCCAGGACCTGACTCGGGGCCAGGACCGGACGCAGGCTCGGCCCCGGCCCCGAACCCGGACCCGGCCCCGGGCTCGGACGTGGGGTCCGGGACGGGAGCGGTCCGTCGGGGCGCCGATGCCGGTGTGCCGGTCCAGCGGCCGCGCAGGGCGACGAGCACGCCCATGGCGATGGCGAGCAGCAGCAGCGAGACGGAGGTCGCGGCCTCGGGCTCCTCCTGGAGCAGCAGGTACACGTGGAGCGGCAGGGTCTGGGTGGTGCCGGGGAGGTTGCCGGCGAAGGTGATCGTGGCACCGAACTCGCCCAGCGCCCTGGCCCAGGTGAGCGCGGCGCCCGCGAGCAGCCCCGGGGCGACCATCGGCAGGGTGACGGTGAAGAAGACCCGTATCGGCGAGGCGCCGAGGGAGGCCGCCGTCTCCTCGTACCGGGGACGCAGTCCGCCGAGCGCCCCCTCCAGGCTGATCACGAGGAACGGCATCGCCACGAAGGTCGCGGCGAGGACCGCGCCCGAGGTGTGGAAGGGGAACGTGATGCCGAACGTCGACTCCAGCCAGGGCCCCAGGAGCCCGCGCCGCCCGAACGCGAGCAGCAGCGCCACACCGCCGACGGTCGGCGGCAGCACCATCGGCAGCAGGACGAGGGAGCGGACGATCGCCTTGCCGCGGAACGGCACCCGCGCGAGCAGCCAGGCCAGCGGGACCCCGAGCAGCAGCGACAGACCGAGCGCCCAGAAGGAGACGACCAGCGACAGCTTCAGGGCCTGCACGGTGCCGGGATCCGTCAGGTGCGCGCCGAAGGCACCCCACTCGGTGCGGACCAGGACACCGACGAGGGGCAGCACCAGGAGCGCCACGGCGAGCACCGCGGGGACGGCGAGGACGACGGGCGTGCGCGGGCCCTGACCGGAGGGGCGGACGCGGAGGCGTTTCATCGGTGTTCCCTGGAAGCTGGCGGAGGTGGGGGCTGTCCGTCCCCCCGGAAGCGGACAGCCCCCACGGTGAGTTCCGGGGCTCCGGCCGGTGCGGGAGGAGGGCGCCCCGGAAGACGGTGGATCAGGCGCGGTCGGCGCGGATCACCCGAGCTCGGTGCGGATCACGCGAGCTCGGTGCGGTTCACGCGCGGTCGCTGCGGATCAGGCCCGGTCGATGTGGACGCTGGTCGACTTCACCCGGGCGGTGGCCTGCATGCCGACCTCGAGCCCCAGCTCCTCGACCGCCTCGCGGGTGAGGAGGGACACGAGCCGGTGCGGGCCCGCCTGGATCTCGACCTGCGCGGCGATGTCGCCGAGCTTCACGGCGGTCACGATCCCCGGGAAGGCGTTGCGCGCCGAGGTGTACGAGTCGTCCTCGTCGCCCGTGCCGCTCTGGGCGATCTCGATCGAGAAGGCGGCCAGGTCGCGGCCGTCGATGAGCCGTCGGCCGCTCTCGTCGCGCTGGGTCGCGACCCGGCCCGCGTCGGCCCAGCGGCGTGCCGTGTCGGGGCTGACGCCCAGGAGACGCGCCGCCTGCCCGATGGTGTAGGACTGCATGTGCGCCACGTTAGGTCGTGCGACCTCCTACCTACAACGTACGGAGGCGCATCTCGGCGCATTCGCCAGCCTCGTTGGAGGAATCGACAAGGCCACGAGGCTCGGGTGCCGTCCGTTCAGGAGGTTCCCGACCGGCGCCCGACCGCCTCGACCAGCGGCAGCAGCCGGTGCGGCACGCGCTCGCGCAGTGCGATCTCGGTCCGGGTGCGGACCACCCCCGGCAGCTGGATCAGCCGCTGGATGACGTCCTCCAGGTGTCCGGCGTCCCGGGCCACCACCCGGGTCAGCAGATCCCCGCCGCCGGTGATCGAGAAGGCCTCCACGATCTCCGGGACGCCCGCGAGCGCGTCACCGACCTCGTCGAGATGGCCCTGTGTCACCTCGACGTGGACGAAGGCCAGCACCGGATGCCCCAGGGCGGCGGGGGAGAGGACGGGGCCGGTCGCCGTGATCACCCCGTCCCGCTCCAGGCGGTCGATCCGCGCCTGCACGGTGCCCCGCGCCACACCCAGGATCCGCGCGTACTCGCGCACGCTCGTCCGCGGCTGCTCGATGAGGAGCCGCAGGATGCGGGTGTCGAGTTCGTCCACCGCCATGGCCGGTCGGCCTCCTTCGCTCCCAGGGGTCGGGATGTCCGGTTCTCGACTCTACCCAGGGCCTGGCCTGCGAGGACGCGCCGCCAGGCCCGGGGCACACCCTCGGGCAGCCGTCGCCCCGCGCGGCCATGATCCGCCGGACACCCCCTAGTAGCCGTCGACGCCGAGCTCGGTGATGGAGGCGAAGAGGTGCCCCCAGACCTCCGCGCCGGGCGCGTCCTCCGCCAGCGCCTCGGCGTCCACGGCGGCCATCGCCCGCAGGAACGTCTCCGCGCCCTCCTCACCGGGGTACGGGTCCCAGCAGGCGCCCATGTGACGGCGCACGCCCTCCAGGAACCGGACGAACGCCTCCAGATCGCGTACGAGGGGGAACGCGGCGTCCCCGCCCGGGCCGTGGCTGCCGTCGGGCTGCCGCAGGGCGACCGCGCCGCTGACCGGGTGGACGAAGACCTCGCCCGGATCGCAGTAGCCGAGGTCGAACTCGCCGATGCGCAGCAGTCCTTCGGGACCGGGGCCCAGCAGCTCCTCGTCCACCGCGAAGGAGGTGACGCCCGCGGCCCAGAAGCGGGGCAGTCCGACCCCGCTCAGCAGGGTCCGGGTCGGCGCGTGCGTGAGGGCCTCGGGGAGCTCGGCGGCCGGGACGCGGACGACCCGGCCGGTCCCGAACACGCCGTCGAGGCGGTCCGCGGTGAGCGGCCCGCTGCCGTCCCGCGCGCCGGCGCCGTCCCCGGGCATGAACCAGGGCCCGTCGTCGCCCGGCGACGTCCACCGGGAAGACTCCGCTCCGTCCGACGGCCGGTCGTCCGCCCGCTCGCCCTTCTCGTTCTCCTCCACGAGCACCACCCCGCGCGCGTCGAGGAAGAGGTACCGGCCCTCGCCCACCGCCAGCGGTTCCTCCCAGCCCTCCGGACAGCGCGGCGACGGCCCGTCCGTGTCCCCGTCGAACAGCCAGGGCTCGTCCGGGTACGCGTCGTCGAGGGGCTCGGCGGCACCGTCGGCCGGGGCGGCGCGCCGCTCACCGGTCGCCAGGTCGAACCAGGTGTCCTCGCACCACAGGGCCCACACCTTCACGAGCGGCCCGCCCTCGGTCTCGTACACCTCGGCCGAACGGTCGCCGCTCAGGTTCGGCTCGGCCTCGTACGCGCCGACCGGCCGCCACCACGCCCACACCGTCCGCCAGGGCAGCCCGGGTTCGGCGGCGGCCACCCGCTCCGCGTACGCGTGGTGGCCCAGGACGGTCGCCGCGAAATGCAGCCACGAGGCGAACTCGGCGGCGGGCACGCGGGCACCGCCGAACACGGCCTCGGCCTGCGTGAACACCTCACGGCCCACACCGCCGAGCCCTTCGGGCAGGGCGGCCAGCCGGGCGCGCAGCTCGGCGCGGTCGTGACGGAGGACGAGGGCGGGGTCGTCCAGGAGGGAACAGAAGTCTCGGTCGGTCATCCGAGCAGGGTGCCAGAGGCCGGGAGCGGTGATCGCCGCGCCCCCGGCACGTCGGCCGTGACGCGTCAGGCGCAAGTCGTCGGTCAGAGCCAGCCGTTGCGGCGGAAGCCCCGGTGGATGACGACACAGGAGAGGGCGATGACGCAGAGGACCAGCGGGTAGCCGTAGGTCCAGCGCAGCTCGGGCATGTGCTCGAAGTTCATGCCGTAGACGCCGCAGACCATGGTCGGCACGGCGACGATCGCCGCCCAGGCGGTGATCTTGCGCATGTCCTCGTTCTGGGCGACCGTCACCTGCGCGAGATGGGCCTGGAGGATCGAGTCGAGCAGGGCGTCGAAGGAGGTGACCTGCTCGGTGACGCGGGCGAGATGGTCGGCCACGTCGCGGAAGTACGCCCTGATGTCCGGGTCGATCAGCGGCATCGGGTGGGTGGCGAGGTGCTGGAGCGGCCTGCCCAGCGGCGTCACGGCCCGCTTGAGTTCGAGGAGTTCGCGCTTGAGCTGGTAGATCCGGCCGGCGTCCCGCCGGTCCGCCTGCTCGGAGAAGACCGCGCTCTCGATCGCGTCGAGGTCGTCCTGCACGGCGTCCGCGACGGCGAGGTAGTCGTCGACGACGTGGTCCGCCATCGCGTGCAGCACGGCGGAGGGCCCCTTGGCCAACTGCTCGGGCAGGTCCTCCAGGGCCTCGCGCAGCGGACCGAGGGAGCCGTGGCCGCCGTGCCGGATGGTGATGACGAAGTCGGGCCCGACGAAGGCCATCAGCTCGCCCGAGTCCACGACCTCGCTGGTGGCGGTGAGTTCCTCGTGCTCGACGTAGTGGACGGTCTTGAAGACGGCGAACAGCACGCCGTCGTACTCCTCGACCTTGGGCCGCTGATGGGCGTTGACCGCGTCCTCCACGGCCAGCGGGTGGAGCCCGAAGAGCTCGGCGAGACCCGTGAACTCCTTCTCGTCCGGCTCGTGCAGACCGATCCAGACGAAGCCGTCGCCCGCCTTGCGGACCTGCCGCAGGGCCTCCTCGGCCGACCCGCGCCCGCTCCGCCGTACGCCGTCGATGTAGACCACGCAGTTGACGACCGCGCTGCCGAGCGGGGAGCGGGCCGGGTGGCTGAGGTCCACGGCACGCCGGTACGTCAGACGGACGGCTCTGCGCAGACGCTGGATCATGGACACGACGTGCTCCTTCGGCGGATCGACGCGCCAGTGTGCCACCGGCGGCGACGCGACCGCGAGTGCCCGTCCCGCGAGAACACCCCCTACGGGGCCACGAGGTCCGTCGGATCGGTGTTGGCGCCGCAGAGGACGACGCAGACCGTCTCGCCGGGCGCGGCGCGGTATCCGGCGCCGGCTGCGTCCTGCTCGTGGTGGGTCACGGCGGCCAGGGCGGTGGCGGCGGCGTGCTCGACGGCGAGCCGGCGGTCGTCCCACAGCGTCTGCCGGGTGCGGACGATCGCGGCGTCGGGGACGAGGACGGAGCGGACGCCGTCGTGCCGCGCCGCCTCCACGGCCGTGGCGGAGACGCGGCGGGCCCCGAGGGAGTCGGCGGCGACGGAGTCGACCGTGACGTCGACCGGCCGGCCGGCCCGGAGGGCGGCGTCGAGGGCACGGCAGTTCTCGGGCTCGACGGCGACGGTGCGGATGCCGTGCTGCCGGGCCGCGGTGGCGACCCCGGCGAAGAGACCGCCGCCGCCGACCGCGACGACGACGGTGTCGAGCCCGGGGACCTGCCGGCGGATCTCGTCGAGCAGGGTGCCCGCTCCGGCGGCGATCAGCGGATGGTCGTACGCGTGCGAGGCGAGCGCCCCGGTCGTCCGGGCGAACTCCTCGCAGGCGGCGAGGGCCTCGGCGTACTCCGTACCGACCAGGCGGACGTCCGCGCCGTACGCGCGGAGGCGGGCCACCTTCACCCGGGGCGCGGTGGTCGGCAGGAAGACGGTGGCGGGGACGCCCTGGCGGGCGGCGGCCCAGGCGCAGGCGAGACCGGCGTTCCCGCCGGAGGCGATCGTGACCCCGGCGTCGGGGAGGGTGCCGGCCTCACGGTGGGCGAGCAGGAAGTTCTGCGCGCCGCGTGCCTTGAACGAGCCGGTGTGCTGCATCAGCTCCAGCGCGAGGTGCACCCCGCCGGGCTCCGTGGGCCCTGCGAGGGCGACGGGCCGGACATGACCGGCGACGCGGTCGGCGGCGGTCGTGATGTCGTCGTAGACGAGGGAGTGCACGTGGTGCTCCTGCGGGGTGCTCGGCCGGGGCGCTCGCGGACCCCGCTGGACGTCCCTCGAACCTACCTCGACGCCGCTCGTGACTCTCACCGGCAGCGCGTCACCGGCGACTCGTAGCCCGTAGCCCGTCATCCCTCATGCGCCCCCACCGCGTCACCCGCCACGCGCCCCCGTCACTCGTCACGGTGGATCGGGCCCGCGCGGCGGGCGGGCCCCGTCTCGGCTCGGGCAGCGTGAGGCCCATGAACACCCGCCGAGCGATGGTCGCTCTCCTCGCCGCGCTCCTCACCGCCGGAACCACCGGATGCGTGGCCGTCCCCGAGGCCCGGGGCCCGAGCGCCCCGGCCCGGCCCGCCGAGCTCGCACCCGCCGCCGAACGCCGGCCGACCGCACTCCCGACCTGGCCGGAGCCCACCCAGGCCCCGCCCCGGGAGAACGTCACGCCCACCGAGCCGCGCCCGGCGCACCCGCCCACCAAGGCCGCCCCCGCACAGCGCGCCCCGGCCACTGACCGCAGGGCCCGGCGACCGGACACTCCGGGCCCCGCTCGCGGCGCGACACCACGGAAGAATCCGCGCCGCGCTACGGAGCCGGCCCCGGTGGAGAGGCCCGCCCCGGTGGAGAGGCCCACCCGGAGGACGGTCGTCCCGAACCCGAACCCGAACCCGAAACCCCGCTCCGTGGAACGACCGGCCCCCCACCCCCGTCGGCCGGCGTCCGGTCAGACCCCCGAGATGCGTACGCTCTGCCGCCAGGCCCAGACCATCGACGCCCCGATGGGCGCCGCCGACCTGTGCCGCAGCATGTACGGACGCTGACCGGCCGGCGTCACCACCGGCGTCCGGACCGCCGCGCTTGACCTTGACACCGTGACAACGTCTTCACTGGGGCCAAGGAGGTGGTGTCCCGATGACCATGCCGAAACAGGACACGAACACGAACGCGAACACGAACACGAACACGATGCGAGCTCTCCAGGCGCTGGAGAACGGCAACTCGTCGGTGCGGCTGCAGGCGGCGCTGGCGGTCGGTACGACCCCCGACCCGCGGTGCATCGACAGGCTCGTCGAACGCTGCGCGGTCGAGCCCGAATTCCTCGTCCGCGACATGCTGACGTGGGCGCTCACCCGCCACTCGGCGGCGATGACGGTCCCCGTGCTGCTCCAGGAGCTCCGCTCGGAGCGTGCCCAGGCACGGAGCCAGGCCCTGCACACCCTGTCCAAGATCGGGGATCGGCAGGCATGGCCGGCGCTCACACGGGAGCTGCTGACCGACGCCGACGACGAGGTGGCACGGACCGCCTGGCGGGCCGCGATCGTCCTCGTGCCCGAGGAGGAGGAACCCGAGTTGGCCGGAGTGCTGGCGACACAGCTCGGTCGTGGGGGGCGGGAGACGCAGTTGAGCCTGAGCAGGTCGCTGATCGCGCTCGGTGAGGTGATCGTGCCGATGCTGCGCGCCGCGATGACGCCGGATGCCGTCCCGCACGTACGGCACCACGCGATCGCCACGGAACGGCTGTTGCGCGACCCGGATGCCGGGTTCGAGTTCGCGATCGAGGAGGCGAAGCGCATCGTGGTCCTGGGCACGACCGGCCCTGAGGCGTCAGAGGAGCCAGAGGAGTCATAGAGAGTGTTGATCGGTGAGGTGGCACGACTGTCCGGCGTCAGCGCGCGCATGCTCAGGCATTACGACTCGCTGGGCCTGGTGCGACCGACGGGCCGTACCGACGGCGGCTATCGGGAGTACTCGGGCGAGGACATCCGGCGCATCTTCCACATCGAGAGCCTGCGGTCCCTGGGGCTGTCGCTGCGGGACGTCAGTCGCGCGCTCGACGACCCCGGCTTCAGGCCATCGGACCTCGTCGACGACCTCATCCGCGAGACACGGGAACGGATCGCGCGAGAGACGGAGCTGCTCACGCGGCTCAGCCGCATCGGTGCCGCCGAGCCGACCGGCTGGGAGGACGTCCTCCAGGTCGTCGCGCTCCTCCAGGCGCTGGGGTCGAAGAGCCCGAGGACGCGCCAGCGCGCTGCCCTGTCCTCGGTCGACGAGGTTCCCGTACCGGTGGAGGCACTGGCCGAGGCGGCACTGAGCGAGGCGGACCCGGTCGTTGCCGGTGCCCTTCGATGGGCTCTGGCGCAGACGGCCGACGGCGGCCTCGCGCTGCTGGCGGAGGGCCTCGACTCGCCCGCGGCCGACGTACGGAAACGTGCCGTCCAGTCCATCGCCGAGCTTCCGCACGGCGAGGCGACGGCGCTGCTGCGGGACGCTCTCGCGCACCCCGACGTCGTGGTGCGCGGGTACGCGGCGCTGGCACTCGGGGCGAACGGCGGGGCCGAGGCGGTCCCGACGCTCATTGACATGATCGTCGCGGGCACGAACGACGTCGCGGCCGCCGACGCGCTGAGCGCGCTGGCGAGCCGTCCCGCGTGGGCGGAGCGGATCGCCACCGGGCTCGTCGACCGCCTGGCCCACGACACCGTGACGTCGCCGGCCCGCCGCCGGCTGACCGAGGCGCTCGCGGACATCCCGGGAACCACCACGTCCCGTGCCCTCGCGGACCTGTCGGAAGACGAGGACCGTGCCGTCGCCCTGACCGCGACGTACCTCCTCGAACTGCGCGCCGCCCGCTCCCGATGAGCCGGGGGGCCTGCTCACGCGAAAACGCCCTCGTGGTGTGACTGCCGCTGACACGGCGGTCACACCACGAGGGACATCGGGTACGGGCGGTCGGACGCCTTCTGTCAGACGCCTTCGGTCAGACGCTGGTAGTAGCCGGGGACCAGGTCGCCGAGGCCCAGGTCGCCGAGGCCGAGGTCGCCAAAGCCCAGGTGGCCGTAACCCGTTGCGTCGTACGAGCCGTGGTCGCCGTGGCCTGTGTCGCCATAGCCCGAGTCGCCATAGCCCGTATCGCCGTAGCCGGTGTCGCCGCACGAGCCGTCGCCGCCGTAGCCCGTGTCGTCACAGTGCTCGGCACGGCTGTTGGTCAGCCTGGCGGTCACGTTCTCGTGGTCCGCGTCGATGACGTACGGGCCGGAGACCGGGTTGTCGGGCAGGACGTACCCGTCGGGGACGTCCGTCTCCACCAGGTAGTACGTGCCCTGGTCCAGGTCGTCGAAGGAACACGAGCCCTGGACGCCGGTGGTGCAGGTCGTCCCGACACGGGTGTCGGCGTTGATGCCGGTGGTCTGGAGGCCGGCGATGCTGTTGGTCTCCTCCCACAGCTCGAACACCGCTCCGCGCAGCGGCTCTCCGGTCTTGGCGTCCACCTTGGCGATCTTGATGGAGCCGTCGACGGGCGGCACCGGGGTGCGGCTGTTGGCGGCGGTGACCGTCACACCTGCGGCGGCGTTGTCGACGGTCAGGACCAGGGGGCCGAAGACGGCCGGGTCCGGGAGGTCGTATCCGGTCGGGGCTGCCGTCTCCTGCCAGTAGTACGTTCCGGTCTCCACCGTCCGGGAGCACGCGCCGTCCGCCACGGTGGTGCAGACGGCCCCGACCTTCGTGTCGGGAGTCGTCCCGCCGGTCTGCAGGTCCGCCGTGCCGTTGGTCTCCTTCCACAGCTGGAACGACGCGCCCGGCAGTGCCGCGCCCGTCTCGGAGTCCGTCTTGAGCACCTTCACCTCACCCGTCGTGCTCGGGACCGAGGAGGGGGTGTTGGCGGCGGGGACCGTCACACCCGCGGCGGCGTTCTCGGCGGTCAGGACCTGGGGGCCGAAGACGGCCGGGTCCGGGAGGTCGTATCCGGTCGGGGCTGCCGTCTCCTGCCAGTAGTACGTGCCCGTCTCGACCGTCCGGGAGCACGCGCCGTCCGCGTCGGTCACGCACACGGCCCCCACAGCGGTGTCGCCGTTGGCGCCGGTCTGCAGGCCCTCCGTGCCGTTGCTCTCCTTCCACAGCTGGAACGAGGCGCCCGCCAGCGCCGCGCCCGTCTCGGAGTCCGTCTTGAGCACCTTCACCGCACCGGTGGTGGGTGTCGGGGTTCCGCAGTCCGGGAGGTCGCCGTTGAAGGGGTAGGCGTGGAACTCCTGGCCGCCGCCGCCCGTGGCGGAGCTCGTGTGGGTGAGCGATCCGGTGGTGAAGAAGCGTCCGTTGACGCCCGGCAGGGTGACGGTGGTCGTCGAGGCCTGCTCGCCCATGAGGAAGCTGCCCTGGAACTGGCCCGTTCCGCTCAGGGTCACCGTGGTCGCGTCGGGGAAGTTCCACAGGAGCCGCTCGCGGTAGGCGTTGAGCGGGTCGGTCGTGTCGTCGATGCCACCGCTGTACGTGTTGAGCGCCCGCTCGGGGCCGCCCGTGACGTTGACGAGGATCGTCGCGGCGTCGGGGATGTTCGCGAAGACGATGCCCTGCTGGCCGCCGGTCGGCCCGGTCAGGTTGAAGTTCGCGTTGAAGACCTGGAGCGCGGAGGTTCCGTCACCCGTGAACAGCGTCTGCCCGCCCTGGTTCTCGGCCGTGCCGGTGGGCGTCCTCGGGACGCCGTCGACACGGGCGTAGCACCGGCTCGCCGTGGTGAGCTGGTCCCTGAGGGCGGTGTACGGGGCGGCTGCCGCGTCGTCCTGGACGCGGGTGGCCTCGACGTCGCCGGTCAGCGTACCGGCGTACCGTACGACGCCGGCCTCGGCCAGCACCTGCTGGTTCGCGGCCACGGAGATGTCGCCGCCGGTGGTCAGCCAGTCCGCTCCGACGGGCGGCGGCACGCGGGAGCCGACGCCGGCCTCGCCGATGTTGTAGTTCCCGCCGGCCTGCGGGTCCTTGTTCATGTCGAAGTCGTCGAGGACGACGACCCGGCCCTCGGCCTCGGCGGCGGCGCCGCGCACGAGGAAGTCGTTGCCGACGAAGACGTTGATCGCGTTGTCGCGGCCCGCGATGTCCCCGTTGTCGACGCCGGGGAACGGGTCGGGGCAGTCGCCGGGCACACAGGGGCCGAGTCCGCCCGGGAGGGGCGCGGCCGTCGCCGGGGCCGCGCCCGGGCCGAGCACGAGGACGGGGACGGCCGCCAGGGCGGCGGCACAGGCGAGTCCGGCGGACTTCACGCGCGTTCGCGCGCGTGCCCGGGACCGGCCGGTCGTGGGGTTTCTCATGGACGGAGTCTGTGAGGGCGCGGCCACCCCCACCACGCGAGGCGACCCGGCGTTGGGCCTTCCGGCGACCACGCTCACCGTCAGGCGTGACGGCGACCCGCCGGTCGGCGCAAGCACGCGTACGCATCCGAATCCGCAGGTGAAGCCGCCGGCGAAGCCGGAAGAGCCGCAGCCGCGCTCAACGCCGGCTACGCCCTCAGCCTGGCCGTCACCGCCGCCCTCTTCGTGCTCGCGGCGGTCGTGGCGGTCGTCGTCCTGCCCCGGCGCCGGGCGGCCGCCCCGTTCAGTGCGGTGCCGGCATCGGGTCCAGAGCGTTGCTGATGCCGCAGCCGCCCTCTCCGGGCATCCGCTGGATCCGGGACGGCACCCACACCTCGGTGGCGCCCGGGCCCACGCGGGCCAGTACGCAGTCCTGCGGGTCGAAGCCGTTGCCCTTCACCGACAGGAGGACGCCGACCCGGCCGCCGGCCGCCTTCACCTCGGTACGGATCGCCGGATCCAGGTCCAGGGCGGCGAGCGCACGGCGTACCCCGGCCTCGTCGACCCGGCCGCCCTCCGGGACCTGGGGAAGCTTCGCGCGGAGCTCCTCGTACGGCAGCCGGGGCGGTTCGGGTGCCGGGGCGAAGGTCGGCGGAGGGCCCTCGGGGCAGTCCACGTCACGGGGATCCTCACCCCACTCCGACGTCGGCGACACCCGCACCGTGAAGCAGCGCACCACGGTGATCTCGTCGAGGTCGAACCACTCGCTGTACGCCGAGCCGGACGTACGGACGACGACGTCGACCCCGTCCCCGTCGTGTGTCGAGGTACCCGTCACCCGCAGTACCTCGACCCCGTCGATGCCGGAAGCGGAGCGCCCGACCTCCTCCGCCGTGCGCGGACGCTGGCCGTAGAGGCGCTCGCCCGCCTTCCTGGCCACCTCCCGCGCGGCGTCCGTCGCCTCGCCGTTGGAGGACTGCATCACCCCGCAGCCGACGGTGAGCAGCAACAGCGGGGCGAGCAGCGGGAGTCGGCGCATGCGTCCACCCTTCCGGTGCCGCGCGCGGCGGGCGACCGTACGCGTACTCGGATCGGCGTGGGCGATCGTACTCAGCCGACGCGGCGCGCGGACGGGAGGGCAGCCGTTGGGCGGCGGGCCGGACGCAGGCGCCTAACGTGGGCTCACGGCCCACACGTTGTCCTGCAACAGGGTGGCCTGCATCGAGAACGTACCGTCGAAGGGGATCTCGGCCTCGTTGACGATCTCCTCGATGTCCAGCACCTGGCCCCTGTCGAAGTCCCGGGAGCGGCGCACGACGTGTCGGTCGTCCGGACGGTCCCGTATCTTCACCCGCCAGTGGGCCCGCCCTCGACGCTCAGGACGATCTTGCCCTGGAGGTGGCCCCGGTCGGCGCGGGCGTGGGCGGCGGCGGCGTCGCGCAGGGGGAAGACGCTGTCGATGTGGACGCGCACCTGACCGCTGTCGAGGAGGGCCGCCAGCTCGGCGAGGTCCGAACCGCTCGAACGGACCTGCCACATGGTGTCGTTGAGGGCGATCCCGAGTTCGGCCGCGCGCTCGCGGTGGTAGTCGCCCAGGAAGACGGGGGCGATCCGGCCGCCGCGCCGGACGGTGGCCAGCAGGCGGTGCGCGTCCGGGCCGCCGACCGTGTCGATCAACAGGTCGGCGTCGCGGACGGCCTCCTCGGCGGGTGTGCGGGTGTAGTCGACGAACCGGTCCACGCCCAGGCCGAGCAGGAACTCCTCGTGTCGTCCGGAGGCGACCGCGATGACCTCCTTCGCGCCGGCCACCCGGACGAGCTGCGCCGCGAAGTGGCCGACTCCGCCCGCCGCTCCGTTGATCAGGACGGTGGAGCCGGTACGGCCGCGCAGATGGGTGAAGACGAACTGGTAGGCCGTGAGCCCGGCCATCGGCACGGCGGCGGCCTCCGCATGTCCCAGGGTCGCCGGCTTGGGGGCCAGGTGGGCGGCGGGCGAGACCGCGTACTCGGCGTAGCCGGATGCGCGGCCGGGGAAGTTGACCAGGCCGAACACCTCGTCGCCGGGCTGCCATTCGGTGACGTCCGGGCCGAGGGCCGTGACGACGCCGGAGATGTCGCTGCCGAGGATGAGCGGCGGGGTCCAGTGCGGACGGAGCTCGGCCGGGAAGTCCCGGAAGCCGCGCCGCGCGTACCGGTCCGGCGGGTTGACCCCCGCCGCGTGGACCCGCACCAGCACCTCACCCGGCCCGGGCACGGGCCGGGCCACCTCTTCGTAGACCAGGTTCTCCGGCCCGCCGAAGGCGTGCAGCCGGACGGCTCGCATCGTCGCTGTACCCATGTCTCCCCCAAAGATCGCATGGCGGTGCAGCCCGGATAGAATCCGGAGCACTGTTCCGGAACAGATAAACGGAGCGGTGCTCCGTTTGTCAAAGGCGAGGTCTCGTATGCCTGTTGAATCACATTCCGGCACAGCGCGCGCGCCGCGCGCACCGCGCACCGACGCGCAGCGCAACCGTGACCGCGTCCTGGAGGTGGCGGCGGAGGTCATCGCGGAGCAGGGGACCCAGGCCTCCCTGCGGGACATCGCCCGGCGCGCCGGCGTCGGCCTCGGCACGCTCTACCGGCACTTCGCGAACCGGGAGGCCCTGCTGGAGGCCCTGCTGCACCGGCGCTTCACCCACCTCGCCGAACGGGCGGACGCGCTCGCCGCCACCGCCCCGCCCGAGCGCGCGCTGGCCGAGTGGCTCTACGAGTTCACCCTCGGCGCGGGCGCCTATCAGGGCCTGCCGGCGGCCCTCATGGCCACCCTGAACGATCCTCAATCACCCCTGCACGCCGACTGTCTGACGATGCGCCAGGCAGGCGGCAGACTGCTTGGGGCGGCTCAGGACTCGGGGGTGATCCGGCCGGACGTGGCACCGATCGACCTGTTCGCGCTGGCCAATGCCCTCAGCTGGATCGCCGACCAGGCCCCGACGCTCGCCGAACGTCAGGAGCACCTCTTCCGCTTGATGATGGACGGGCTGAGGCCGCGATCCGATCGGGACTGATCCGCACGCACCGGTCGGAGGACGGGCCTCCTCTACTCCTCTTCCCTTGCCTACCACGGGTGTTGGAGGATCTCCGCATGAACCCGCATGCGACCGAACCGACCGCCGACGCGGCGGCCACCTACCTCACGGCGCTCCACGAGCGGCTGACCGCCGACGGCTGCACCGTGACCCTGCCGCAGTGGAACGACCACCGGGTGGTGACCGGCTGCCGCGCCGACCGCAAGGTCCGCTGGTTCGGGACGAAGGCCGAACTGTTCGTCTTCGCGGCCGCCGTCCCCGAGATCGACGCCGCTACCCTGGGGGAGTTCACCACGTGGGCCATGCGCTACGCCAAGAGTCTGCGCGGCGGCATACCCGGCGCCCGTAACGCGGCACTCGTGCTCCCCGCCCTCGTGAGCGCGCGGGTCCGGCCCGAGGCGGCCCAGTGGGCGGCTCAGGACGCCCGGATCCTCGACACGACGCTGATCAGCCGCCCCCTCACGGTCGAGACCGGCCCGGGCGCCGCGCGGACCACGATGTACCGGGGCAGGGTCGTCTGGGGCGGCATGTTCACGGGCCACGTACTGGAGAAGGCCGCCCTGTACTTCCCGTGATCCCGGGAGCGGATGGGGGCTCGGCGTCCGCATCGGGTCGCCGAGGTGCCGGACGCGTGGAGCGCGCCCGGCACCGGGGACGGGGGTCAGCCGAGCGTGAGGCCGTTGTCGATCGCCGTCATCAGCGACCCGTTCGACGTGTCGCCCGACATCTCCCAGACGAAGACGCCGAGCAGGCCCTTCGACCGCAGCCAGGCGGTCTTCTTCCCGATGGACCAGGGGTCGTCGAAGGACCACCACTGGCCGCCGGGGCCGGTGTAGCCGTACGTCGAGACCGACTGCTCGTCGTGGTACACGGTCATTCCGGGCACGGACGCGAGGAGGTTCGAGTAGCCCCGTATGCCGGCCTCCTCCGCGAACTGTCCGGGCGCCGCGCCGCCGGCCGACTGCCATTCCCCGTGGACTCCGCCGTCGGTGACGTTCTGCCAGCCGCGGCCGTAGAACGGCAGACCGATGTTGAGCTTGCGGGGCGGGACGCCTGCGTCGACGTACGGCTTGACCGCGTTCTCGACGCTGAAGTGGAAGCCGTACGGGTCCTGGGCGTCGGTGTAGAGGTTCCCCTGGTGGCCGACGCGGTTCGGCTCCCAGGAGTTGTCGCTGCCTGCGCCGTGGAAGTCGTACCCCTGCACGTTGGCGAAGTCCATGGAGGTGAAGATCTTGTCCAGCTCCCAGCCCTGGGCGATCTTCACGGGGTCGGCGGGGGTGAAGGCGGTGAGGAGCTTGTGCCCGCCGCCCAGTTCGTCGAGCTGCTTGCGGAACTCGTGGATGAGCGCGGTGTTGTTGGCCTTGTCCTGGGCGCTGTAGTGGTTGCCCGGGTGGCCGTCGGGAGAGCCGGGCCACTCCCAGTCGAGGTCGATGCCGTCGAAGATCCCGGCCGCCGATCCCTCGCCGCCTGCGGCGTTGTAGACCGGAAGGTTGCCCTTGATCCAGACGTCGACGCAGGAGCGGACGAACTTCTCCCGGGAGGCCGGGGTGGCGGCCGCGTCGGAGAAGAACTTCGAGTACGTCCAGCCGCCGAGCGAGACCACGACCTTGAGGTGGGGGTGCTTGGCCTTGAGCTTCCTCAGCTGGTTGAAGTTGCCGCGCAGCTTCTCCCAGCCGGTGTCCGCGACCCCGTCGACGGACTGGGCGGCGGAGAAGGGCCTGCCGTAGTCGGCGTCCGCGTCACCGGCGCCCGTTCCCTGGTCGGGATCCTGGGGGTTGCCGGAGACGCCCTTGGTGACACCGGACAGGCAGGTCAGGTTGACCGGGTCGATGTTCTCGAAGGCGTAGTTGATCACGTCGAGCTTGGCGGCGCTGCCCGAGGTGTCGAGGTTCTTCACGAAGTACTGGCGCCCGTAGATGCCCCACTGGGCGAAGTAGCCGACCCGCAGGTGCTTGCCGGCCGCCAGGTCGTCGGTGGTGACGGTGACCGGGGCGGAGGCGGGGGAGGAGTTGTCCGCCGCGTCGCGCGCCTTGACCGTGAAGGTGTACGGGGTGAGCGGGGAGAGTCCGCTCACGGTGAGCGTGCGGGTGGCGGCGTCGACCGTGCGGTAGAGCGTGGCGCCCCGGTAGATGTCGTAGGCCACGACGCCGATGTTGTCGGTCGCCGCGTCCCAGGCGAGGGTGACGGTGGTCGGGGTCTTGCCCGTGGAGCGCGGGTTGCCGGGCGCGGTGGGCGGCTGAGGGTCGCTCGCCGGGTCCGTGGTGGTCGCCGTCACCGGGGCGCTCGCCGGGCCGGTGTTGCCGCGGGTGTCCTTGGCGCGGACGGTGAAGGTGTACGGGGTGGCCGGGGTGAGCCGTTCCACGACGGCGGAGGTGGAGGTGCTGGTGGCCACCACGGCGCCGTTGCTCACGACCTCGTACGAGGTGACCGGGTAGTCGCCGGCCGTCGCGGCGGTCCAGTCCAGCGACACGGTGCGCGCGGTGACGCCGGTGGCCCGGGGGGTGCCGGGGGCGGTGGGCGGCTTGTCGGGGCTGCCGTCGCACTTGGCGCCGTTGGCGGTGCAGCCGGTGGGGGTGCCGATCGGACCGCTGGCGACGAACCAGTAGCTGTACGGCTCGGTGGTTCCGCCGGCCGCGACGGTGCCGTTGTAGTAGGCGTTGCGGACGGTGACGTGGCGGCCGTTGACGGTCGCTTCGCCGTTGTAGTGGCCGCTGATGGTCACGCCGGCCGGGAGGTCGAACTCCAGGGTCCATCCGGTGAGCGCGGCGGCCGAGTTGTTGCGGAGGACGTACGTGCCCTTCCACCAGCTGCCGTTGTCCTGGCTGGTGAAGGTGGCGGTGGCACCGGCGGCCGCGTGCGCCCGCGGGGCGAGGCCGGTGAGCACGCTCAGGGGCAGGAGCAGCAGGGCGGCCAGCAGCACGAGCAGTCTGCCGTGACCGAGTAAGGGTCTTCTCAACGTGTTCTCCCTGACGCGATGGGGTGGACGGGGAGCGTCGCGGGACCGTGTGCGGCCTCGGCGGCGGCGTGGAACCTGTGGGGTCGCCGAACTGGGGCCAATCGGAAGGTAGTTGGTATGGACCAATCGGTCAATGCCGGGTGCGTCCGGGGTTGACGGCCGCAGTGGTCCAGTCCACCGTGGAGTGAGCGCGGGACGCCTCCGGTGTGGGCCGGGACGTACCGCGCGGTTCCATCGCGCTGGACCGTGTGCACGAACGGCGGACCGCATCAGGTGCGCCGTCACCGGCCCGGCCGCCCGGGTCCCCAGGACCGGACGGCCGGGCACCCAGGCCCCGGCCGGCCCCGGCACATACGATCAGCGCGTGAACTCCGACGTCCTGCTGCACGCGAGCCCGACACCCTCCGCTCCCGCCCTCGTCCTTCGCCCCTGGCGCGCGGAGGACATCGACGCCCTGGTCGAGGCGTTCCAGGACCCCGCCCTGCGCCAGATGACGAGCACGCCCCTGGTCGAGCACGCGGACGGCTCGCGGTGGGTGCGGGCCCAGCAGCGCGGCTGGGCGGCGGGGGACCGGTTCGCCTTCGCCGTTCTCGAAACGCGACCCGACACGGCACACGGACAGGTGGTGGGCAACGTCGTCCTCAAGGAGGTCGCGTCCGGCAAGCCCTCCGCCGAGGTGGGATATTGGACGGCTGCCCCTGCGCGGGGGAGGAACGTGGCCCCGCGCGCGCTTGAGGCCGTCACCCGCTGGGCCTTCGGCACCTTCGGCGCGGACGGTCTTGAACGTCTCGAACTCCTGCACCAGGAAGACAATCCGGCCTCGTGCCGCGTCGCGCGGAAGAGCGGTTACGCGTTCGACAGGGTCCTGCCGGCAGCACCGCCCTCCTTCCCCCTCGACGGCCATCTGCACATACGGCGCACGGGTTCCTGACACCCCGTCGCACATCGGGGGACCTCTTGCTCGTGCTGTGACCGCATAGGTTCGCCGGGTTGGTCGTCGTGGCGGTTGGGTGTGCGTTGACGTCCGATCCGACCGCTGGAGGCGCGGTGGCCGAGCCTGTCCGTGTGCGCAGACTGACCGACCAGGAGGGGCAGCGGCTGCAGCAGATCGTGCGCCGGGGCAGCACCAACTCGGTGCGCTGTCGGCGCGCGATGATGCTGCTGGCCTCGGTCGGCGGGAATCGGGTGCCGGTGATCGCCCAGCTGGTGGCGGCCGACGAGGACACCGTGCGCGATGTGATCCACCGGTTCAACGAGATCGGCCTGGCCTGCCTGGACCCTCGGTGGGCAGGAGGCCGTCCCCGCCTGCTCAGCGATGACGACGAGGACTTCGTCGTCCAGACGGCCACCACCCGCCCCACCAAGCTCGGCCAGCCCTTCACTCGCTGGTCGCTACGCAACCTCGTCGCCTACCTGCACAGTCCACGGCCGAGTGATCCGTATCGGCCGCGAGGCGTTACGCGGCCTGCTCGCCCGCCGTGGAGCCACCTTCCAGCGCACCAAGACCTGGAAGGAATCCACCGACCCCGACCGCGAGGCGAAAAGGTGCCGCGAACACGCTGGCCGCGCTCAAGTCGATCCGCGCCGCACGGCCCGACGGCGCCCCCATCTATGTGATCCCGGACAACCTGTCCGCCCACAAAGGCACCGACATCCGCCGCTGGGCGACAAAGCACAAGGTCGAGCTGTGCTTCACCCCGACCTACGCCTCTTGGGCCAACCCCATCGAGGCCCACTTCGGACCGCTGAGGCAGTTCACCATCGCCAACTCCCACCACCCCAACCACACCGTGCAGACACGAGCCCTGCACGCCCATCTGCGCTGGCGCAACGCCAACGCCCGCCACCGCGATGTCCTGGCCGCCGAACGCAAGGAACGCGCCCGCATCCGAAGCGAGAAGGGCATCCGTTGGGGCGGACGCCCCCTCAGCACCGCAGCCTGACCAACCTCGAACTTACACAGCCACAGCGCATCATCGGTCTGCTCGTGGCCAAGCGCGGACGACCGAAGTGTTGTGAAGATGATCTCGGCTGGGCAGATCCGGAGCCCCGAACGGGGCCGGTTCAGGAGCAGGACGGCGCCAGAGGCGAATGGCTCAGGAGGCGGACGGCTCGATCTCCCCCGCGAAGACGATGACCTGGTCGATGAGGCTCCGCCGCAGATGGACGACGTCCGTTCCCGCCAGGCGGGGGCCTCCATCCGGCGTCGTGAAGACCCACTGGTACCGGGCCCACTCGTCCGGCATGTCCACCGCCGAACAGCGCACCATCGTGCCGGTCCCCGCGGGGTGGCGCCGGATGTCCAGCACGAACCGCTCGACCGCCTCGATCCCCTCACTGCGGCCCAACGGTCCCCAGAAGACCACGTCCGAGGTCAGGGCCTGGGAGAGCAACGCAGTCACATAGCTGTCGTCCGAGGCGTTGAAGGCGGAGATGAACGTGTCGATCGCGGACCGCGCGGTCTCTTCCTGCATGCACCAGTAATACCAGTCGTCTGGCGGACCGCGCTCGTCCCGTGAGCCGTCTCCCGACCACGGTGAACCATCCCGGTCACAGCACTAGAGGGAAGTCGACGGGCGTTTCTGCTGCTTGCGGAAGACGGACGGAGCGACACCCACGTGGCGGGTGAACAGCCTGGCGAAGTAGGCGGGGTCGGGGTATCCGACGTCCCGCCCGACGAGCGAGACGGGCCGGTCGGTGTCGGCCAGCAGCGCCTTCGCCCGGTCGATTCTGCGGCGGGTCAGATACACCGTGGGAGGGGAGCCGGTCAGCCGGCGGACGGCCGTGGTGAGACTGTCGCGGGAGACCGACAGCTCCTTGGCGAGGTCGCCGATCCGTACGGGGCCGTCGGCCGCGTCGAGCAGTTCCAGGGCGCGACGGCCGAGGTCGCGTCGTGCCTGTCCGGGCTCCGCGGGCGTCGACCGGCCGGTGCCCACCGCCGTGATCAAGGCGTGGAGGGCGCTCGCGGCGGCCACGTGGCCGCCGAGCGACTCCGGCCGGGCCAGCAGGTCCTGAATCCGGATGCACAGCGCAAGGGCCTCGGCGGGGTCGGCGGGCTCGACCGTCGGGTGTTCCGCGCCGAGGTAGCCCAGCTCCGCGTAGCTCGGCGCGGCGGGTCCTTCGAACAGGACCCAGTGCTCGTCCCAGCCGTCCGGCGACGGCGCGTAGCAGTGACTGACCCCGGGGGACAGCCAGAAGAACGATCCCGGCCGCACGTCGTGGCGGCCGCGGCCGTCGAGCTCCAGGGATCCCGATCCCCGGAGCACGAGGACGCCGGCGTGGCAGTTCAGAGTGCGTTCGGCCTGTGCGTGGAGCCGGCCGGAGATCCGGCCGGCCCCGGTCACGGCGATCCCCAGTGCCCGCACGCCCTCCGGCGGGGTGCGGTAGTGCGCTACGGAGTCCAACGTGCACCGCTCCCGTCGACAATCGTCCAAGTTCCCGCGGAATCCGTGCATTGTTCCACGTCAGAGAGGGGGCAAGGATTGCTCCATGAGTACGGGACAACTGGACCGGCCCCTGCCGACCGCCCTCACCTCCAACGGCTACCGCCTGGACGGAAGCGACCGCAGGCTCGGCCGCCTGGAACCGGTACCGGACGCGGAACGCCACGACCTGGGGTCCTTGTGGCACCGTCTGGCCCGCGACGGCTACCTCTACCTGCCGGGCTTCTTCGACCGCGCGACGATCGAGGGCTTCCGCCGCTACTACTTCGCCAGGCTGGCCGAGACCGGCCTGACCCGCCCCGGTTCCGACCCGTCGGAGGGACTCGCCGCGGCCGCCGGAGATGTGGACCGGGCGCGTTTCCGCTCCGTGCTGTTCCAACGGATCGTCCCCGGCCGGGAGTACGAGGCCCTCTGCCGGCACCCCGCGCTCGTCGCCTTCTACCAGTGGTTCCTGGGAACCGGCGAGGTGCACCTGCACCGCAGGAAGATCATCCGCCATGTGGGCCCGGGCGAGTCGGGCATCGGCACCGCCACCCAGGCCCACTACGACCTCGTCTACCTCCGCGAAGGCACCGACCGGATCGTCTCCTCCTGGATTCCGCTGGGCGACTGCCCGATCGCCCGGGGCCCTCTCGTCTACCTCGAAGGCAGTCACCACCGCGTCCTGGCGGACGAGGCCGCCGGCCGCCTGCGCCGCCCCGCCGCGTCGATCACGGCCGATCTGCCCGCGCTGGCGGAGGAGTACGACTCGCGCTGGCTCGTCACCGACTTCGCCGCGGGCGACCTCATGGTGCACAGCGCCCACATCATCCACGCCTCACTCGACAACCAGGACCCCGCCGGCCGGTTCCGCCTGTCCACCGACATCCGCTACCAAGCCGCCTCGGAACCGATCGACACCCGATGGCAGAACCACTGGCACGACCAGGACGGCCTGTGATGTCACGTCGACGCCCTCGGCCCCTCGCCCGGGCTGCCCAGGACGCAGCGCCTACGTGGCCGGGTCACGTGCTCAGAGTGTCGTCCCCTCGGGGACCCACCCGTCGCCGCCGAGGGGGAACTCGTAGCCGGGGCGCCCGTTGTGCCCGCTCGTACGGAACGGCCTGCCCTTGTTGTCGATCTTGAGGGTGCCGTGGCGGGAACCGCTGGACCAGGTCAGCTCCAGGTACCAGCTCACGTCGTAGGCGGAGGCGTCGGCCTTGACGTAGAAGACCTCCGGAGCGGATTCGCTCACCTTGAAGGGGAAGTCCGGCTGTCCCGCTTCGGGTACGACGGCGGGGCGCGTGGCGTCGAGAGCCACGGTGAAGGAGCGGGTCGGGACCGCGGCACCGCAGCCGACGCCCGGGTAGCCCATGGCGTAGTCGTTCCAGGTGAGCGGCGCACGCTTGTCGGCCGTACGGACGGTGAGGCTGTCCAGGACCACCGTCTCCTTGCCCGAGCCCTGAAGCGTCAGTGTGACGTACTGCTCGCCCGCGGGCACGGCTCCGGACGCCGCCACCCATGCGGGGGCGTCCTGTTCCACCGGCGGCGGACCGACCCGGGCCGGGGGCCTGTCGATCAGATAGTGCTGGCCGCAGGGCGATTCCCAGGTGTGCGGCTGGGTGGTGACGCTCAGCGGCGCACGGGGACCGACGCCTCCGCCGAGGCCGGCGGAGGAGGAACTCCCGGTGGCGACGGCACCGGCGGTGCCCTTCCGCGAGTCGCCGCCTCCTGCGGGCAGGTTCGTGGTGAGCGCGATCGTCCCCGCGACGACCACGGCGGCGACCACCACGGCGCTCCCGGCGACGACTGCCCCGCGGCGGCGCTCCTTCGGCGCAGGCGTACCGGTCTCCACCTCCACCGGCGGGCTGGCGCCGGCCTCCTGCGGCACGGGCTGTGTCACCGGGGTGGCGCCGGCCGGGGCCTTGAGATCCGGCTCGGTCCCTCTGCGCGGCCGGTTCGCGTCTGCCAGCACCCAGTGCCGGTGCAGTGCGACGAGCTCCTCGGGCGATGCCTTGCAGAGGCGGGCGAGCCGCTCGACCGGTGCGTAATCCGTCGGGACGACGTCACCGGAGCAGTACCGGTGCAGCGTCGACGTGCTCATGTGGAGTCGCTTGGCGAGCGTTCCGTAGCTCAGCCCGGATCGGTCCTTCAACTCCCGCAACAGCCCGGCGAACCCGGCCTCAGCAGTGTCTTCCGACACTGTTCCTCCCGCCCCAGTGTCCCGTCCCACGTCCCAGGGGCGGGTTGTCTCAGCAGCTCAGAGCCCCTTTGGGCATTCCAGCGTCCCTGACCGTCCATCGGGTCTGGCACCTGGGACGGAACTCCGCTCAAGCTCGGGTCATCCAAGCACAGCGCTCTGGGCGACCGGCCTCAACCGGCCACCCACGGCTTGTCGTACGAGAGGGAAGAGACATGTTCGCCATCCGCGGCACCCGCCCCGCAAGCAGCGCCCGTACGCCCGGTACACCCCGTACGCCCGGTACGCCCCGGACCCCGCACTCCCGACGCGTCGCGAGCGCGGCCGTCGTCGCCCTCGCGGCGCTCGCCCTCACCGCGTGTCAGGGCGGCACGGGTGTGAAGGACGAGGGAGCCGAGGCCGCCCCGAGCGCCACCACGGTCGCGCCGTCGTCGGCGCCGCAGACGTCGCCGCGCGACACGCCGAGCACCCAGAACACCCCGACCGGCCGGCAGGTGAGGCCGAGCACCACCCCGGCTCCCCTCCCCGAAACGACCGGCGACGGCTCCCGGGCATCTGGCGGCGGAGCGACCGGCGGAGCGACCGGCGGTGCGACCGACGGGAGCGGACCGGCGGACGCGAAGCACTCCTCGGAGCCGTCCGCCGCGGCCGAGCGGGTCTCGTGCAACGGCTCGAACACCGCGGTCACCGTCCAGCCGCTGTCCCGCCCCCTCAACCACCTGCTGATCACGGTGAGGAACACCGGCTCGAAGCTCTGCGATCTCACCTACTACCCGGTGCTCCGCTTCGACGAGATGCAGTGGGCGCCGGCCGCGCGGGAGGACACCAAGCCTCAGGCCGTGGTGTCCCTCGCGCCCGGCGAGTCGGGCTACGCGGCGGCCATGCTGTCGGCGGCCGACGGCAGCGGCGAGGGCGGCGCGACCGGAAGGCGGCTCACGATCGCCTTCCAGGGACGGACGCCCCTCAGCAGCGGCGGGGCGTCCGCCACCCCGTCCCTGCCGGCGAAGGGCATCTACTACGACAGCTCGTTGACGGTCACGTACTGGCAGCGGACCGTCGAGGACGCGCTCGGCTCCTGAGCCGGGAGGCGACGGCCGGCCAGGACATCGGCGCCGCCCGGCGCTCTTGCGGCGATGCCGTACGCACGGGCCGGGTGCCGGTGTTCGGCCGAAGACCGGCTTGCCCGGCGGGCGGGGTGCGCCACAGTGGAGGGAAGTCCCGTCCCGCGGAGGAAGGCCGTCCCGATGCCGGAGGAAACCAAGGATGCCGTCGCTCTCCTTCACGTCACCGAACGACTCATGAAAGAGTTCCCCGGCCTGGATCCCCGCGTCGTCCGGGATGCGGTCGACACCGCATATGCGGACCTCCAGTACGTCCGCGTGCGCACCTACCTTCCCGTCCTGATGGAACGTCGCGCCCATGACCTCCTCTCGGCGGCGGATCAGGGCTCGGCGTGAACCCGTTCGCGACGAACGTGTTCGGTACGATCGGATCATGAATGCGCGCCCTGAGCCGATCAGCCGCCGCGAGCGACCCGCCAAGGCGGCTCTCACCCGTGGCGGCATCGTCTCGACCGCGGTCCGCCTGATGCGTACCGAAGGGCTGCAGAGAGTCACGATGCGCCGACTGGCCAAGGAGCTGGACACCGGGCCGGCTTCGCTGTACGTGTACGTGGCCAACACCGCCGAGCTGCACGCCGCGATCCTCGACGTGCTGCTGGGCGAGGTCGATCTCGGTCCGGTCGGGTCCGCAGGCGACTGGCGCGAGCGGATCGAGGCCGTACTGGAGTCGTACGGCGACGTCCTGCACCAGCACCCGGCCCTGGCCCACTCGGCGCTGGTCGCCCGCCCGTCCGGACCCCACTACGTGGCCCTGCTCGAAGCCCTGCTGGCGCTGCTGGCCGAGGGTGGCGTGCCGGACGCGCAGGCTGCCTGGGGGGTGGACGTGCTGCTCCAGGCGGCCACCGCGAGCGCGGCCGAGCACTCCGCTCACGACGCGTCCCCCCACGCCGACGAGGACTGGAGCGCGCTCGCCGACGCCCTGGAGAACGCCTCTTCTGATCGCGCTCCGCACGTGGCCGCGCTCGGTTCCCGACTGCTGTCGGGCACACCGCGGACACGCCGGAAGTGGGGTGTCCGGATGCTCCTCAACGGCATGCTGCACACCCCTGTTCCGACACCCTGATCTGCTTCGACCTCCGGCCTGTCGCCGACGTCGAGCCGCCGCACCACAGTGCGTCCGTCACCGCCGCTCTCGCCCGCGTGCTCGGCTTCCGCAGGGGGAACTTGTTCGTAACGAACATGTTCGTTACGTTGGAGGTGTCAGCGCTGGTGTACGCCGGATCGGTGCTCGCCGGCCGGATCCCCGACGTTCGGAACGGAGCCCACCATGAACACCCCCACCGTGAACCCCCACCACCCCGTCGTCATCGTGGGTGCGGGCCTCGGAGGCCTGACCCTGGCGCGCGTCCTCCACGTGAACGGAATCGAGTCCGCCGTCTTCGACCTGGAGACCGGGCGCCACGCCCGTACGCAGGGCGGCATGCTGGACATCCATGCCGAGAACGGACAGGTGGCACTGGGCGCCGCCGGACTCCTGGACGGCTTCCGCGCTCTCGTCCACCCGGGTGGAGAAGCGACCCGGGTCCTGGACCAGCACGCCACCGTGCACTGGGACGCGGCTGACGAGGGCGAAGGCGACCGCCCTGAGGTCGACCGCGGGCAGCTGCGGGACCTTCTGCTCGACTCCCTGCCCGAGACCACCGTTCACTGGGGCCGTAAGGCCATCGGCGCCCGGCCGCTCGGCGCGGGTCGGCACGAGGTGACCTTCGCCGACGGCACGGCCGTCACCACGGACCTGCTCGTCGGTGCCGACGGAGCCTGGTCGCGCGTACGCTCCCTGCTCTCCGACGCGAAGCCCGTCTACAGCGGCGTCTCCTTCGTCGAAGCCGACCTGCGCGACGCCGACACCGCTCACCCGGCCGAGGCCGCCGTCGTCGGACACGGAATGCTGTTCGCGCTCGCCGACGGCAAGGGATTCCTCGCTCACCGCGAGACCGACGGAAACCTGCACGTGTACACCGCGCTCACGGCCTCCGACGACTGGCTCGACAGCATCGACTTCGCCGACACCGGAAGGGCCAAGGCCGGTGTGCTCGCCCGGTTCGACGGCTGGGACGAGAGCCTGAAGGCCTTGGTGGCGAACGCCGACGGCCGACTCACGCCGCGCAGGATCAACGTTCTGCCCGCCGACCACCGCTGGAACCGCGTGCCGGGAGTCACGCTGCTCGGTGACGCCGCCCACCTCATGTCGCCGTTCGCCGGCGAGGGCGCCAACCTCGCCATGCTCGATGGCGCCGAACTCGGCCAGGCCCTCGCCGCCCACCCGAACGACCTCGAAAAGGCCCTCACCGTCTACGAGGAGGCCCTCTTCCCGCGCAGCGCCGAGAAGGCCGCCGAATCCGCCGCCGGACTGAAGACGTGCTTCGGCGAGGAGCCGATCGCCCGGCTCCTCCGCCTGTTCACCGACGCGCCGGCGGACAACGACTGACGGACGTGGTCCGAGGGGCGTCCGGGCCGGTGGCGGGGCTGCTACACGATGGCAGGCAGGCCGCCGAGCTGCTGCATGAGCGAGAACAGGTTCGCGACGCCCCAGTGCTCGGTGATCTTCCCGTCGCGCACCCTCATGGCGTCCACGGTGTCGAAGCTGATCTGCCTGCCGGTGGGCGCGATCCCGAAGAACTCGCCTTTGTGGGTGCCGTGATACGTCTTGAACGTGGTGACGAGGTCGCCGTCCGCGGACTGCCAGTGGATGACGGGGCGGAAGTCGGGAAACGCCTCGCGGAGCACCTGGTACAGCTCCCGTGCGCCCGCTTTGTCGGCGGTGCGGCCGGGCTGCGGCGTGTGGTCGAGGAAGTCGTCGGCGAACAGCTCGTCGAAGAGGGCGAAGTCACCGCCACCCTGGACCTCTTCGGTGTTGCGGCGCACGACCGCCTTGGCCGCCTCGCTCGGATCGTTCTCGCGCATGGAATTCCTTCGTGGGGCGGGGAGGGGAGGGGGCCGAAGAGGTGCTGCGTTTCCCGGTCTACCCGGCGCGCACGTCCGCTTGGGAGTATGAAAGTTCCCGCTCCCCTCAGGAGCCGAGTTCGTGACGGGTCGCCACGGAGGTGATCGGAGACATGGCAGCTCCCGGCCTTCGAGCGGATCCGACGGGCGAGGAACTCACCCGCAGGGCCCAGGCCGGCGAGACCGTGGCCCTGGGACTGCTGCTGGCACGCCATCAGGCGCCCATGCGCGCGGTGGCGCTGAGCGTGCTGGGTCACGGCCCGGATGCGGAAGACGCGGTGCAGGAGGCCGCGTTGACCGCGCTGCGCCGTATCGGTGACGTGCGGGATCCCGCGGCCGTGGGCGCGTGGCTGCGCGCGGTCGTGCGGAACACCTGCCGCATGCGCGTGCGCGCCACTCGGGAATCACCGGGGCTCGACGGCCTCCAGCTCCCGCACCTCCGCGGCGACGACGTGGCGCATCCCGAGCGGATCGTCGAGCAGCACGCGATGCGGGACTGGATCTGGGAGGCGGTGGAGGAACTGCCCGAGCAGCAACGGCTGGTGTTGATGCTCCGGCACTTCAGCGGCGTCATTTCCTACCGGGAGATCTCCGCGGCCTGCGACATCCCGATCGGTACGGTACGCAGCCGGCTCAGCCAGGCCAGAGCCACACTCGCGCGGGTGCTCCTGTCGACCGCCGCGCAGGCGCACGACGACGCCTCCGTACTCGCCGAGGCGAGCACGCACGAGGCCGTGGCGACGCTGAGGGCGTGGGAATCCGGTGGACTGCCCCGGGACATCTCCGAGTTGTGGCCGGCCGAGTCCGAGATGGTCGGCCGACTCGGCAGACCGGGGGAACGCGTCCATCCCGTCCCGGTCATGCGGAAGACCCTGGAAGACGGAGTGCGGCAGCATCTGCGCCATGTGGTGGCGGGCCGCGAGATCCAGATCTGGGAGATGGATGTCACCCATCCCGGTGCGGTCCACATCTGTCCGCCGCATCTCGCCTGGCTCATGTTCCGTCGGGACGGGCGCGTCCAGAGACTCCGGGTGGTCTTCCCGTTGCCCTCGGGGTAGCGCGAGTGGCCCTTCGGCGGCTGTTCGCCGTCCGGGTCGCAGGCCGGGCCACGGCGGTACGTGACCCGGGCATGGCCGTACGCGAGGCGGACGTGGCGGTGCGTTGCCCCCGGTCTCAGCGTTCGGCAGCCTGCTTGACGAGGTCGGCCACCGCGCCGGGGCGCGAGACGTAGACGGCGTGACTTCCGGGCACTTCGACGGTCTGGGCGCCGGTCCGCTCCGCCATGGCGCGCTGGGCGGGCGGGGGGATCATGCGGTCGTCGGCGGCCACCAGGTACCACGCCGGCTTCGTGCGCCAAGCGGGCCGGGACACGGCGCCGTTGAGGGCGTCGACGCCCCACGGGACCTGGGAATCGGCCATGAACGCGGCCAGGCCCGCCGGGACGTCCGCGGCGAACGAGGCGGCGAACTTGTCGCGGTCCAGGAACAGGAAGCCGTCCTGGGGCGGGAGGATGGGCGGCACGGGGGCGCTGGGCGGGGGATCGGCGATCAGGGTGCTGACCGACTCGCCCTTGTCGGGGGCGAAGGCCGCGATGTAGACGAGGTCGGTCACCTTCTCGTGGTTGCCGGCCTCGGTGATCACGACACCGCCGTAGGAGTGGCCGACGAGGACGGCCGGCCCGTCCAGGGAGTCGAGGACCTGACGGGTGGCGGAGACGTCGCCGTCGAGGGACAGCGTCGGGTTCTGGACGATGCTGACGCGGTACCCCTCCTGGCTCAGCTGCTCGTACACCCCCTGCCACCCGGAGCCGTCCACGAAGCCGCCGTGGACGAGCACGATGTTCTTGGGCCGGACGTTCTCGCTCATCACCATTCCTGCTTTCATCGGCTGGGTGAGGTCGTGCGAGAACGGTAGGAGCCGGGGAGGCGCGGTGGATTCCGTCATGTGACGTAGCCCGCGACAAAGACCCGTTCAGCCCTCCTCCAGCCGGCCGAGCGCGTCGCGCAGAGCAGCCCTGGAGGACACGCCGAGCTTGGGGAAGAGCTGGTACAGGTGAGTGGAGACGGTGCGCGGGGAAAGGAAGAGACGCTCACCGATCTCCTTGTTGGTGAAGCCCGCGGCGGCCAGCTTCGCGATCTCCGACTGCTGCGGCGTCAGCGGGGACCCGGAGCCGCCGGAGTCGTCCTCCCGGTGGCCGCCGGCGGCACGGAGTTCCTGGGCTGCCCGTCGGGTCCAAGGGTGTGCGCCCAGCTGCCCGAAGACGTCCCTCGCCGTCGCCAGGTGGTGCCGGGAGCGGGCGGCGGCTCTGCACCGACGCAGGTGTTCGCCGTAGGAGAGGTGGACGCGAGCGAGGTCGAAGGGCCAGCGCTCCGCCTCCGGAACCGTCAGGGCCTGCTCGAAGAGCGAGCTCGCGTCGCTGTCGGCGGCGAGGGCGTCCGCGGCGAGCAGCAGCATTCTCAGTCTCGGGGAGAGCGTGTCCAGCCCCGTGTCGCGGGCGGCGGCGACATGGGCTCGGGCCGCGCCGCGCCGACCGGTCCGCACGGCGGCTTCCGAGAGGTCCATGACCAGCCACACGGCGTGGGGGACGAAGGCGGGAAACTCACCGGCGGGGCTGACGATCACGGCCTGTCGGTACGCCTCCTCGAAGTCCCCCCGGCCGAGCGCTGACAAGGCGCGCGTGTGCGCGGCGTAGAAGCGCACCGCACCGGCTCGCCGCGGCCCGGCCCACCGGTCCATCTCGCCGGTCAGAGCGTTCGCGGTGGCGTGGTCACCTTGCATCGCGGCCCGGGCGGCGAGGAGGAATTTCCCCGGCCACGCCAGCATCGGGTAGCCGTGGTCCTCGCACATCGCGAGTCCCTCGTGGGCTGCTCTGTTCAGCTGCTCCCACTCACCGGTGAGCAGCGCGTGATTGGCCAGGAGGAAGAGCGCGTCGATCGCCGGCGCGACCGCTTCGCCCTTGCGCCCGGCCTCGACCACGCGCCGGAGCGCGTCGGCGCAGCCGCCGAGCCGGTCGACGTAGGCGGAGGAGATCCCGGTGCGGACGATCCGCAGCGGGTCGGACACGTGGGTGAGCTCGGCGACGGCCGTGTCGAGCCGCTCCAGGTCGTCGCGGGTGCATCGGGCCGGGTCGCCGAAGGTCGCCCGGGTGATGGCCGGCGCGCCGGGATCGCCGCCGAATCTCCCGAGCGCGGCGTCCAGCGGTTGCCACGGCTCGGGCCGGCCGCTGAAGAAGCAGATCAGGAGCAGCGTGTGGAGCGCCTCGGCCAGTACGGGATCGTCCGGGTCGTACGGCTCGGGCTGCAGGGCCACCGCCGCGCTGAGCAGCCGGTGGGCGGTGTCGACGTCCCCCGACCCGTTGAGGAGATAGGCGGAACTCGCCACGGCCGTGACGAGGGATCCGGGGCCGGGCGCCGCTCGTCGCGCGTGGTCGAGCAGCCTCGGGACCTCGTACAGGTCACCGGTGACGCTGGCGCCGACGTACGCCGCCTCCGCCAGTCTGCGGGCCCGCTGTTCGGCGTCGGGGCTGAGGTCCGCGGCGCGCAGCAGCGACGCGATGGCGATGGAGCCGTCGCCCCGGCGGCTCATGCTGCGCGCGGCACGTTCGAGGAGAGCGGCCACCGCCTCGTCCGGTGCCACGGTGGCCTCACCCAGATGCCAGGCCTGGCGCTCCGGCTGATCGCTCAGGGGGCGGGCGAGGGCGAGGTGCGCGTGGCGTCGCTGGTCGTGGGTGGAGAGGTCGACCACGGCCGAGCGGGTCAGCGGGTGACGGAACGCCAGGCGACCGGTGCGGTCGTCGACGCTGACCAGCTGGGCCCGTTCGGCCGGCCCGAGTTGTTTGAGGCTGCACCGGCCCTCGACGGCTCGCTCCAGGGCGTGAAGGTCGCCCGTGCCTTCGAGCGCGGCGAGCAGCAGCAGGTAGCGGGTGACCGCCGGGAGAGTGCCGATGCGTGAGGAGAACGCCGCCTGGAGACGGCTGCTCAGCGGCAGGTGCCCGGGGAGCGTTTCCGACGCCGTGCGCTGCGAGTCGGTGAGCGACACCGGGAGTTCGAGCAGCGCCAGGGGATTGCCCTGCGCCTCGGTGACGAGGCGTCGTCGGACCCGTGGGGCCAGGGCTGGGTAGCGGTCGACCAGCAGGGCGTCGGCGGCCCGGTCGTCGAGCGGGCGCAGAAGGTGGACCGCGAGGCCCGAGTGCTCGAAGAAGCCGCCCGCGCCGGGCCGTTCGGAGCCCAGCAGTCCGACCTTCGTACCGATGAGCCGACGGGCGGTGATTCCCAGAACCAGGGCGCTGGTGGGATCCATCCACTGCAGGTCGTCGAGGGTGATCAGCAGAGGGCGCTCGCCCGCCGTCCGTGCCAGCAGCGCCAGGAGCGCCCGCGCCACGGCTTCGTGAGGGGGCACGGGGCCCGCGCCTTGCCCCAGAACGACGGTGAGCACCTCCCGATGGGCCGGACCGAGTCCGCCCACCTCGCCGATCACCGGCTGGAGGAGCTGCTGGAGACCACTGAAGCTGGTCTGTGCTTCGAACTGGACTGCCGTCGCGCGCAAGGTGGGCACGCCCGCACCCTCCGCGCGGGACGCGGCTGCCGCGAGCAGCGCGGTCTTTCCCACCCCGGGGTCCCCGGAGATCAGCAGGGTGCCGCCGGCGGTGGACGCGCCGGCGAGGAAGGAGTCGACGCGTCGAAGGTCGGCCTCCCGGCCGACCAGCATCTCGCCGGCACTGTCAGGAACGCGCGAGTCGTAGCGGTGCGTAGGGGGCACGGAAGTCTCCTGCGGTCGAGGGGCGACACCGACAAGATGCGGTCCCGTCTCGGAAGTTCGATCCCCAGGTGTGGGCTGCGTCACGTCTTGAACGCGGAGTGTGTGCCGTGCGCCGGACGAGCTCGTCGCCCGACATGCCTGCGAGCGGGCCGCTCCTCAGCCCGTCGGGTCCGTGGCGCCGCCGCGCGCCACCGTCCAGGACGAGTGGGTGTTGACCTCGGCCACCGTGGCCTGGGCCAGCCTCTTGTAGCGGGTCGCGATCTCCTCGGCCTGCCCGGCGGGCAGCGCCCCGCCGTGGTCCGACGCCAATACGCAGCGCTGATGGCGGCCGTCACGAGCACTGATCGCACCGGGCGCGTCGTTCAGGGGCGCGGGGCGGCGAGCGCATGGGCCTGCGGAGGTTCCGGACCTGGACCGCTCACGTGCTGGCCGTCGTCTCGCCGTCGCGGCCAACCTCTTCGGGGATGCCCGGGTAGGGGCGCGCCTTCGGCGGCGAGGTGGCTCGGCCCGTCGCCGGTGTGCGGTGTGCGGGAAGCGTGGGCCAATGGCTCCGTCCGGTCACTCGCTGCGCTGTCGTGGTGGGCCAATGGCCCACTCCTTCGGCGGTGAGTTGAGCCGCTGCACCCCCTTCGGTCTATTCTTGTAGCCATCACACACTTTCGGCGCCGCGCAGCGCCGTCCGGCGACGAGGCCGGACCGGCCCGCGGTGCTTTCGTCGTGTCCGAGCCCCCACCACCCCCGGGGAGCCTCGCGCGCGGTGAGGAACAGATCAAGGGGGGCGGGATTGGCCGCCGTGCGGAAGTACTTCATGGCCCCGGATCCGGGGCTCGTCCGGCTCAGGGTCTCGCTGCGTGCCGTCCTCGGCATCGCGCTCGCGGTCGCCCTGGCCGAGCTGCTCGGCCTGTCCCTCGTCGCGTCCATCACCGCCGGCCTCGCAGCCCTGCTGGCGCTCTTCACCGTCGGCGACCCGACCGTGCGCCGCCAGGCGGTCACCACCGCCCTGCTGCCGGCCGTCGGCTTCCCGGTACTCGCGCTCGCGACCCTCCTGCACGACGCGCCTCTTCTGCGCGACGCGGCCTGGCTGCTCGTCGTCTTCGCCGGGGTGTACGCCCGCCGCTGGGGCCCGCGCGGGCACGCCCTCGGCATCTTCGCCTTCATGCAGTTCTTCGTGACCCAGTTCCTCCACGCCGTCCCCGCCCAGCTCCCCGAGCTGTACGCGGCGGTGACCCTCGCGCTCCTCGCCGCCGGAGCGGTCCGCTTCGGCGCCTGGTGCATCGAGCGGCGCGTCCCGCCGCCCGCCGCGCCCGCCCCGCTGCCGGGGACCGGGTTGGCCCGTCCCACCACCCGCCAGGCGTTCCAGGCCACCGCGGCCTGCGCCGTCGCCCTCGCCGCCGGCCAGCTGATCTCCCACGAGCGCTGGTACTGGGCCGTCGGCACCGCGTGGTGGATCTTCGTCAACACGGCCTCGCGCGGCGAGACGCTCGTCCGCGGCTTCCGCCGCGTCCTCGGCACCGTCACCGGCATCGCCGCCGGCCTCCTCGTCGCCGTACCCCTCGCCGGCGCGCCCGGCCCCACCGCCCTCCTCGTCGCCGTGTGCGTCTTCGGGATCTTCTACACCGCCCCGCTCTCGTACAGCTGGATGATGTTCTTTGTGACCGTCATGGCGGGGCTCCTCTACGGGCTGCTCGGTGTCCTGCACCCCGGACTGCTCGTCCTGCGCTTCCAGGAGACCGCCGTCGGCGCCATCGGTGCGGCGATCGGCGTGGCGTTGCTGCCGGTGACGACGCACGCCGCCACCAATGCCTGGATCGAACGGGCCGTGACCTGTGTCCACACCTGCACCACGGCAGCCGCCCGCCGGCTCGCGGGCGACCCCGTCGCCGACCCGGCGCCGCACGCCGCCGAGCTGGAGCTCCTGCTCGGCCGGGTCCGGCTCTCCCTCGCCCCGCTCGTGCATCCGCTGAGCCCCTTGCGCGCCCGCAAGGCCCGGGCCCGCCGGGTGCTCGCGCTCCTGGACGACTGCGCCCGCGAGATCAGGGGCCTCGCCCTCGTCGCGGCCGACCCCGACGCCTCCCACGACGCCCGGCTCGCGGCCGCGGCCTGGCGGGTCGAGGCCGCCGTCCACGCCCTCGTACCCCCGACGCGCCCCGTCCCGGCCTCCGGCGGACAAACCGCCGCGACACCGCGCCACCACCCCGGCGCCGAGGCGGCCCTCGGGCACCTGCACGGGCTGGAGCAGGCCCTCGTCGATCTGGCGGCGCCGCTGCGCTCCTCGCCGCGCGCCCCGCTCGTCCCGGCGGCCTGATCCCGCCCCGGGGCCACACCGGAACCGGCTGGTCTAGACCGCCTGCTACCGTCGACCGGACGACGGCCGGTCGTCCGTGACCGGCTCCGCGACAGGGGAGGCGCCATGGGCGACACAGGGGCGGTACAGGGCCGGAGCGGGCTGCGGGCGTACATCGGGTCGTTCACGTCGGTGGGCGGTCTCGGCGTCCTCGCCGCCGACGTCGACCCGGAGACGGGTGCGCTGACCGTCACCGGCGCCTCCGACGGCGTCGCCGATCCCTCGTTCCTCGCTCTCGCCGGCCACGTGCTCCACGCGGTCTCCGAGACCGAGCCGGGCGCCGTCGCCGCCTTCGACGTCACCGGGCCCGTACCCCGGCCGCTCGGCGAACCCGTCCCCGTCGACGGCGCCGGCCCCACCCATCTCGCCCTCGCCGCCGGGCACCTCCTCACCGCCAACTACACCTCCGGCAGCGTCACCGTCCTGCCGCTGGGCGCGGACGGCACCCCCCGCCCCGCCACGGCCGTCCTGCGCCACGAGGGCAGCGGCGACGTCCCCGAGCGCCAGAGCGGCCCCCACGCCCACCAGGTGCTCCCCGACCCCTCAGGCCGCTGGATCGTCAGCGTGGACCTCGGGACCGACTCCATACGGATCTGCGCCCTCGATCCCGCGACCGGCGCACTCACCCTCCACGGCGAGACCGCGCTGCGCCCCGGCACCGGCCCGCGCCACCTCGCCTTCCACCCCTCGGGCACCCACGCCTACGTCCTGAACGAGCTGGAGCCCACCCTCACCGTCTGCCGCTGGGACGCCGGGGCGGGCGTCCTCGAACCGCTCGGCGAGACCCCCGTCGTCCCCGAGGGCACCACGGGCCCCAGCTACCCGTCCGGGGTCGTCGTGGCCCCCGACGGCCGCTTCCTGTGGGCCGCCGTCCGCGGCGACGACACCCTCGCCGTCCTCGCCCTCGACCCGGACGGCGCGAAGGCCGACCTGGTCGCCACCGTGCCCTGCGGTGGCGCCTGGCCCCGCGACCTCACCCTCGACCCCTCCGGGCGGCGGCTGTACGCGGCCAACGAGCGCTCCGGAGACGTCACCTGGTTCGACCTCGACCCCGAAACCGGCGTCCCCGTCCGGGCCGGCGCGATCGAGGCCCCGGCGGCCTCCTGCGTCGTCTTCGGCTGAGCCGGAGGCCAGGGCGGATCCGAGGTCGGATACGAGGCCGGATCAGAGCCCGCCACGCCAGAAGGGCCCGCGCCGGATGCCTCCGGTGCGGGCCCTTCTCGCTACGGCACGTCTCAGAGCGTCGGCGCGCCCTGCGGCTGCTGCGGCGGGATGCCCAGCGCCGCCGTGTACTGCGAGAGCACCAGCTTGCCGATCGCCGGGTAGGCACCCAGCGGCTCGGCCGCGGCGCACCCGGCCTCCTTCGAGGCCTCGTCGAGCAGGCCCTCGGCCAGCTCGGGGCCGATCAGGTACGGCGCGAGGGCCAGCTGGACCGAACCCGAGGCGCGCAGCTGCTCGGCGATGGAGGTGATCGAACCCTCCTGGTCGAGCGCGGCGGCCATCACCGGCACCGCGAGGCGCGCGGCGAGCAGCATGCCGGTGATCCCGGCGGCCTGCACGGCCTCCTCGCCGCCGACCGTGGCCAGGATGATGCCGTCGGCGGCCGTCGCGACCGTGAACAGCCGGGCGCGGTCGGCGCGGGCGAGCCCCGCCTCGGACAGGCGCACGTGCAGCGCCTCGGCGAGCAGCGGGTGCGGACCGAGCACCTCGGTCAGCTCGGCGGTGTTGCCGCTGTCCATGAGGGCCTGGCGGACCTGGCGCATCAGGGCGCTGTCCGGGCCCGCGAGCAGCGGGACCACGACCGCGGCGGGACCCGTCGGGGCGGTGACCTCACGGCCCGCCGCCACGGCCAGCTCGTAGCGCTGGGTGCGCAGCACCTCGACCGAGGCGAGCACGGTCGCGAGCGCGGGGTACTCGGTGTCGTCGCCGTCCAGGAAACCGATCACGGCCTCCAGGCCGGGCAGCTCCGAGCGGGCGATGCTCACGACCTCTTCGGCCAGTGAGCGTATGGCGGCCGACGGCACACCGGGAACGGCGAGAACCAGTGCGGGAGCGCCCTCGGGCGCCGCCGCGGGTTCGGGGCGACGGTGCCGCCCGGACTGGCGGGGTCGAGGCATTCGTACAGGCAGGCCGGAAGCAGGCCCAGTGGGGGAGCTCATGGCGCCGCATGCTACTGGTTTCGTCGGCCACGCTGTTCGGTGAGGTGCGATCGCGCGCCGTCTGTCCCCCTATGTCCGGTCTCCGTGCCCGCTTCCGGACTCGTCCGGCGCCTCCGCACCACCCCCGACCTGGGCGGATGCCGCCGCCTCCGCCGCCGCGTCGCCGAACAGGCGGAGCAGCGACGGGTCCTCCGGCAGCCTCAGGATGCCCGTGGCGAGGGCCGAGGCGAGGGTGACCGCCCCGGCCAGCGGATCGCCCGCCGGCGCCACCGTCCGGGCGTGCGGGATCCGCTCCCCGAGCGCCGCCCGCAGGGGTACGAGGAGGGGGTCGCCCATCTTGAAGAGACCGCCCGTCAGGGCGACCAGGGCCCCGGGGTCCGCCGGGCACACGGCCTCGGCGGCGTCCGCGACGTGCCCCGCCGCCCGGGCGAGGACGTCCGCCGCGACCGGGTCCCCGGCGGCGCACTCCCCCACCTCCGGGGCGAAGGAGGCGAGCACGGCCGGCCGGTCGGTACGGGGGTAGAGCACGCCCGGCAGGCCGGCGATCGGACCGAACAGCTTCTCGGCCCGGGCCAGGAGCGCCGCCGAACCGCCGCGCCGCCCGTCGTGGGCGCGCATCGCCGCCTCCAGGCCGGCCCGGCCGATCCAGGCACCGCTGCCGCAGTCGCCGAGGAGGTGCCCCCAGCCGTCGGCGCGGCGCCAGGACACCAGATCCGTACCGAGCGCGATCATTCCCGTGCCGCCCGCGACGACCGCGCCGGGCCGCTGTCCGAGCGCCCCCGCGTACGCGGTGACGGCGTCCGCCGCGAGCGCGAGCCGCCGCACGCCCCACGCCTCGGCGAAGGCACCGGGCAGCTCGGCCCGCAGCTCGTCCCCGAGCGTCGCCATCCCGGCGGCGCCCACGGCCACGGCGAGGACCGGCCGCGAGCCGAGGGAGTCCGGCACGGCGCGTTCCCGCAGGGCGTGGACGGCCGGCAGGACCTGCTCCAGGAAATGGGCGGCGGAGATCCCGCCGGGCCCGGTCCTGACCGGTTCCCGGGAGGCGAGGGTGTCGAGGACCGTGCCGCTCGTCGCCTCGGCCAGGGCGATCCGCAGCCCGGAGCCGCCCGAGTCCACGCCGACGACCAGCCCTTGCGCGGCCTCTGAAGGGTCGTTCACGGAATCCACGGTGCACCGTCCTGGCGTGAAGGGGACAAGGGAACAAGGGGACAAGGGCAAGGGGACGAAGGGCAGGGGAGTGGCGGGAGTCTAGGGCCTGTCCGCCGGAGAAGGTCCAGGGGCGTCCCGCCGATCGGCCGGACCGGGGTGTCACTGTAGGCCGGTAGAGTGACGGACCGTGACAGCGCGACCCTTGAACGAATTGGTGGAGCCCGGCTGGGCGGAGGCTCTGAGCCCCGTCGCGGGACGTGTGGCGGAGATGGGCGACTTCCTGCGCGCGGAGATCGCCGCGGGCCGGACGTACCTGCCGTCCGGACCGAACGTCCTGCGGGCGTTCCAGCAGCCCTTCGACGACGTGCGCGTCCTGATCGTGGGTCAGGACCCCTACCCGACACCGGGGATGGCGATCGGCCTCAGCTTCGCGGTCGCGCCCGAGATCCGCTCCCTGCCGGGCAGCCTGGAGAACATCTACCGCGAGCTGAACACCGACCTCGGTCTGCCCCGGCCGTCGAACGGCGACCTGACCCCCTGGACCCGTCAGGGCGTCCTGCTCCTGAACAGGGCCCTGACCACGGCCCCGCGCAAGCCGGCCGCCCACCGGGGCAAGGGCTGGGAAGAGGTGACCGAGCAGGCGATCCGCGCCCTGGCCGCCCGGGGCAAGCCCCTGGTGTCCATCCTGTGGGGCAGGGACGCCCGCAACGCGCGGCCGCTCCTCGGGAACCTCCCGGCGATCGAGTCGGCGCACCCGTCCCCGATGTCCGCGGACCGCGGCTTCTTCGGCTCCCGCCCCTTCAGCCGCGCCAACGAACTCCTCCTGGAGCAAGGCGCCCAGCCCGTGGACTGGCGCCTGCCCTGACCTGCGGGCCCAGGTCGGCCCCGGCCGGGGGTGCCGGGCGGCCCCGACCGGCCGCGGGCGACCGCCCGACGCCCGGATCGGGGCCCGCGCGGCGGCTTACGCGAAGGTGAAGTTGAACGTCTGGTTGGCGCCGTAGTGGCAGTCCCACAGGCGCGCCCTGGCGCCCGCGCTCTGGCTCCAGTCCTCGATCTCCAGGCACTTGTTGGTGGCGTACTCGAACGACGTGTAGATCAGGCCCGAGTTGCCGTACCAGGTCTGGTTGGCCCCGTAGTGGCAGTCCCACTGGTTGGCGGTCGCGCCGTTGTTCGTCGCCCAGCCGCCGATCTCCAGGCACTTGCCGCTGTACGCGTTCATGTACCAGTAGGGCCCGGTGGACTGGCCCTCGTTGTAGACCTTGTGCCACTTCTGGTTGGGCTGGCCGGTGCACGGCCACTGGCGTACCGCCGCGCCGTCCGCCCGGCTCCAGTCGGCGACCTCCAGGCACATGCCCGGAGCGTGCTGCGGGCTGATCGTGTACGTGAAGTCGTAGGTCTTCGAGGCGGCCTGGGCCGGTGCGGCGGTGACGCCGAAGACGAGGCCGAGGGCGGCGGCGATGACGAGCAGACCGCGCCGCGCGCGGAGGAGGGGACTGGGCTTCATGGTCCTCTGCAATCAGACAAGGACCCGACCGGTGGCCGGGAATCGCCGCACATCGTCGCATGAGTGTGCGAGTCAATTCGCCTTCGTGTACCGCTGGTTGAGACGGCCACCCGTCGCCCGTCCGGCGAACCGGACGGAAGGTCGTCCTCCGCTACGAGGCCGGAGTGCTCAGATCACCGCCGCTCTGACGCAGAGCACGTCCGGCAGGTGCTCCGCCAGGAGCCGCCAGCTGTCGCCGTCGTCGGCGCTCGCGTACACCTCGCCGTTCCGGTTGCCGAAGTAGACGCCCGCCGGGTCCGCGTCGTCCGTGCAGAGCGCGTCCCGCAGCACCGTGCCGTAGTGGTCGCTCTCGGGCAGTCCCCGGGTCAGGGGTTCCCAGGTGGATCCGGCGTCGCTCGTGCGGTAGACCCGGCAGCGGCGGCCTGCCGGGACGCGGTCGGAGTCCGCCGTGATGGGGAAGACGTAGGCCGTGTCCGGGCGGTGCGGGTGGGCGGCGACCGCGAAGCCGAAGTCGGAGGGGAGGCCGGCGCCGATGTCGGACCAGTTGTGGCCCGCGTCGTCGCTGCGGAACACGCCCCAGTGGTTCTGGAGGTACAGCCGGTCCTTGTCGCCCGCGTCCTGGGCGATCTTGTGGACGCACTGCCCGAACTCGGGGTTCGGGTCGGGCAGGAAGACCGCGGACACTCCGTGGTTGGACGGCTCCCACGCGGCCCCGCCGTCCCGGGAGCGGAACACGCCCGCGGTCGACACCGCGACCGTGAGCGCGTCCGGATCGCGGGGGTCGGTGACGACGGTGTGGACGGCCTCGCCGCCTCCGCCGGGCACCCAGCGGGAGCGGGTGGGGTGCTCCCAGAGCGGGCGCACGAGGTCGAAGGACTCCCCGCCGTCCGCCGAGCGGAACAGCGCCGCCGGCTCCGTCCCCGCGTACACGACGTCGGGAGAGTGCCCGGGTGCCGGGTGCAGCTGCCAGACGCGCTCCAGGGAGGCGCCGGTGTCCTCGGGGAACTTCACCGCCGGCCGTGCGGGCTCGGTCCAGCTCTTGCCGAGGTCGTCGGAGTGGAAGACGGACGGCCCCCAGTGGGCGCTGTCCCCGCCCACGAGCAGGCGCGGGTTCGGCCGCCGGGTGTCGATCGCGACCGAGTAGACCGCCTGCGCGGGGAAGGCCGGATCGTCGAACTCCCATCGGCCGTCGTGCCGGTGGCCGATGAAGAGCCCCTTGCGGGTGCCTACGGTGAGGAGTACGTCGGGCATGGCTGCTGCTACCTCCAGGACGCCGTTGTCGCGGATACGGGCCAGTCTGCACCCGGCCACTGACAACGGCCCCCGGACACACCTACGGCCCCCCGGAGACGCGCCCCGGAGACGCGAGCAGCCCCCGGGGAGGGCCGCCCCGTGGCACGTCCGCCGCCCCCCGGAGACGCCGCCCCGTACCCCTCAGATCGCCCAGGCGTACTGCGCCGGGGCGTGGGTCTCCGCGCCGAGTTCGCGGGCCGCGCGGCGGGGCCAGGAGGCGTCGCGGAGCAGCTCGCGGCCGAGGAGGACCGCGTCGGCCTCGCCGTTGGCGAGGATCTTCTCGGCCTGGTCGCTCTCGGTGATGAGGCCGACGGCGGCCACCGGCAGCCCGGTCTCCGCCCTGACCCGGGCGGCGAAGGGCACCTGGTAGCCCGGGCCCACGGGGATCTGCGCCGGCCCGCCGTTTCCGCCGCTGGAGACGTCGAGCAGGTCGACGCCGTGCTCGCGGAGCAGCGCGGCGAACCGTACGGTCTCGTCGGCCGTCCAGCCCTGCTCCTCCAGCCAGTCGGTGGCGGAGATCCGGAAGAACACGGGCAGTTCCTCGGGCCAGACGGACCGCACCGCGTCGACGACCTCCAGCGCGAGCCGGGTCCGGTTCTCGAAGGAGCCGCCGTACTCGTCCGTGCGGTGGTTGCTGTGGGGGGAGAGGAACTCGCCGATGAGGTAGCCGTGGGCGCCGTGCACCTCGACGACCTCGAAGCCGGCGTCCAGCGCGCGGCGGGCCGCGTCGGCGAACTGGCCGGTGATCTCGCGGATCCGCTCGACGGTCAGCTCGGTCGGCACCGGGTACCCCTCGTCGAAGGCGACCGGGCTGGGGCCGACGGGCTGCCAGCCGGGCCCGCCCGGCGCGACGGGACCGCGGCCCTGCCAGGGGCGGTTGGTCGAGGCCTTGCGCCCGGCGTGACCGATCTGGATGCCGGGCACGGTGCCGTGCTCCTTGAGGAAGCCGGCGATCCGGCGCAGCCCCTCCACCTGGGTGTCGTTCCACAGGCCGAGGTCCGCCGGGCTGATCCGGCCCTCGGGGGCGACGGCCGTCGCCTCGACGAGGATGAGCCCCGCGCCGCCGGTGGCGCGGGAGCCGTAGTGGGCGAAGTGCCAGTCGCCCGCCACACCGGCGTTCGGCCCGGTCATCTCGGCCGAGTACTGGCACATGGGCGCCATCCAGACCCGGTTGGGCACGGTCAGCGAACGCAGGGTGTAGGGCTGGAACAGGGCGACGCTCATGACGGGACTCCGTTTCGGGACGGCCTCGAAGGATGCTCGTACGATACTCGTCGTAGTACGGCATCTGTCAAACTACGAGAGCTCTCGTACAATGAGGGTCACCCGGATGAAGTGGAGCCGCCGTCATGACGACCGCCACCAGCCCTCGCGCCCTTGAACACCCCCCGCGGGACCAGATCAGCCTCGAAGGGGTGCTCCACGCGCTCTCGGACGCCGTACGGCTGCGCATCGTGCGGGATCTGGCGCGCGAGGGCGAGGCGCTGAGCTGCTCGTACTTCGACCTCCCGGTGACCAAGTCCACCACCACGCACCACTTCCGCGTCCTGCGCGAGAGCGGCGTCATCGAGCAGACGTACCGGGGCACGGCGAAGCTCAACGCCCTGCGCGCGGACGACCTCGAGGTCCTCTTCCCCGGCCTGCTGACCACCGTCCTGACGGCGGCCGAGGCGCAGGCCGGCCGTCAGGGCGCTGTCGAAGAGGTGTGACCCGGGCGGGCACCCCGGGCGACCCGGGTGCCCGCCGGTCGCCCTACAGCGACCGCATGCGGTTGATCTCCGAGGTCTGCTGGGCGATCACGTCGTTGGCCATCTCCTCCACCAGGACGTTGTTGCCCTCGCTCAGCACCTCGGCCGCCATAGTGATGGCGCCCTCGTGGTGCGTGATCATGAGCTTCAGGAACAGCTCGTCGAAGGCCGCGCCCTTCGCGTTCCTCAGCTCCTTCAGCTGGTCCTCGGTCGCCATGCCCGGCATCGAGTGATGGTCGTGGCCGCTCTGTTCGCGCGGCCCGCCGTTGTTCTTCAGCCAGCCTTCCATCGCGCCGATCTCCGGCTGCTGCGCCGCCGAGATTCGCTCGGCCACCTTCTTGACCTGCGGGGATCCCGCCCGCTGCGGGGCGAGGGCCGTCATGGTCAGGGCCTGGCGATGGTGGACGATCATCATCTGCGCGTACCGGAAGTCGGCGCTGTTCGGGCTCTCGTCGGGGAGGAGCCGGGCGGCCTCCTCCGGCGATATCCGTCGGGCCGGCTCGCCGGGCTTCCCCGGTGCCACCACCGAGCCCCCGGCCGAGGCCTTGGACTGCGGCGCGTCCGTGCCTGACCCCGACTCGCAGGCGCCCAGGGCGAGTACGGCGGCGGCGGACAGGGCCACGGTGACGACGGCACGCTGACGGCGGATCAACAACGCGACCTCCAGATGTTCTTGCGGGGACAGTTGACCGTTCCTAGCACTTTTCTCGAGTGGAGCGATCAAAAAGCTTCATTACGTCTGTGTTGCCATCTGTTGAGATGTGCACGCCACGGACCATACTGCCGGGGTCCAACATCCGTTCAAGGCTGAACGGATACCAGCGAGGACGGAGTGACTTCGTTGCGATTCCCGCGTACCCCGCGTACCCCGCGTGCACGGATCAGACGCCTGGGCGTGGCATCCGCCGCGGCCGGACTGCTGGCCACGATGCTGGCGGCCGGCCCGTCGGTCGCCACCCCCGACCCCGGAGACGCCCTCAACCAGAGCACCGTCTCCACGGAGCAGGCGGCCGAGGCGCGTTCCGCCATCCAGAGCGGTGACATACCCGGCGTGGACGAGATCGTCCACAGCCCGAACATCGAGCACCTCGCCAACATCCCCAAGGACGCTCTCCAGAGCCTCAACACGGACCTCGCCTTCCAGGGCAAGTACGCCTTCGCGGGCAACTACGACGGTTTCCGGATCTTCGACATCAGCAACCCGAAGGCCCCGAAGACCGTCGCCCAGGTCCTCTGCCCCGGCTCCCAGAACGACATCTCGGTCTCCGGGAACCTGCTCTTCCTCTCCACCGACTCCTCCCGAAGCGACAACTCCTGCGCCAGCACGACGCAGCCCGCCTCGGTGAAGGAATCCTGGGAGGGCATGAAGATCTTCGACATCAGCGACATCAGGAACCCGAAGTACGTCGCCGCCGTCGAGACCGCCTGCGGCTCGCACACCCACACGATCCTGCCCAAGGGCAAGAACGTGTACGTGTACGTCTCCTCGTACTCGCCGAACGCCGCCTTCCCGGACTGCCAGCCTCCGCACGACGGCATCTCGGTCATCAAGGTGCCCCGCAAGGCGCCCGAGAAGGCCGCGATCGTCAACTTCCCCGTCCTCTTCCCGGGCGAGGGCCCGGACGGCGGCGGCAACCCGGGCGGACCCACCAACCCGGGCGTCTCCAAGACCACCGGCTGCCACGACATCACCGTGCTGCCGGAGAAGGACCTCGCCGCCGGCGCCTGCATGGGTGACGGCATCCTCTTCGACATCGAGGACCCCGAGCACCCGCGGGTGATCGACCAGGTCCAGGACAACGTCAACTTCGCGTTCTGGCACTCGGCGACCTTCAACCAGAAGGCGAACAAGGTCGTCTTCACCGACGAGCTCGGTGGCGGCGGCGCCGCCACCTGCAACGCCGTGGTCGGCCCGAACCGGGGCGCCGACGGCATCTACGACATCGTCGGCAAGGGCGACAAGCGCAAGCTCGTCTTCCGCAGCTACTTCAAGATCCCGCGCCACCAGGCCGACACCGAGAACTGCGTCGCCCACAACGGCTCGCTCATCCCGGTCAAGGGCAAGGACCTCATGGTCCAGGCCTGGTACCAGGGCGGCGTCTCCATCTGGGACTTCACCGACTCGTCCAAGCCGAAGGAGATCGGCTACTTCGAGCGCGGCCCGGTGTCCGCCACCACGATCGCCACGGGCGGCTCGTGGTCCGCGTACTACTACAACGGCCACATCTACTCGAACGACATCGCCAAGGGCTTCGACGTCCTGAAGCTCTCCGACCGTCGTACGGACCCCGCGAAGCGGATCCGCATGGACGAGCTCAACGTCCAGACGCAGCCGGACTACTTCGACTTCGACGACTGAGATGACTGAGACGACCGGGACGACCGATCGGACGACCGGCTCGACTAGCTACTGATCGAGCCGTGCGACCGGCGCGCCGTCGGGCGGACCCCCGTCCGGCGGCGCGCCCTGCTCCCAGTCCAGCCCGAACCGCTGGAAGAGCTCCCACCGCAGCCGTGCCATCGGCATCGGCGCCCCCGGCAGCAGCACCGCCACCACCGCGCCCATCAACAGCGCGCGCAGCAGCGGATAGTCGGTGTCCACGTCCTCGGAGCCGTACCGCGTGACCGTGTCCCGCAGCAGGAAGGCGAGGCGCTGCTGCTCCGGGCACTGCACGAAACCCTCGGCCTGGAGTATTCCCGCCATGTGGGTCCGCATCAGGGTGGGCCGTGCCACCGCGAGCCCCAGGATCGCGTCGATCGCCCGCGCCAGCCGCTCCCGGCCGTCCTCCGTGTGCGGCTCGCGCTCCAGCGCCTCCTCCAGCGTCAGGTGCATCAGCCGGTGCACCGCCGACTGCAGCAGCTGCCGCTTCCCCGGGAAGTAGTACGAGATGAGTCCGCGCGCCGTGCCGGCCCGCTCCGCTATGTCGCCGAGCGTGGTCGCCTCGTAGCCGTGCGTCGACACCAGGTCCACCGTGGCCTGCAGAATCCGCTCACGTGAGCGGCGTCTGAGCTCTTCATTGACCGATGGGCTACGCGGGGACATGCTTGGCTCCTGCGTTGACTGGCTGCCGGCCAATATACTCAGCGCATCCCTTCGGCGCGCCCCCGTGGCAGGCCGTCGGGGAGGCCGTCTGTTCTGGGCGACACGGGGGATCGTCCAGAACAGGCGGCTTCATCGCGTTTCTCCCATTCTCCTCCCCGCACCGCGGTACGTGAGAACGGCGACGGCCACGCAGCACCAGCCGAGCAGCCAGCCGCCGAGCACGTCCGAAGGCCAGTGCACGCCCAGGTAGACCCGCGTCCAGCCGACGCCGAGCACCGACACGACCGCGGCGCTCGCGAGGACGCCCCAGCCGCGCCACTCCGCCCGCCAGTGCAGCGCGAGCACCCACAGGAGCAGCCCGCAGGTCACCGTCGCCGTCATCGCGTGCCCGGAGGGGAAGGCCGAGTACCGCGCGGAGTCGACCGGGTCGGACCACTCGGGGCGCTCCCGCCCCACCAGGTACTTCAGTCCCTGCTGGAGTCCGACCGCGACGAAGCTCGTGCCGGCCACCCACAGGGCGAGCATCCGCTCCCGTCGCCACCACAGCAGCACCACCGTCACCGCGGCCAGGGCGCGCATCGTCCATGGATCCCACACCCAGTCACTGAGGAAGCGGTTGAGGCCGGTGAGGCCCGGTCGGGCGACGGCGACGCGGTGCAACTCCTCGGCGACCGACCGGTCGAAGGAGAGCAGGGGCGACCACCCCGTGACGACGAGCACGAGGAGGACGGCGAACAGGACTCCGGAGACCACGGCGGAGGAGCGCATGCGCCGATCCTGCCCGACGCCCCGCCCCCGACCGTGATCCGCCCCTCGCAGAGCGCCGATCCGGAGCGCCGTTTCGAGCGATTCGCCCGGCGCGGAGCGCCGATTAGCCCGGAATTGAGCGCCGATCCGCCTGGCACGGAGCGCCGATCCGCCTCGCACGAAGCGCCGGTCCGTCCCGCTATCCCAGCGCGGTCAGCGCGGGGACGAAGGCCACGAGGACCGGGATCACGGGGACCAGGGACGCGACGGCGGTCAGCCGCAGCCGGCGCCCCGCCGTGAGCCGCGGGGCCGCGGTGAGGAGCCGGTGCACCCGCTGCGGCAGATCCGCGTCCGGTGCCGGGCCGGGGCCGAACACGCCCCGGTCCTCGTTCAGTTCGACGAGGGCCAGGGCGATCGTCAGCCGACCGAACCGGCGCGAGGCCACGTCGTCGGCGGCCAGCTCCACCAGCCGGTGCATCTCCTCGCGGAAGGCCGCGAAGACCGGGATCCCCGGAAAGCCGCCGGCGAGCGCGGCCGAGCAGTGCAGCAGCCAGTCGTGCCGGGCCCGGGCGTGGCCCTGCTCGTGCGCCAGGACCGCGTCCAGCTGCCGGCCCTTCAGGCGCCGCAGCGCGGCCGTGGTGATGACGAGACGGGGCGTGGTCCCCGCCATCCACCAGGCGTCCGCCCGCTCGCCCTCCAGGACGACGAGCCGCTCGCTGCCCGGCTCCTCCCCGGGCAGCAGGGGGGCGCGGACGAGGAGATCGCAGCGGCGCTGCCTGCGCCGGGCGCGCGCCTGGCCGATCTCCCGGCCGAGCATCGCCCCGGACCAGACGCCGCCACAGGCCAGGGCGACCGCGAGGACCCCCGACCACGGGCCGGTCGTGCCGAGTTCGTACGCGTCGACCACCGCGCGCGGTGCGGGCGCGAAGAGTTGACCCCGTACCGCCTGCCAGGCCGCCGACGCGCTGAACGTCATGGACAGCGCGAAGCTCAGCAGTACCGCCGCCACCACGCACTGCCACACCCAGAGCGCGACCACGGGTTCTCGCTCCACCCAGTCCGCCCGGGCCAGCAGCCGGGGGGCCGCGAGGGCGGTCAGGACGCCGAGCAGCAGCAGCGCGAGGGAGACCCACATGACCGTCACCCTATGAGCGCGGTACTGGTCGGGGGTATGGCCCCGGACGCCAAGTGACGTACGACACGGTTTCGTTGCGCCGATCCCCGGCCCGGCCTGGCCGGGGATCGCCCTGTCGGGGCGATCCGGTCAGAGCGTCACCAGCATCGCGACCATCGCCAGGGCCATCGAGAGCCGGCACGCGAGGGTGAGCTCGGGCCGGGTCGCCCAGGCCGGCCCAGGGCCGCCCGCCGTCGCCACCGCCGCCGGTGCGAGCCGCGCGCCCGCGCGCAGCACGTACACCGTGTAGTAGAGGAGCAGCCCGCCCGTCAGGACGGGTATGCCGCCCGCCGTCCCCACGGCGTGCCCCGTGTGCGCCCCCTGCGCGGCGGGGGAGGTCATCGCCACCGCCATGTAGAGCATCGCGAGCGAGCCGACGAGGTGGTGCAGATGGTGTCCGCCGCGCCGGGCCGCCTCCGCCAGGCCGAGCAGCGCCGTCCCGCCGAACACCGCCGCGTACACCGCCCAGCTCCAGCCCGGCTGGGTCACCACCGCCGCGGGCAGCGCCATGACCGCCATGCCGAAGCCCATCAGCGCCTCGCCGCCCGCGGCCCGCCGCTCCTCCCCTTCGCACGCGCGCATCCGCAGCAGGCAGTACGTGCCCGTCGCCGCGCAGAGCACGACCAGCAACCACCCCGACAGGGTCGCTCCGTGCACAGCACACCTCCCCCTCCACGGAGAGGAATGCCCGCCGCCCGGGCGCCGCACGCGGGCGCACGGGCGCGCACGGATGTACGAGGGGGAGTGAAAGGTGCGCGCGTTAGGCTCGGGGCGATCGCGCACGTCGATCGTCAGCGCCCGAGGGGAGCCCGTACGCATGGACACCGCCACGTCCCAGGACACCGGCCGGATCGAGTACCGCGAGGCGGTCCTGGACGACGTCCCGGTCCTCGTCCCGCTCGTCGAGTCGGCCTACCGGGGCGACGCCAGCCGGGGCGGCTGGACCACGGAGGCGGACATCCTCCAGGGGCAGCGCACCGACCCCGAGGGCGTGGCCGCCGTCATCACCACCCCGGGCAGCCGTCTCCTGGTCGTCGAGCGGGACGGGGAGGTCGTCGCCTGCTGCCAGCTGGAGCACCGGGGCGAGGCCGCCTACTTCGGGATGTTCGCCGTCCGTCCCGAGCTCCAGGGCGCGGGCCTCGGCAAGCGGATCATCGAGGAGGCCGAGCGGCGGGTCCGCGAGGTGTGGGACGTCCGCGAGATGCACATGACGGTGATCTCCGTGCGCGAGGAGCTGATCGCCTGGTACGAGCGGCGCGGCTACCGGCGTACGGGGCGGATGACCCCCTTCCCGTACGGGGACGAGCGCTTCGGTCTGCCCCAGCGCGACGACCTGCAGTTCGAGCTCCTGGTCAAGCCGCTGAGCTGACCCAGCGTGGTCGAGCGGAACCGGCCCGTACGGCGGAAGGGTGGCTTCAAGCCCGACGGACAGGAAAAACTTCGGTCTCCATAGGGGTCGCGCAGGAGAATTTCTCTTGCTCCCCTTGTGGCGAGGAACCGTCAGTGGTTACGGTGTCTTGACGCAAGGTTCTCCTGTGGAGGAAGAGGCATGACGGAAATTCTTGTGCAGGACGCGACCGGTGGGGCGATAGCCGCCGACGCCCGGGTCATCGACCACCCGGCTTGGGCCGAGCTCAAGAATGCCGTGGAGGAGATCCGCGTCTGGCAGAGCGCGGACGGCTCCATCGACTTCGACCCCGAGAACGCGACCGCGCCCGCCCGCGCCCTCGTCGAGCTGACCCTCGACCGGGTCACCGCCGCGGTCGAGCAGCTCTCCCCGCTCGTGCCGCACGACGGCGTCTACCACCGCGCGCTCGTCTCCGACCTGCGCAAGTGGGCCGAGAGCGGCTTCGCGGTCCCGGACTTCCTGGACTCGCTGCTGGCCTTCCAGCCGGCCGCCGACCGCGTCGACGGGCTCCAGCACCTCGTGCTCTTCCCGATGTACACGCAGAACGGCAACCCGGACCGCAACCTCGAAGCGGTCGTGCTCCGCATGGTCTGGCCCGAGTGGCTGGCCGAGCTGGAGGCGACCCGCTACGACAACCCGCTCTTCTGCGGCATCACCTTCGAGGACTTCACCGCCGGGTACGACACCAACTCGGCCGTCCTCTTCCCCGAGACCATCGCCGTCCGCGAGGCCCCCGAGCGCTTCAGCTGGGGCGGCATCTTCTGCGACCGCGAGGCCGCCCGCTTCCGCAAGGTCACCGAGGCCGCCGTCGACACCCTGGGCATCCAGCTGCCCGCGGACATCGCCGCGATGATCGACGACCAGACCCGCTGCGAGCAGGCCTTCGTGCTCTGGGACATGGTCCACGACCGCACCCACAGCCACGGCGACCTGCCGTTCGACCCCTTCATGATCAAGCAGCGCCAGCCCTTCTGGATGTACGGCCTGGAAGAGCTCCGCTGCGACCTCACCGCCTTCAAGGAGGCCGTGAAGCTGGAGGCCGAGGGCAACGCGCACGGCCGTGACGTGCAGTACGCGGTCCTCTTCGACCGGATGTTCCGCTTCCCGCTCTCCGGCGACCGCAACCGCAACTACGACGGTCTCGGCGGCCAGCTCCTCTTCGCGTACCTCCACAAGAACGACGTGGTGCGCTGGACGGACAACACCCTCAAGATCGACTGGCAGCGGGCCCCCGAGGTCACCAACCAGCTCTGCGCCGAGATCGAGACCCTCTACCGCGACGGCATCGACCGCCCGAAGCTGGTCCACTGGTTCAAGGCGTACGAGCTCGTCTCCACCTACCTCTCCCCGCACCCGGGATCGAAGTGGGCCAAGGGTCCGGACGCGCTGGACCTGTCCCTCCCGCCCCGCAAGCTCGTCGACGACGTGCTTCCGGACGAGTTTCCGCTCAGCATGTTCTTTGAGGCCCTCGCCAAGAAGCTGAAGGGCGTGATCGCCGACACCAAGGGGATCACCGCCGCCGACGTCCCGAGCACCGAGCGGGCCGCCGCGTGAGCGACCTCATCGACAGCACGGAGACCACGGAGGAGGCGTCGCCCATGAACGCCAACGGAAACGGCGGGCCGCTCGACGGCGCCGTCATCGCGGTCGCCGGCGCGGCCGGCCCCGCGGGCCGCGCGACCCTGCTGCGCCTCGCCCAGGCGGGCGCGACCGTCGTCGGCTCCGACGCCGACCCGGCGCGCCTCGCGGAGGCCGTCGACGCCGCCCGCTACGCCCACGGCGGAGCCCGGGTCATCGGCGACACCGTCGACCTGCTCGACCTGGACGCCACGCGCGACTGGGCCGCCAAGACCGAGAAGGAGTTCGGCCGGATCGACGGCCTGGTCCACCTCGTCGGCGGCTGGCGCGGCAGCTCCTCCTTCACGGAGACCGACCTCAAGGACTGGGACTTCCTGGAGAAGCTCCTCATCCGCACCGTCCAGCACACCTCGCTCGCCTTCCACGACGGGCTGCTGCGCGCCGGCGGACGCGGCCGGTACGCGCTGATCAGCCAGGTCGGCGCGCACAAGCCGCTCGCCAACAACGCCGCGTACAACGCCGGCAAGGCGGCCGCCGAGGCCTGGACCCTCGCCATGGCGGACTCGTTCCGCAAGCTGGGGGGCGACGACGGCCCGCAGGCGGCGGCTGCCATCCTGGTGATCAAGGCATTGGTGCACGACGCGATGCGCGCCGAACGCCCCAACGCGAAGTTCGCGGGCTTCACCGACGTGAAGGACCTGGCCGACGAGATCGCCGGTCTGTGGGACAGGCCCGCCCAGGAAGTGAATGGACAGCGTCTGTGGCTGACCCCCAAGCCGTGACAGCGGCCCTCGGCCCGCGGACCGACGCACGTCGTCACCACGACCCGTCGGTCCGGGGCTTCGCCAGCGACAACTACGCCGGCGCCCACCCCGAGGTCCTCGCGGCCCTCGCCCTCGCCAACGAAGGCCACCAGGTCGCCTACGGCGAGGACCAGTACACCGAGCACCTCCAGCGCATCATGCACAGCCACTTCGGTTCCAGTGCCGAGGCCTTCCCGGTCTTCAACGGCACCGGGGCCAACGTGACCGCGCTCCAGGCCCTCACCGACCGCTGGGGCGCCGTCATCTGCGCCGAGTCCGCGCACATCAACGTGGACGAGGGCGGGGCGCCCGAGCGGATGGGCGGCCTCAAGCTGCTCACCGTGCCGACCCCGGACGGCAAGCTCACCCCCGAGCTCATCGACCGGCAGGCCTGGGGCTGGGAGGACGAGCACCGGGCGATGCCGCAGGTCGTCTCGATCACCCAGAACACCGAGCTGGGCACGGTCTACACGGTCGAGGAGATCCGCGCGATCGTCGAGCACGCCCACTCCAAGGGCATGAAGGTCCACCTCGACGGGGCCCGCATCGCCAACGCCGCCGCCTCCCTGGACGTGCCGATGCGCGCGTTCACCAACGCGGTGGGCGTCGACGTGATCTCGTACGGCGGTACGAAGAACGGCATGCTCTTCGGCGAGGCCGTCGTCGTCCTCAACCCGGACGCCGTCAGCCACATGAAGCACCTGCGCAAGCTGTCCATGCAGCTCGCCTCGAAGATGCGCTTCGTGTCGGTCCAGCTGGAGGCGCTCCTCGCCAAGGACCTGTGGCTGCGCAACGCCCGGCACGGCAACGCGATGGCCCAGCGCCTCGCGGAGGGCGTGCGCGCGGTCGACGGGGTGGAGATCCTCTACCCGGTGCAGGCCAACGCGGTCTTCGCCCGGCTCCCGCACGAGGTGAGCAGGCGTCTGCAGGAACGGTTCCGCTTCTACTTCTGGGACGAGGCCGCCGGCGACGTGCGCTGGATGTGCGCCTTCGACACCACGGAGGACGACGTGGACGCGTTCCTCCAGGCGCTGAAGGAAGAGATGGCGCGCCAGTAGCAGCCTCTTTGCACAGCGCGCACTGCATGAATATGCGGTCGGACGGAAAGTCATTGACTTCCGTCCGGCCGTTTCCTTACGCTCTCACCGCATGGAACTCGTGCAACAGCACCCAGACATCTCGGCCTACCTGGCCGTCGGTGAGGCCGTCGACCATGACCACCCCTTGGTCAGGGATGTAGCGGTCCATCTCGCCGACGAGCATCCCGACGCATACTCATACGCCGAGGCGGCCTACGCGCACGTCCGCGACACCATCCCGCACTCCCAGGACTCGGGCGATCTCCGCGTCACCTGGCGCGCCTCCGACGTCCTGGAGCAGCGCACCGGCATCTGTTACGCCAAGTCCCTCGCGTACGCCGCGCTCCTGCGGGCCCGCGGCATCCCGGCCGCCCTCTGCTACCAGCGGCTCGCCGACGACGACGGCTCGAACCCGGTGATCCACGGCCTCGTGGCCCTGCTGCTGCCCGGGGAGCGCGCGTGGGCCCGCCAGGACGTGCGGGGCAACAAGCCGGGCGTCGACGCCCGCTTCTCCCTGGCGGAGGAGCGCCTCGCCTGGACCGTACGGCCGGAGCTCGGCGAGGTGGACTACCCCGAGCTGTACGCGGAACCGCACCCGGCCGTCCTGGGCGCGCTGAAGGCCGCCCCGGACCGGCCGTACCTCTGGCGGACGCTCCCTACGGAGCTGTGACCGCGCGTACCGGCATCCTCAGCCGGCTTCCTTGACCTGGGCCGGCGTCGGAGCCGTACCGCCGAGGTGCGCGGGCACCCACCACGTGTCGTTCGCGTCCTTCGGGCGGACCGGGTAGGCGCGCTGCGCGGCCTCAAGGAGCTCCTGGACGCGCTCGCGCAGCCGCCGCGTGATGGCGCCCGCGTACTGGTCGGCGGGGGCCTGGACGGGCTCGCCGACGCGGATCGTCACCGGGATGTGGCTCCGCTTGAAGTTCCGGGGACGGCCCTTCGTCCACACCCGCTGGGTGCCCCAGAGCGCCATCGGGATCAGCGGGACGCCCGCCTCCTGCGCCAGCCGCGCCGCGCCCGTCTTGAAGCTCTTGAGGGTGAACGACTGGGAGATGGTCGCCTCGGGGAACACGCCGATGATCTCGCCGGCCCGCAGGGACTCCAGCGCGTGCTTGTAGGCGTGCTCGCCCTGCGCGCGGTCGACGGGGATGTGCTTCATGCCGCGCATGAGCGGCCCGGAGACCTTGTGCTTGAAGACGGAGTCCTTCGCCATGAAGCGCACCAGGCGCTTCTGGGGGAGGGCCGCGAGACCCGTGAAGATGAAGTCCAGATAGCTGATGTGATTGCTCACGAGCACCGCGCCGCCCGTGCGGGGGATGTTCTCGGAACCCTGCGTGTCGATCTTCAGGTCGAGCGCCTTGAACAGCGTGAGCGCGGCACCGACGACCGGTCGATAGACGAGTTCTGCCATCGGAGAGGAACCTCTTCTTCGTGTGCCCGGAGCGGGTTCTCCCGGCGAAGTTACGCGGCCGTAGGTTTTCGGCTTTGGGCAGATCGTGCCCCATGTGGGGCGCCGTGACCAGTCCAGGCGGCTTCGTACAGGGAGATTCTCGTCACCCCTGGTGGTCGTGGCGGGAATCGAACGGTCCCGTGCGACGCTGCTGGAGGGGGAGAAGCGGCGCAAGGGAAAGAGGAGAGGCATGACGGAGGTCCTGGGGCCGGAACTGCTCGGTGCGGAGCTGGGGGAGCGGGCCACCCTCGTGCAGTTCTCGACCGCCTTCTGCCAGCCCTGCCGCGCCACCCGCCGGACCCTCGCCGAAGTGGCCGCCATGGTGCCGGGCGTCGGACACGTCGAGATCGACGCCGAGGAGCGCCTCGACCTCGTACGGGAGCTGGGCATCGCGCGGACGCCCACCGTCCTCGTCCTCGACCGCGCGGGCCGGGTCGTCCGCCGGGCCGCCGGACAGCCCCGCAGGGCGGACGTCATCGCGGCGCTGGGGCGGGCGGTCTGACGCGGTGACACATCTCCCACATCCCGGTACGCACTTGACTGCACCCGGCAACGATCGTCACTCTGACGGAGTGCCCCCAGAACTCCTTCTCTACGGCCGGGTCCACGTGGACCTGGCCCGCAACGCGAGCGCGCGCTGTCCGGGTGTCTGACCACCCCAGGACTCTCCTCATGACGCCCTCGCAGAAGGACAATTCCATGACGGTTACGCCCGACTTCCGTACCGCTCCCACGATCGGCGCACCCCGGCAGGCCTCTCCCGATCTGCTCCGCTCCGTCTTCCGCCGGCACGCCGCCGGTGTCGCGGTGATCACCGCGCACGGCGAACGCCCCGTCGGCTTCACCGCGACCTCGCTCAACTCCGTCGCCGCGGAACCCCCGCTGATCTCCTTCGGCGTGGGCACCACCTCCTCCAGCTGGCCCGTGGTGGCCGAGGCCGAGTACATCGGCGTGCACATACTCGGCGAGCACCAGGAGGAGCTGGCCGCCACCTTCGCGCGCAGCGGCGCCGACCGCTTCGGCGGGGACACCCGCTGGAGCGTGGGACCGGAGGGCGTGCCCGTCCTGGACGGTGTCCTCGCCTGGCTGGTCTGCCGTGTGGTGGCCCGGGTGCCCGCGGGCGACCACCGGATCGTGATCGCGCAGGCCGTGGCCGGAGACCCGGACGGGGCGGGCCGGCCGCTCCTGTACCACCACGGGCGCTTCAACGCGCTGCGCGACTGAGAGTTCCCGTTCGCGCCCCTCTCCGCGCGTTGTCAAGGTCACATGGCTGAGCGCTTGCTTACTGGTAACGGACTGGGTGTACTGGCGAGTAATATTTCGGTCGGGGCGTCCGGCGCCCCGACCGGAAACCCGCCCTTCAGGCGCCTATGCTGCGAGCAACAAGGCAGCCAAGTTATGACGATGCAGTAGGAGAGCCGGCGTGAGCTTGAGGATCGTTGTCTGTGTGAAGTACGTGCCCGACGCGACCGGAGACCGTAAGTTCGCGGACGACCTGACGGTCGACCGCGACGACGTCGACGGCCTGCTGTCGGAGCTCGACGAGTACGCGGTCGAGCAGGCCCTGCAGATCGCCGAAGAGGCGGACGACGCGGAGGTCACCGTACTGACGGTCGGCCCCGAGGACGCCAAGGACGCGCTGCGCAAGGCGCTGTCCATGGGTGCGGACAAGGCCGTCCACGTCGAGGACGACGACCTGCACGGCAGCGATGTCATGGCCACCTCTCTCGTGCTCGCCAAGGCGATCGAGAAGACCGGCTACGACGTCGTCATCGCCGGTATGGCCTCCACCGACGGCACCATGGGTGTCCTGCCGGCGATCCTCGCCGAGCGCCTGGGCGTCCCGCAGGTCACGCTGCTCTCCGAGGTCAAGATCGAGGGTGGCCCCAACGGTACGGTCACCGGCCGTCGCGACGGCGACACCGCCTCCGAGCAGCTGGAGGCCTCGCTTCCGGCCGTCGTGTCCGTGACGGACCAGTCGGGCGAGGCGCGCTACCCGTCCTTCAAGGGCATCATGGCCGCCAAGAAGAAGCCGGTGGAGTCCCTGGAGCTCGACGACCTCGACATCGACGCCGACGAGGTCGGCCTCGAGGGTTCCTGGACCGCCGTGGACTCGGCCGCCGAGCGTCCGGCGCGCACCGCGGGCACGATCGTGAAGGACGAGGGCGAGGGCGGCAAGCAGCTCGCCGAGTACCTCGCGAGCCAGAAGTTCATCTAAGGCTCCCGCGAGCCGACCGTCCCGCCCCTTTTCGTTCGCAGGAGACTGAAGTCCCATGGCTGAGATTCTCGTCTACGTCGACCACGTCGACGGTGCCGTCCGCAAGCCCACCCTGGAGCTGCTGACCCTCGCCCGCCGCCTCGGCGAGCCCGTCGCCGTCGCGCTCGGCAACGGCGCCGCCGACACCGCCGCCGCGCTCGCCGAGCACGGCGCCGTGAAGGTCCTCACCGCCGACGCCCCCGAGTTCGCCGAGTACCTCGTCGTCCCGAAGGTCGACGCGCTCCAGGCCGCGTACGACGCGGTGTCCCCGGCCGCCGTGCTCGTCCCGTCCTCCGCCGAGGGCAAGGAGATCGCCGCCCGCCTCGCCGTCCGCATCGGCTCCGGTGTCATCACCGACGCCGTGGACCTCGAAGCCGGCGACGAGGGCCCGGTCGCGACGCAGGCCGCGTTCGCCGCCTCGTTCACCACCAAGTCCCGTGTCTCCAAGGGCACCCCGGTCATCACGGTCAAGCCGAACTCGGCCCCCGTCGAGGCCGCCCCGGCCGCCGGCGCCGTCGAGGCCCTCGCGGTCTCCTTCGGCCCGCTGGCCACCGGCACCAAGGTCACCGCGCGCACCCCGCGCGAGTCGACCGGCCGTCCGGAGCTGACCGAGGCCGCGATCGTGGTCTCCGGTGGCCGTGGCGTCAACGGTGCCGAGAACTTCGCGATCATCGAGGCGCTCGCCGACTCGCTCGGTGCCGCCGTGGGCGCCTCGCGCGCCGCGGTCGACGCCGGCTGGTACCCGCACGCCAACCAGGTCGGCCAGACCGGCAAGTCGGTCTCGCCGCAGCTGTACATCGCCTCCGGCATCTCCGGCGCGATCCAGCACCGCGCGGGCATGCAGACCTCGAAGACCATCGTCGCCATCAACAAGGACGCCGAGGCTCCGATCTTCGACCTCGTCGACTACGGCGTGGTGGGCGACCTCTTCGACGTCGTCCCGCAGCTCACCGCCGAGGTTCAGGCCCGCAAGGGCTGACCTGCGGTTCTGTACGGTCCGGGGGCCGCGTGGCGATTCGTCGCCGCGCGGCCCCCGGTCGTTTCGGACACCCATTGACGTGGGTCCCGACCGACTATTAACTTCGCTATACGGATTGTTGATTCCGTGTAGCGGAAAACAGGAGGATGTGGGATGGGTCAGCAGGAGAAGGTGTCGACGAGCCTCGCGGGCGCGGTCAGCGAGGGCATCAGCGCCTCCCTGGCGGCGGTGGACGCAGAGCTCGACCGCCGCTACCCGGGAGACCCCGGCACCCGCCAGCCCGTCCACACGGTCTACGTACCCGGCAACGTCTTCGACGCCGACACGGTCCGCTCCTGGGGCGACCAGGCCCTCGCGGCCCTCGACGAGCACGCCCCCGACGCCGCCTCCTTCGCCGCGGTCCTCGGCCTCACCGACGACCTCGCCGAGGACGTCTACGGCCGCGTGCGCGCCAAGCTGGAGCGCGAGCCCGTCGAGGACCTCCGGGTCGACTTCGAGGACGGCTACGCCGGCCGGGACGAGGACCAGGACGCCGCCCGCGCCGCCCGGCTCATCTCGGAGGCGTACGCGAACGGCACCGCCGCCCCGTACATGGGCATCCGGATGAAGTGCATGGAGTCCGCCGTACGCGACCGGGGCATCCGCACCACCGACGTCTTCCTCACCGGCCTCCTGGAGAACGGCGGCCTCCCCGACGGCCTCGTCCTCACCCTCCCGAAGGTGACCTACCCCGAGCAGGTCTCCGCCTTCGTGCGCCTCCTGGAGGCCTTCGAGAAGGCCCACGGCCTGGACGCCGGCCGCCTCGGCTTCGAGATCCAGATCGAGACCAGCCAGTCCATCCTGGCCAGCGACGGCACCGCCGCCGTCGCCCGCATGATCGGCGCCGCCGAGGGCCGCGCCACCGGCCTGCACTACGGCACCTTCGACTACAGCGCCTGCCTCGGCGTCTCCGCCGCCTACCAGGCCAGCGACCACCCCGCCGCCGACCACGCCAAGGCGATCATGCAGGTCGCCGCCGCCGGCACCGGCGTCCGCGTCTCCGACGGCTCCACCAACGTCCTCCCGGTCGGCTCCAAGGAGCACGTCCACGAGGCCTGGCGCCTGCACTACGGCCTGACCCGCCGCGCCCTCGCCCGCGCCTACTACCAGGGCTGGGACATGCACCCCGGCCACATCCCCACCCGCTACGCCGCCGTCTTCGCCTTCTACCGCGAGGGCTTCGAGGCCGCCGCCAAGCGCCTCTCCGCGTACGCCAACCACGCGGGCGGCGACGTCATGGACGAGCCCGCCACCGCCAAGGCGCTCTCCTCGTACCTGCTGCGCGGCATCGACTGCGGCGCCCTCGGCACGGCCGAGGTCGACGCCCTCACCGGCATGACCCGCGCCGCCCTCGACCGGTTCGCGGCCCCGCGCCGCGGCGACCTCACCGCCTCGGCCGAGTAGACACGAAGATCAGATTAGGGTCTCGATCCAGCCAACTGCCCCGTACCCTGTACGAGTTCGTGCGCATCACGCGCACGTGTTCGACAGGGGAACGGGGCAGTAGTGTCATCGGGGGAGAACGAGCGGCTCGCGGGCCGCTACAGAATCGTGCGCAGACTCGGGCGCGGCGGCATGGGAGTCGTCTGGCGCGCCGTCGACGAGGTCCTCGGGCGGGAGGTCGCCGTCAAGGAACTCCGCACGTTCACGGACGCGGCCGCGCCCGAACTGGCCGATCTGCGCCTGCGGATGACGCGCGAGGCGCGGGCCGCCGCCCGGGTCCGCCACCCCGGAGTCGTGGCCGTCCACGACGTCACCGAGCACGAGGGCCGGCCCGTCATCGTCATGGAACTCGTCGACGGACCCTCCCTCGACGACGTCCTGGGGGAGCGGGGCAGTCTGGACCCGGTCGAGGCCGCCCGGATCGGTGCCCACGTCCTGGAGGCGCTGGCCGCCGCGCACGACGTCGGCGTGCTCCACCGGGACGTGAAGCCCGGCAACATCCTGCTCGACCGCTCGGGCCGGATCGTCCTCACCGACTTCGGCATCGCGACCATGGAGGACCCGGGCGACGGCTCCGCGACCCACCTCACGCGCAGCGGCGAGATCGTCGGCTCCCTCGACTTCCTCGCCCCCGAGCGGGCGCGCGGACAGGATCCCGGCCCCGCCTCGGACGTGTGGGCCGTCGGCGCCACCCTGTACGCGGCGGTCGAGGGCGCCTCTCCGTTCCGCCGTACGTCGACGTGGTCGACCCTCGCGGCCATCGTCAGTGAACCCCTCCCGGAACCCGTGCGCGCCGGGCCCCTGGCCCCGGTCCTGATCCGGCTCCTCGACAAGGACCCGGCCACGCGGCCGGGCGCCCGCGAGGCGGCACGCCTCCTTGGAGCGGTGGCGATGGCCGAGTCGGAGCCGGTGGTGGAGCCGGCTTCGGTGGTGGAGGCAGAGGCAGAGGCAGAGGCGGGGCCGGGGCCGGTTTCCGGAGCGGTGGCCGGTCCGCCCGCCGTGCCGGTCGAGGGCTTCGGCCCGCCGGTGATGCCCGTGGCGCCACTGACGCCGCCCGCACCCGTGATGCCGGCGCCGCCCGTGCCACCGGTGCTCTCCGGGCCCGACACCGTCGGCGCGGGCGGCCGACGGGCCCGCGCCGGACGGCGGGGTGCGGCGAAACGACGCCGGGGGAGCGCGCTGGTCGCGGCCTCCGTGGCCGCCGTCCTGCTGGCCGGGGGCGGCCTCACGTACGTCCTCATGGAGCGCGGCACGACGCAGGAGGCCTCCGAAGGGAACCTTGCGGGCGGGGGCCCGGGCGACGTCCCGGACGAGGACACCGGCCGCGTACTGGATGCGGGGAGCAGCGGCACGCCGTCCTCCGGCACGACCGGTGGCAGCGGCGCGCCCTCCCCTACGGGATCCGGCGGGGCGAGCCCCTCGGGCCAGGAGTCCGGCGAGCCGGGCGACGACCGGGGACCGGCCACCGACGGCACCGGGCACGACGGCTCGGAACCCGGTGACGGGTCCGGTACGGGCACGGGCACGAGTACGAGGGATACGGCGGCGGGGGCGGGTGGCGGCGACGGTTCCGGCTCCGCTTCCGGGGGTGGTTCGGCCACCGGTGGCACGACGGCCCCGAGCGCCCCGGGCACCGGCACCGCGACGACGGACGCCCCCTCCGGGGACGCCGCCGGGGGCGGCGGCACGACCGCGCCGGCCACCGAGGCCCCGGCGCCCGCGGGATGCGAGTCCGCGGGTTCCTCCTCGACCTGCCAGGTCGTGCGGAGCGCGACGACGACCCGCTACGACGGCGGCGAGATGGGGACGGTCGGCGCGGGTCCGCACGTCCTCTACTGCCAGGTCGACCTCGACCGCAGCGAGACGTACGGCGGACGGACCAGCCGGTGGTTCGCGAGGACCGACGACGACAGCGGCAACACCAACGTGTACCTCAGCGTGCTGCACCTCGCGGGCGGTGCGGGCGGTGGTCCCGTGGAGGGGCTGCGGATCTGCTGACAGGGGGATGAGCCGCGGGGCCGCGGGGCCGGGGCGCTGCGGGGCCGCGAGGGCCCCCAGGCCGCAGCGTCGCGCGGGGCCGCAAGCCGCAGGGTCGCGCGGGCCGCAGCGTCGCTCTCAGGCGGTCGGCGGCGCGATCTCGCCCGAGCCGCGGGCGACGAGCGTCGTGCCGAGCACCACCCGCTCCGGCGCCCCGCCGGCCCCGTCGAGACGCCGAAAGAGCCGCTCCGCCGCCGTCCGACCCAGCGCGGCGGCGTCCTGGGCGACGACCGTGATGCCGAGCAGATCGGCCAGTTCGATGTCGTCGAAGCCGACGAGCGCGACCGGGGGCGCGTGCCCGGCGAGGGTCCGGACCGCCGTCACGGTGACCCGGTTGTTCCCCGCGAACAGCGCCGTCACCGGCTCCGGCCCCGTCAGCATCTCCCGTACGGCCGCGCTCACCCGCTCAGGGTGCGTCGACCCGAGCGAGACCCAGGCGTCCCGGACCGGCAGGCCCGCGTCCTCCATCGCCGCACGGTAGCCGCGCAGCCGCTCGGCGCCCGTGTGGATGCGAGGACGGTCCCCGACGAAGCCGATCCGGCGGTGTCCGTGGGCGATCAGATGGGCCACGCCGTCGCGCGCCCCGCCGAAGCTGTCGGAGAGGACGGCGTCGGCGTCGATCCGCCCCGCCGGACGGTCGACGAAGACCGTGGCGACGCCCGCCGCGATCTCCGGTTCCAGATAGCGGTGGTCGTCACCGGCCGGGATGACGATGAGGCCGTCGACCCGGCGCGCGCACAGGGCGAGCGCCAACTCCTGCTCCCGGTCCGGGTCCTCGGCGCTCGAACCGTTGATGAGGAGTGCGCCGTGCGCCCGCGCGACCTCCTCGACGGCGCGGCTCAGCGGCCCGTAGAACGGGTCGGCGAGATCCTCCAGGACCAGGCCGACCGTGGCCGTCCTGCCCTTGCGCAGGACCCGTGCGCTGTCGTTGCGGCGGAAGCCGAGGGCCTCGATGGCCTCCTGGACGCGGCGCTCGGTGTCCGGGGTGACGCCCGGCTCGCCGTTGACGACCCGGGAGACCGTCTTGAGGCCGACACCCGCCCGGGCGGCGACGTCCTTCATCGTGGGCCGGTTGCCGTAGCGGTGATCGGTGCGGCGGGCGATGTCGGCCACGGTGCGGGGTTCCTCCGTCATGTCGGTACCGGTCCGGTTCGGGTCCGGTCCGGTTCGGTTCGGTCCGGGTTCCGGTCCGGGATCCCGTTCCGGTTCGGGTTCCGGTTCCGGTTCCGGTGGGGATTCCGGATCTCGGTCTCAGGTCGAGCATAGGACCTGGACAACGTTGTCAGACGGCGGGAGACTGGGCAGACTGTACGGATCGCCCCCGGCCGTCCCCGGCCGCCGACTGGAGGATCCGTGCCCATGCACACCGACCCCGCAACCGGCCCCGTCCCGGGTCCCGTCGTCGCGCTCGACATCGGGGGCACCAAGATCGCCGGGGCGCTGGTCGACGGCGAGGGGCGTGTCCGGGTGCGGGCCCAGCGGCCCACCCCCGCCCGCGAGGACGGCGAGACGGTGATGAAGGCCGTCGAGGCCGTCCTTGAGGAGCTCGCCGCGTCGCCGCTGTGGGAGGCGGCGCGGGCCGTCGGCATCGGCAGCGCGGGCCCGGTCGACGCCTCGCGCGGGACCGTGAGCCCGGTGAACGTGCCCGGCTGGCGCGACTTCCCGCTCGTCGAGCGGGTCCGCCGGGCGTCGGGCGGGCGTCCGGTCACCCTGGTCGGCGACGGGGTGGCCATGACGGCCGCCGAGCACTGGCTCGGCGCCGCCCGAGGCCACGACAACGCCCTCTGCCTCGTGGTCTCCACCGGCGTCGGCGGCGGCCTCGTCCTCGACGGCCGGCTCCACCCGGGCCCCACCGGCAACGCCGGTCACCTCGGCCACATCTCCGTCGACCTGGACGGCGATCCCTGCGCCTGTGGCGGCCGCGGCTGCGTCGAACGACTCGCCAGCGGCCCGCACATCGCGCGCCGCGCCCTGGAGAACGGCTGGCGGCCGGGTCCGGACGGCGACGCCTCCGCGGCGGCGGTGGCCGTCGCCGCGCACGCCGGTGACCCGATCGCCGTCGCCTCCTTCGAACGGGCCGCGCAAGCGCTCGCGGCGGGCATCGCCGCCACGGCGACGCTCGTCGAGATCGACATCGCGGTCGTCGGGGGCGGGGTGGCGGGCGCGGGCGACGTCCTGTTCGGTCCGCTGCGGCGCGCTCTCGCGACCTACGCGACGCTCTCCTTCGTCCGGAACCTGACGGTCGTCCCGGCCGTCACGGGCACCGACGCAGGCCTGCTGGGCGCCGCCGCGGCGGCCGGGCGCGGGGGGAGCGCCGGGAGCGGGGCGGCCTGGCCGGGCCCCCGCTCCTGACCGCGACGGCCCGCCCGTACACGTGCCGGACATGCGTTCGTGGTTTTCGTGGCAGGGTGTTGCGGGCAATCCACTGGGGGCTACCCAAGAGGGGGAATCGTGATCGTCTGGATCAACGGTACGTTCGGTGCGGGGAAGACCAGTACCGCGCGCGAACTGGTCGATCTGATCCCGCAGAGCACTCTGTTCGACCCCGAGCTCGTCGGCGGGGCCATGAGCCGGCTCCTCCCGGCCGAACGGCTCGCCGAAGTCGAGGACTTCCAGGACCTGGCGATCTGGCGGCGCCTGGTCGTCGACACCGCAGCCGCCCTCCTCGCCGAGGTCGGCGGGGTCCTGATCGTCCCCATGACCCTGCTCCGGCAGGAGTACCGGGACGAGATCTTCGGCGGGCTCGCCGCCCGCCGGATCGAGGTGCGGCATGTCCTGCTCGCTCCCGAGGAAACGATCCTGCGGCAGCGGATCGACGGCCGGAGCGAGTACGGCGAGGCCGAGGCCGACGCCCGCGTCCGGCAGTGGTGCCACGGCCACATCCCGCCGTACCGCGCCGCGCTCGGCTGGCTCGCGGAGGACGCGTACGTCGTCGACACCTCGGTGCTCACCGTGGCCGAGGCCGCCCTGGCCGTCGCCGACGCGGTCAAGGCCGACCGGGCCGCGCCCTGCGGGATCGTCCAGACGCCCGAGCCGACCGGCGAGACCCTCGCCGCCGGCGTCCTGCTCTTCGACGAGGAGGACCGCTTCCTGCTCGTCGACCCCACGTACAAGCCGGGCTGGGAGTTCCCCGGCGGCGTCGTCGAGGCGGGCGAACCGCCGGCCCGCGCCGGAATGCGCGAGGTCGCGGAGGAGGTCGGGCTCGAACTCGACGTCGTACCGCGCCTGTTGCTCGTCGACTGGGAGCGGCCCAAGCCCCCGGGATACGGCGGGCTCCGCCTCCTCTTCGACGGTGGCACGCTCCGCGCCGCCGACACCGCGCGCCTCCGCCTCCCCGGCGCAGAGCTCCGCGAGTGGCGCTTCGTCACCGAGGAGGAGGCCGCCGGCCTCCTGCCACCCGTCCGGTACGACCGCCTCCGCTGGGCCCTGCGCGCCCGCGAACGCGGCACGGTGCTCAACCTGGAGGCGGGGATCCCGGTGGGGCAGGACGCCTGAGGGGCCGTCCGGCGGAGCGGCGCCGGAGGCCCCCGATTCCCCTACCCGGGGCCGGGCTTGCCGAACGCTCGTCGGCCGTGCACGAGCAGCTCACGCACAGCGGGGCTGTGCGTGCCCTTCCAGATCAGGGCCAGCAGGGCGGGTGTCTCCACGTCGTCGATGGTGCGGGCGACGATGCGGTCGTGATGGCTCGCGGCCATCGATTCGCTGAGGACGGCGACGCCGAGTCCGCGGGCGGCGAGGTCGGCGATGGCATCACCTGCGCTGGCCTGCAACGCGATCGCGGGCTGCAGTCCTCGTGCGGAGCAGGCTTGGTCGAAGACGGTGCGCAGGCCGGTGCCGGGGGGCATGCACACGATGGGGAACGTGACCAGGTCGCGCAGAGTGACCCGCCGCTGTGTCGCCAGAGGGTGCCCTGGGGGCACTGCTACGACGAGCCGCTCGCTGATGATGGTCAGCGCCTCCAGCCCGTCGGGGGTGGCGCCGGCGGTCCCGATGAGGGCCACGTCGAGGGTTCCGGCGCGCACCCCCTCGACGAGGCGGTCGGAGTTGTCCTCCAGGAGCGAGATCTCCACTCCGGGATGTGCCTGGTGGAACACGGAGAGGGCGTCGAACAGCGGCGTGACGGTGCAGCCGTTGACCATGCCCACCGTGAGCCGACCCCGGATCAGGTCGCTGACATCACCCACGGCCCGGCCGACCGCACCGGCCGCGGCGAGCGCCGCGCGGGCGTGTTCGAGCGCGGCCTTTCCCGCGACGGTGAGCGTGACCGTGCGCGACGAGCGGTCGAAGAGTTCGGCACCGAGTTCGCGTTCCAACTGGCGGATCTGAGCGCTGACACCGGACTGGCTGATGTGCACCCGCTCGGCCGCGCGGGTGAAGTTCCGTTCCTCGGCGACCGCGACGAAGTACTCCAGCTGTCTCAGTTCCATGACTGGTGATTCTAGCTTCCAGTAGATCCATCTGTTGGACTTCTGGTTGGGGGCTGACCATGCTGATAAGCACCACAGCACGCCAGCAGGAGGAACCCATGCCGGAGTACGAGAAGGCCATGCGACCTGAGGACATCACCCGCTTGTTCGTCGAGCGGTCCAACGCGGGTGACGCGGCCGGGGTCGCCGCGCTCTACGAGGAGGACGCGGTGCTGGCCTACCCGCCCGGCCATCGGACGGTGGGCCGGGAGGCGATCCGTGTGCTGTGGGAGAAGGTGCTGGCCGACCGCCCCCACTTCGAGCAGGAACAACCGCTGCCGACGGTGATCAGCGGCGACATCGCCCTCACCTCGACCCCGCCGAGGGACGGGGCCGGTGCGCGGGCGCAGGTGGTCCGACGCCAGCCCGACGGCAGCTGGTTGCGCCTGCTCGACCAGCCCGAGTTCGTCCCGCCCACCCGCTGATCCCGCTCCGGGATCAAAGTTCCCGGAGCGATCCGATCACGTCGGAGGTCATTTCGTGAGGGGGTTCCAAGGGGCCCCGTCGCCCTCGACGTTGGCGACCATCCGGCGCAGGACCTTCAGCGCGGCCACGTACTCCACGTCGCTGATCCCCGCGTGGACCTCGGCCCGCAGGCCGGTCACCAGGTCGCGGAGCCGTACGCGGGCGGCCTCGCCCGCGTCGGTCAGGTGCAGTCGCGAAGCGTCCTCCCGGAGCCAGCCGCGGTGCAGCAGCTGGTCGACGACGCGCGCGATCTCGTGCGGCCCGTCCGCGAGGGGCGTCAGTTGGCTGACGACCTCCTCGCGGCTCGGCGCGGCGGGCCCGCTGTGCACACGGTTGAGCACCCAGTACTGCGGCTGCGTGACGTCGATCCGGGCCATGGCGTCCCGCAGGTGCCGGGTGACGGCCGCGTGGGCGAGGCCGCTCCAGTAGCCGATGGGCTGAGTGGCGAGGGCGTCGTCGGCGGCGGCCGGGTCGGCGGGCGCCTGGTCGGTCCGGGACGGGGTCGGAGAAGTCATGATCACTATGGTGCCCCCTGGCCGGCGGCGCCGTCACCGAAGCCGAGCGCCCCGCCCACCGCCTGGACGCCCCGTTCATCCGGGGCCAGGTTGCGGTCCCCGCGCCCGACCGGACCGTCAGCTCTCCTTCGAGCGGGCGTAGTTGAGGAGGAAGTGCGCCTCGGCCACCGACAGCCGCTCCAGCTCCTCGGGCGAGACCGACTCGTTGGGCGCGTGGATCTGCGCCTCCGGCTCGCTCAGACCGATGAGCAGGATCTCCGCCTCCGGGTACAGCGAGGCCAGCGTGTTGCACAGCGGGATCGAGCCGCCCATGCCCGCCGTCTGCATCTCCTGACCGGGGTACGCGATGCTCATCGCCTCGGCCATCGACGCGTACGCCGGGCTCGACGTGTCCGCCTGGAAGGCCTGGCCCTGGCCGACCTGCTCCAGGGACACCCGGGCGTTCCACGGCGTGTGCTTCTCGATGTGGGCGAAGAGCAGCTTCGTCGCCTCGACCGCGTCCTGGCCGGGCGGCACCCGCAGGCTGATCTGCGCGCGGGCCGACGCGGGGATCGACGGGGTGGCCCCGGCCACCGGGTGGCAGTCGATGCCGATGACGGTCACGGCCGGGCGCGCCCAGATCCGGTCCGCGACGGTGCCGGCGCCCGGCAGGTCCACGCCCGAGAGGACCTTGGCGTCCTGGCGGAAGTCCTCCTCCGGGTACTGGAGGCCGTCCCACGGCTTGTCGCCCGGGAGGCCGTCGATGACGGTGGAGCCGTCGGGGCCGCGCAGCGAGTCGAGGACGCGGATCAGCGCGGCCAGCGCGTCCGGCGCGGCGCCGCCGAACTGACCGGAGTGCAGATTGCCCTCCAGGGTGTCGATCTGCACCCGGATCATCGTCATGCCGCGCAGCGTCGCGGTCACCGTGGGCAGGCCCACGCGGAAGTTGCCCGCGTCGCCGATGACGATCGTGTCGGCGGTGAGCACCTCGGGGTGCTGCTCCGCGTACCGCTCCAGACCGCCGGTGCCCTGCTCCTCCGAACCCTCGACGATCACCTTGACCGTCACCGGCACGCCGCCGTTCGCCTTGAGGGCGCGCAGCGCGAGCAGGTGCAGGATGAAGCCGCCCTTGCAGTCGGCCGTGCCGCGCCCGTACCAGCGGCCGTTCCGCTCGGTCAGCTCGAACGGCGGGGTGAGCCAGGCGGACTCGTCCAGCTTCGGCTGCACGTCGTAGTGCGCGTAGAGGAGGACGGTCGGCGCCCCGGCCGGGCCGGGAAGGATGCCGTACACGGCCTGCGAACCGTCGGGCGTGTCGAGCAGCGCCACGTCCTGGAAGTCCTCGGCGCGCAGCGCGTCCGCGACCCAGTTCGCCGCCCCCTCGCACTCGCTGCGGGGCGCCACGGCCTCGTCCGCGACCGACTCGAAGGCCACGAGCTCCGTGAGCTCGGCCTTCGCACGGGGCATCAGGGACCGGACGGTGTCGGCGATCGGGTTCGCGGTCATGGGCACGCTCCTGGTGGGTGCGACGTTACGACGTAGGGGAGGGCGTTCGTCGTATGTCGTGGTACGGCGAACGCACCGTAGATCCTACGGCGCGGGGCTCCGGCTACCGCGCCGTAGGATGCGTCGAGAGCAGACCACCGGTCGGATCAGGAGCAGAAGCACACCGTGAGCAGCGAGCACGCAGAGAACGCCGGTCCCGAGAACGCCGCCAACGCTGACGACGCCGCCGAGTTTGTCGACGCCGCCGACGCTGCCGCCGACGACATCGCCACCGCCGCCGAAATCGAGGACACGGGTGCGGACGAGGGGGCGGAGGTCTGGGACGTGGTCGTGGTCGGCGCGGGTCCGGCCGGCGCGTCCGCGGCCTACGCGGCGGCGGTCGCGGGCCGCCGGGTCCTGCTCCTGGAGAAGTCGGAGCTGCCCCGGTACAAGACCTGCGGCGGCGGCATCATCGGCCCCTCCCGGGACTCCCTCCCGCCCGGCTTCGAACTGCCCCTCCAGGACCGGGTGAACGCCGTCACCTTCTCGCTCGACGGCCGTTTCGCCCGCACCCGCCGCTCGCGCCGGATGCTCTTCGGGCTCATCAACCGGCCGGAGTTCGACGCGCAGCTCGTCGAGCACGCGCAGAAGGCCGGCGCGGAGCTGCGGACGGGCGCCTCGGTGATCCGGGTGGAGCAGCACGGTCCTTCCGTCCCGGACCGGCGGACGGTCGCCGTCGTCCTGGCCGACGGAGAGACGGTCCTCGCGCGCGCGGTCGTCGGTGCCGACGGCAGTGCGAGCCGCATAGGAGCGCATGTCGGGGTGAAGCTCGGTCAGGTCGACCTGGGCCTGGAGGCGGAGATCCCGGTGCCGCCGTCCGTGGCCGAGGACTGGAAGGGCCGCGTCCTCATCGACTGGGGTCCGATGCCCGGCAGCTACGGCTGGGTCTTCCCCAAGGGCGACACGCTGACCGTCGGCGTCATCTCGGCGCGCGGCGAGGGCGCCGCCACCAAGCGGTACATGGAGGACTTCGTCGCCCGGCTCGGCCTCGCCGGCTTCGAGCCGACGATCTCCTCCGGGCACCTGACGCGCTGCCGCACCGACGACTCGCCGCTCTCCCGCGGCCGGGTCCTCGTCTGCGGCGACGCGGCCGGGCTCCTGGAGCCGTGGACCCGCGAGGGCATCTCGTACGCGCTTCGCTCGGGGCGGCTCGCGGGGGAGTGGGCGGTGCGGGTCGCGGAGGCGAACGACGCGGTCGACGCCCGGCGGCAGGCCCTGAACTACGCGTTCGCCATCAAGGCAGGTCTCGGTGTGGAGATGGCGGTCGGGCGCCGGATGCTCGCGCTGTTCGAGCGGCGACCGGGGCTGCTGCACGCCACGATCACGGGGTTCCGTCCCGCCTGGAACGCCTTCGCCGACATCACCCGTGGCTCCGCCACCCTCGGCGGCATGGTCCGCTCGAACGGCATGGCCCGGCGGGCGCTGGAGATCCTGGACAAGCGGATGGACACCTCGTCCGGTGTCGGCCCCGCCGGCCGGGGCGTCACCGCGCGCGAACGCGCGGCGTCCGAGGCCGAGACGGGGAGCGAGCCGGGAGCCGACACGGGAGCCGACACGGGAGCGGACGGCCCGGGGACGTCGGCGGCGTCACCGGCGTCGCAGGCCTCGACCGGTTCGACCGGTCCGGCTGGCTCGGCCGGACCGACTGGTTCGACCGGTTCGGCCGGTTCGGATTCCGCGGAGGCCGCGGAGCAGTTCTGACGGATCGCCACCAGAGCGGTCCTCGGCATCAGGGGCGCGACGGGCGTCGGCGACCTGATGACGCGTACGGGCTCCGCCGCCCCGGCCGGTTCACACGGCCGGGGTGGCGGGGCCCGTCGTCGTGATGCGGAAGACGGGGTGCTTCGGCGCGATGGCGCGGAGTTCCGCGTCGGAGGAGTCGGGGCCGACCCCGCCGAAGAAGACGCCGACCTCGGCCTTCCAGCGCTTGAGGTAGGCGCGGAGCAGTGCGGGCTTGTCGTCGTCGGCCAGTTCGACGGCGGTGAAGGCCTCCGCGTGCTTCCCGAGGTGCAGCTGTCCGCCGCCGGCGGCGCGCATGTTGCGGGTCCACTGGACGTGGCCGCGCGGGGCCACCAGGTACTGGACGCCGTCCACCGTCAGGAGGTTGACGGGCGTGCGGCGCCATTCGCCGCTCTTGCGGCCGCGGACCGCGAGGACGCGGGAGCCCCAGACGCTGATGCCCCGGCGGGTCATCCACGCGACGGCGCGGTTGAGGACGTTGACCGTGAACCAGCCGGGCTTCATGACGTGGGCGGCGGGCTGAGCGGACATGGGTTCCTCCTGTGGAACGGTGGGAGCAAAGCGTGAGCAGTGCTCTCGCTTGTCTCCAGTCTGCACGGAGCGGCGCTCTCATGCAAGAGCAGTGCTCTCGTTTCGGGTCGGTGCTCTGTAAATGGCACACTGCTCCTCATGACAACCGTTAGAGGAGCCCGCGCCCGCGCACGTGCCGAGATCACCGCAGCCATCAAGGCCGAGGCCCGCACCCAGCTCGCCGCCGAGGGCGCGGCCAAGCTGTCGCTGCGCGCCGTCGCCCGCGAGCTGGGCATGGTGTCCTCCGCGCTCTACCGGTACTTCCCCAGCCGCGACGACCTGCTGACCGCCCTCATCGTCGACGCCTACGACGCCGTCGGAGCCGCCGCCGAGGGCGCCGCCGCCGAGGCCGCGGGCGAGCGGCCGCTCGTCCGCTGGACCGCCGTCTGCCGGGCCGTCCGCGCCTGGGCCGTCGAGCACCCGCACGAGTACGCCCTGATCTATGGTTCCCCCGTCCCCGGCTACACCGCACCCCAGGACACCAACGTCCCCGCCGCCCGCGTCGGCCTCGTCCTCATCGGCATCGTCCGCGCGGCCCACGAGGGCGAGGGCGTAGCCCTCCCTCCGCTTCCGGACGCCCTCCGCCCCGAGGCCGTGCGGATCGCCGCAGACATGGCCCCGGACCTGCCCCCGGCGCTCGTCGTCGCCCTGGTGGCCGCCTGGTCGCAGCTCTTCGGTCTGGTGTCCTTCGAGGTCTTCGGCCAGTTCCACCGGCTCGTCGAGGACCGCGACGTCTTCTTCACGCACGCCGCCCGCCGCCTGGGCCAGGACGTGGGCCTCCTCCCGCGCGGCTGAGGACCCCGTACCCCACCCGCGTACTCCGGCGGGAGTACGGGCGACCACCCCGCCGGGGTGACGTCCTCGTGGGGCGGGCGCGGTTAGCGTGGCGGGTATGGACGTGGAGCGGACCGCCGGGCGCGGTGTCGGAGGCCCGGGCCGGGCACCGTGGGGGTGGTGGGCCGGGGAGCGGCACGCCGGCGGGCTGCCGTGGCGGTCGACGCTGGTGATCGCCGTACTCGTCATGGCGGGCACCGGTTTCGCCGCGCGGAACCAGCCCGACCGGGAGGCGCTCGACGTCCTCGGGCGGGCCCTGCTGCTCCTGGGGGCGGCGCCGCTGGTGTTCCGTCACCGCAGGCCCGTGCCCGTGGTGTTCGGCGTCGCGGCCGTCACCCTCGCCTACCTGGCGGCCGGATACCCGTACGGCCCGGTCTTCGTGTTCGTCGCGGTGGCCTGCTTCGCCGCCGTCGTCCACGGGCACCGCACCGCCGCCTGGTGGGCCCTCGGCCTGCTGTGGGCGGGCCATCTGGTGCTCTCGCACTGGCTCTACCGGTGGCTGCCTCCGGCCGGCGACGGCCCCGCCCCCTGGGGGCAGGAGCTGCCCGCCGGCGCGTTCGCCGTCGCCGTCCTCGCCGCCTCCGAGCTCGTACGGGTACGGCGCGAGCAGTGGGCGCAGCAGCGGGCGGAGCGCGCCGCCGCCGAGCGGCGCCGCGCCGACGAGGAGCGGCTCCGCATCGCCCGTGAACTCCACGACGTGCTCGCCCACTCGATCTCCGTGATCAACGTGCAGGCGGGGGTCGGCCTGGCCCTGCTCGACGCCGACCCCGAGCAGGCCCGCACCGCCCTGACCACCATCAAGGCGGCCAGCAAGGAGGCGCTCGGCGAGGTGCGACAGGTCCTCGACACCCTCCGTGCCCCCGGCGACGCCCCGCGCGCCCCGGCCCCCGGCCTCGGCCGCCTCCCCGAACTCGTCGAGCAGGCCGCCGCCGCGGGCCTGACCGTCACGGTCACGGCGAGCGGCCCGCCCGCCGCCGGCCTGCCTCCCGGCGCCGATCTGGCCGCCTTCCGGATCGTGCAGGAGGCGCTCACCAACGTGGTCCGGCACTCCGGCTCGCGCACCGCCCGGGTGGAGATCGCGCACGGCCCCGCCCGCCTCGACCTGCGCGTCGACGACGACGGCCCCGCCACCGGCACCGAGGCGGGCGGCAGCGGCAACGGCCTCGCCGGAATGCGGGAGCGGGCCGCCGCCCTCGGTGGCACGATCGAGGCGGGCGTCCGGCCCGACGGCGGCTTCCGCGTCCACGCCGTCCTCCCGCTCGGTCCACGCGGTGCGCCCGGTTCACCTGGTTCGCCCAGTCCGACCAGTCCGCTCAGTCCCGAGGAGACCCCGTGATCCGCGTGCTGCTCGCCGACGACCAGTCGCTGGTCCGCGCGGGGTTCCGGGCGCTGCTCGACGCCCAGCCGGACATCGAGGTGGCGGGGGAGGCCGCGGACGGCGGCGAGGCCGTGGAGCGGGTGCGGGAGCTGCGCCCCGACGTCGTCCTCATGGACATCCGGATGCCGCGGCTCGACGGCCTCGACGCCACCCGGCGCATCACGGAGGACCCGGACCTCGCCGGGGTCCGGGTGGTCATGCTGACCACCTTCGAGCTCGACGAGTACGTCTTCGAGGCGATCCGCGCCGGTGCCTCCGGCTTCCTGGTGAAGGACACCGAACCGGAGGAGCTGCTGCGGGCGGTGCGGGCCGTCGTCCACGGGGACGCGCTGCTCTCCCCGGGCGTGACCCGGCGGCTGATCGAGGAGTTCGCGGCCCGCTCCAAGGCCCCGGCGGCCACGGCCGCGCTCGGCGCGCTGACCGAACGGGAGCGCGAGGTGATGGCCCTCGTGGGGATCGGCCTCTCGAACGAGGAGATCGCCCGCCGGCTGGTCGTCAGCCCGCTCACCGCCAAGACGCATGTGAGCCGAGCGATGGTGAAGCTGGCCGCCCGGGACCGCGCCCAACTCGTCGTCCTCGCCTACGAGTCGGGCCTCGTCCGACCCGGCTGGCTGGGCTGACGGCATCCGGCGCACCGCCCGCTACGCGGGAGCGCCGCAGAAACACCACGCCACGGCCGGCCGGCCGGCCGGGCCTGAGTCGAGCCCGACCTCGCCTCGCCTCGCCCCGCCCCGCTCCGCCTTCCGGCGGACGCGGCACGGGACGGCGATTGATCCCGTACGGGGAGAGGTGGCCGGCGGACGTGCTCAGTCGCGGGCGGCGACCTTCTCCGGGGAGTCCGTGGGTGCGGAGCGTGCCACGACGACCGATTCGGTGGTGCTCCGCCGCTTCCGGAGGCCCGGCAGGGTGATCAGGAGTCCGGCCAGGGCGATGACCGTGACCACGGCGAGTCCCGGGCGGAAGCTGTCCAGCGTGGCCTGCGGGGAGGCCGACGTGTCGCCGTCCGCGGTGATGACGGCGGTGACGACGGCGAGGAAGAGCGCGCCACCGACCTGGATCGAGGTGTTGAGCAACCCCGAGACCATGCCCTGCTCGCGGTCGTCCACGCCGTTGGTGGCCTGGATGTTGAGCGAGGGGAAGACCAGGGCGCAGGCGGCGCCGAGGAGCAGCATCGAGGGCAGGATCACCGCCGCGTACTGCGGGGTCAGCGAGATCCGCAGGAAGAGCGCGTACGCGACGACGAGCAGCGTGAAGCCGGCGGCGATCACCCGAGGTGTGCCGAAGCGGTCCACGATGCCACCGATCTTCGTGGAGGAGAGCGCCACGAGCACGCCGGCCGGCAGGAAGGCCAGCGCCGTCTGGAGCGCGGACCAGCCGAGCAGCGACTGCATGTACTGGGTCACGATGAATTGGAAGGCTACGTACGAGCCGAAGAACGCCGCCGCGCCGAGCTGGGCGCGGACCTGGGAGCCGGAGCGCAGGACCCCGAGCCGTACGAGCGGGCTCGCGCTCCGCCGTTCCACCAGGACGAAGGAGACGAGGAGGACGGCGGCCACGAGGAAGGACAGCAGGGTCCGGGCTGAGGTCCAGCCGACCTCGGGCGCCTGGACGACGGTGAAGACGAGCAGCAGCATCGCGGCCGTACCGGTGACGGCGCCCGGCAGGTCGTAGCCGCCGGAGGAGTCCTCGCGGGCGCTGTGCGGGATGAGGCGGAGCGCGAAGACCAGGGCGATCAGGGCCACGGGGGCGGGCAGGAGCATGGTCCAGCGCCAGCTGAGTTCGGTGAGCAGCCCCGACAGGACCAGGCCCATGGAGAAGCCGGTGGCGGCGCAGGTGGTGTAGATCGACAGGGCCCGGTTGCGCTCCGGGCCCTCCTTGAAGGTCGTGGTGATGATCGACAGGCCGGCGGGGGCGGTGAAGGCCGCGCTGAGGCCCTTGATGAACCGGCTGGCGATCAGGAGCGGGCCGGAGTCGACGAGTCCGCCGAGGAGCGAGGCGATCGCGAAGACGGCGAGGGCGATGAGGAAGACGCGCCGGCGGCCGAGGAGGTCGGCAGCGCGACCGCCGAGGAGCAGCAGGCCGCCGTAGCCGAGGATGTAGCCGCTGACGATCCACTGGAGCGTGGCGGTGGACAGGCCGAGGTCGGTGGCGATCGAGGGCAGGGCGACGCCGACCATGGAGACGTCGAGGGCGTCGAGGAACATCGCGGCACAGAGCACGAGCAGGGTGCCCCAGAGCCGCGGACTCCAGCGGTTCTGCACGGCGGCCGTGGGTGCGGCGGTGAGCGGAGAGGTCATGGGCAGCACGGTACATGCACATGCATTGAATGCAAGTGCATTTAATTCCCGTGCAACAAAGTGGGTCGTTTCTGCTAACGTGCGGTCATGGCAGCGAACAAGTCCGAACGCGCGCTCGTGGACGAGTGGCGTGACGTCCTCGCCCTGCACGCCCGGACGACCTGTGAGGTCGACCGGGCCCTCCATCCGTACGGGATCGGTGCCAGCGACTTCGAGGTCCTCGACGTCCTCGCCGAGGGCGCGGCCGAGGACGGCCCGGGCTCCTGGCGCGTCCAGGAGCTCGCCGGGCGGGTCCACCTCAGCCAGAGCGCGCTGTCCCGGACGGTCGCGCGCCTGGAGAAGGACGGCCTGGTCCTGCGGGGGATGTGCGCCGAGGACCGGCGGGGCGTCCAGGTGAAGCTCACGGAGAAGGGCCTCGCGCGCCACGCCGAAGCGCAGCCCCTCCAGCGCGAGGTGCTGACGAGGATGCTGGACCGCAGTTCCTGAAGTTCCCTGAGTCGCGGGATCGCGGACCGCGGGATCGCCTCGGTCGAGGCGATCCCCCCTCCGCGCGACCCAGCTCCCCTCAGTTTCAGGTGACTGCCGAGTTCTCCCGCCACAGCCGGGCGATCGTGTCGTCCCCGGTCAGCGTCACGGTCTCGGCCGGCAGCCGGTTCCACAGGGTCAGGTACAGACGGTCGGCCGCCCCGCTGAACTCCGCGTCCGCCGCTTCCTGTTCGGCTGCCGCCCGTTCCGTCCGGGGCGGTTCCGTCGCCGACAGGCGTACGGTCCAGACGTCACCCGTGTCCGTGGCCCGCACCCGCAGGATGCGCGGCTCGGGCGTGCGCACCCGGCTGTTGTCGCGGGCGTGGAAGCCGCGCAGCAGCTCGTCGATCCCGTCGGCGGCCAGCGCCGGGTCGACCGCTCCCGGCCCGGCCGCGAGCGCCGACTCGGCGTCCGCGCGGTGGACGGCCGTCTCGTGCGCCTGCCGCCGCGCCCAGAAGGCGAGCGGCGAAGGCGCCGGGAGGAAGGTCCAGCACTCCAAAGTCTCCGGCGCCGCGCGCAGGGCCGCGACGAGAGCCGTGTGACCCTCCCGGTAGTACGCGAGCAACTCGTCGCCGTCCAGGTCCGGTTCGCCGCCGTCCGGGTGGTAGGCGGTGTGTCCCTCGACCACGAAGGCCGTGGCCCAGCGGTGCACCGTCGTCGTGTGCCGGAGGAGGTCGCGGACGCGCCACCCCGGACAGGTCGGGACCTCCGCGTCCGGCCCGGCCGCGGCCGCCGCCTCCGCGAGCGCCAGGCCGGCCGCTTCCAGTGCGGTGATGTGTTCAGTGATCTTCATCGTGCCCCCGTTGATCGTTTCCCTTGGGGCGGAGTCTGACAGCTCGCGCGCCCGCAGGTGATCAACTCGCGGTTCGGGTGCCCGCGTTCCGTGCCCAGTAGCCCATCGCCGCGGCTCCGGCGGCGAGGACCGCGACGGTCGTGAGCGCCACCGGAAGGGAGAACCAGTCGGCGAGGAACCCGATGGACGGCGGGCCGAGCAGCATGCCCCCGTAACCGAGGGTGGAGGCGGTCGCCACCCCGTCGGGGCCGGCGATGGCGCCGGCGCGGGCCACGGCGACGGGGAAGATGTTGGCCAGGCCGAGGCCGGTCACCGCGAAGCCGAGGAGCGTGGCCCAGACGGTCGGGGCGAGCGCGCCGAGGAGCATGCCGGCCGCGGCCGTGGCCCCGCCCGCGACGAGCGTACGGGTCTGGCCGAGCCGTTCCAGGAGCAGCGTGCCGGAGAGCCGCCCGGCGGTCATGGTCAGCGCGAAGACGGAGTAACCGGCGGCGGCCACGCCCGGGTGGGCGCCCAGGTCCTGTTCGAGATGGAGCGCGCCCCAGTCGGCCAGCGCCCCTTCGCCGTACGCCGTGCAGAGCGCGATCACGCCGAAGACGAGGACCGTACGGCGGGCCGCCCGCGACGGCTTCCCGGAGGCCGATCGTCTCCCGGCATCCCGCTGATTCCCCGCATCCCGCGTCGGGAGTGATTCCGGTCGGCCGGGGGCGGTGTGGCGGAGGAGTACGGGACCGGCGGCGGCCGTCAGTGCCAGGCCGACGACCGTCAGGCCGAGGAGGTGGGCGGTGGGGGACAGGCTCCCGGCGAGGAGCCCGCCGATGCCCGCGCCGAGCATGCCGCCGAGGCTGAACGCGGCGTGGAAGCTCGGCATCACCGGGCGGCGCAGTGCGGCCACCAGGTCGACGGCGGCGCTGTTCATGGCGACGTTGATCCCGCCGTACGCGGCGCCGAAGACCAGCAGGACGAGGCCGAGGGCGAGCGGGGACCGGGTGAGCGCCGGAAGCGCGACCGAGAGGGAGAGCAGGACGGCGGTGGCGACGGTGACGGCGTGGCTGCCGAAGCGGCGGCAGAGCCGGCCGGTCAGCGTCATGGTCACGACGGCGCCCGCCGAGACGCCGAGGAGGGCGAGCCCGAGGTCGCCGGCCGAGGCGCCGGTCTGCTGCTTGACGGCGGGGATGCGGACCACCCAGCCGGCGAAGAGGAATCCGTCGAGGGCGAAGAAGAGGGTCAGGGCGGAGCGGAGGCGGGTCAGGGAGTGGTGGGCGGTGTCTCCGCCGAAGCCCCCCGATGCGGCCGTCCGTACTTTGTTTAGTAGCGGCACAAACTCAGGATAGGGGGCGCCGGGCCCGGGATTCAACCGCCGGGCGGGATCGGCGGCAGGCCGGCCGGCCGTCGGCACCGCGGGCCTGGGCGCGGCGGCACCGCGGCGGGGATGCGGCCGGGGCGCGGGGCGGGGGTGCGCCGGCACCGTGGCGGGAATGCAGCAGGGACGGCGGCAGGGATGCGGCGGGTGCGTGGCCGGTCGTGCGCCGTGCCCGGCCGGGTGCGGGTTCGGCGTGTCGTCCGATCATGGGAGACTCGCCCCCATGAACGGCAAGGCGACGACGACCCGGACACGGCTGGACAGGGGGCGCAACGCGCTCGGCCCCGCGCTGGAGCTGGTGCACACCGGAAGGGCGCCGACACGGGCCGTCCTCACCGCCGAACTCGGCGTCACCCGGGCCACCGCGGGCGCGGTCGCCGCCGAGCTGGAGGCGCTGGGCCTCATTCGCGTCGACTCCAACCCCGGTGCCGCCGCCGGCTCCCAGGGGCGCCCCTCCCACCGGCTCGCCGTCGACGAGAAGGGCCCCGTCGCCCTCGCCGCCCAGGTCCACGCGGACGGCTTCCGCGCCGCGCTCGTCGGCCTCGGCGGCACCATCGTCGCCACGGCACCCGGCTGCGTCACCGTCTCCGCCGACCCCGCCCAGGTCCTCGGCGCCGTGGTCGACGCGGGAGCGGCGCTGCTCCGGGAGAGCGGCCGCCGCTGTGTCGGCGCCGGACTCGCCGCACCCTCAGCCGTGGCCGAGCCCGAGGGCACCGCGCTCAATCCGCTCCACCTCGCCTGGCCCGCCGGTGCGCCGGTACGGGAGATCTTCGCCGAGCGGGTACGGGCCGCCGGGATCGAGGGCCCGGCCTTCACCGGCAACGACGTCAACCTCGCCGCCCTCGCCGAGCACCGCCACGGCGCCGGGCGCGGCGCCCGCGACCTGCTCTGCGTGGCCACCGGCCACCGGGGCGTCGGCGGCGCGCTCGTCCTCGACGGGCGCCTGCACACGGGCAGCGCGGGCCTCGCCCTGGAGGTCGGCCATCTGACGGTCAATCCGGAGGGGCGCCCCTGTCACTGCGGCAGCCGCGGCTGCCTCGACGTCGAGACCGACCCGCTCGCCTTCCTCACGGTCGCGGGCCGGGATCCCGGCCCCGAGGTCTCCCTGCTCCAGCAGGCCCGTGACCTGCTGCGGACCAGCCGGGACGACCCGGGTGTCCGGGTGGCCGTCGGGGAGCTGATCGACCGGCTCGGCCTCGGCCTCGCCGGTCTGGTGAACATCCTCAACCCGGACCGGATCATCCTCGGCGGGCTCCACCGTGAGCTCCTCGACGCCGACCCCGAGCGTCTCCGTGCGGTCGTCGCCGACCGCAGCCTCTGGGGCCGCAGCGGCGGCGTCCCGATCCTGCCCTGCACGCTGGACCACAACAGCCTGGTGGGCGCCGCCGAGCTGGCCTGGCAGCCGGTGCTCGACGATCCGCTGGCCGCGCTCGGCCGGGAGTCCGTCTGAGCGACTCCCGGCCGGACCGGTTCCGTCGGCCGGAAGTCCCCGAGGTGCCCGACCAGGGCGTCCGCTCGCGCTCCGAAGGCGTTCGTCCGATGATCCGTGGGGCAGAGTAGGGGCATGGCTACGTACGAGACGATGTCGTTCCACCTGGAGACCGAGCGGCTGATACTGCGGCCGTGGGCCGAGTCGGACGCAGCCGAGTTCTGCGCCCTCCTCGGCGAGCGCGGCAAGGGGACGCCTCCGGTCGAGCGCATCCGGACGGCCATCGCGGGGTTCCTCACCGCGACGGAGGAGACGGGGATCGCCCTGCTGCCCATCCAGCGCCGCGACGAGGGCGACTTCATCGGCTACTGCGGGTTGATCATCGGCCGCACCACCCTGGAGGAGCCCGAGATCGCGTACGAGCTGTTCCAGCGCGCGCACGGGCGCGGCTACGCCACCGAGGCGGCCGGCGCGGTACTCGAAGCCGCCGTCGCGACCGGACGGAAACGGCTCTGGTCGACCGTCGGCTCGTGGAACACGCCGTCGCTCCGTGTCCTGGAGAAGCTCGGGTTCGAGCGGGATCGCGTCACCATGGAGGACAACGGTGAAGTGGTCTGGCTCAACCGCCCGTTGCCGTGACACGAGGGTGTCCGGTTCGGTCGCTTGTGCTCCCTGACGTGTGACGTATCCGGTGGGGTGTTGGCGGAAAATCGCTGGGCGGGAGAGGCCGTACGCCGTAGCGTTCCGCCTCATGATCACTTCGGACTCCGGTCTCCCCCCACGCCTCGGCAGCCTCACCTTCCACGGCCCCCTCTCCGAGGCCCGCGCCACCCGCATGATCGAACGACTCGCCGCCGAACAGCCCGCCGATGTCCTCGACATCGGCTGCGGCTGGGGCGAACTGCTCCTCCGCGTCCTGGAGAGCGCCCCGGGCGCCAAGGGCATCGGGATCGACATCAACGCCGAGGACCTGGCCCGCGGCCGGGCCCTCGCCGAAGAGCGCGGTCTCGCCGACCGTGTGGTCTTCGTCGAGGAGTCGGCGCTCGGCACCGAGCGGGGCCCCGTCGACGCGATCCTCTGTCTGGGATCGAGCCAGGCGCTCTGCGACCCCGAGCTGCCGCACGACCCCGCCGCCGCCCTCCGGGAGCTGCGCCGACTGGTCCGGCCCGGCGGCCGGGTCGTGCTCGGCGAGGGCTTCTGGGAGCGCACTCCGACGGAGGAGGAGCTGGCCGGAATGTGGCCCGACGCGCACGCCGGCGAGCACTTCTCCCTCGGCGCCCTCGTGGACCTCGCCATCGAGGCGGGTTTCCGGCCCGCGCGGATCGAGACGGCGAGCGCCGAGGAGTGGGAGGAGTTCGAGTCCGGCTACCGGTACGACACCGAGGTCTGGCTCGCCGCGAACCCCGGGCACCCGCTCGCCGCCGAGACCCGCGAGCGCGCCGACAGCCAGCGGTCGAACTGGTTGAACGGCTACCGCCGGGCCCTCGGGATCACGTACCTCACCCTGGTCGCCGTGGCCTGAGACCACGTCACCACTGCCGCCGTCCGGCCCCCAACTCTCCACGTCCGGGGGCCGAGAGGTGCAGGACCCGGAAGCGCTCGCCCTCGCCGGCGGGCGCTTCCGCCGTGTCGGCGCCTGTCCCGTCGGAACCCGCCCCATCGGTACCCGTCCCGTCCGCCCACAGCGTGAAGGTGAGCAGCTCCCAGTGGCGTGGATCCACGGCCAGGGCCGAGGCGACCACGCCGTCCCGGCGGGCCTCCCGCGCGTGCCGGGCCACCGCCTCCGCCACGGCCTCGCCCGGCGGCACCGCCTCGCCGAGCGGCGTCCTGCGGCGCGTGGCGGTCCCGGGAGCCGACGCGGCCGCCGGCCCCTCCTCGTACGCCAGGCCCGTCCAGTGCTGCACCACCGGCCGGCCGAAGTCGTTCACGATGCCCTGGAAACCCGGCCCCCAGAGGAAGGAGTTCATGCCCTCGGGGGTGGCCCAGAGATAGAACGGCGCGTACTGGTTGACCGGCGATCCGGCCTCCCGCTCCCGGATCAGATAGGCCTTCAGGCCGAGCCCGGGGAACGTGTCGAGCAGGTGGCCCCTCGTCGCGACCCGCTCGCGGATGATCCCCATGTCGTAGTCGGCGGGCAGAGTGATCTCGTACTGCATCGCGTGCACGGAACGGTCTCCGGTTCTCTGGCGATTCGCGGGAATCTTCTCGGTGAAGGGCGTCGATCAGGGCGTTGATCACGGCGTTGATCAGGGCGTTGATCAGGGCGTAGATCAGGGTGTCGCGAGGAGCGCCAGCAGACCGCGTACGGCGCTGTCGAACGGAGCCCGCGAGCCCGTGGCGCGGGCCAGCACGTAGCCGCCCTGGACGGTCGCCACGACCGTCGCCGCGATCTCCTCGGGATCGAGCGAGGCCCTCAACTCACCGCTGTCCAGCCCCTCCTGGACCACGTCGGCGAGCCGGCCGCGCAGCCGGCCGAGCGCCTCCTCGACGGGGGCGCGGAGTTCCGGGTGGGCGATCACCTCCGGGTCCATGGTCAGCCGCCCCACCGGGCAGCCGCGCAGGACCTCGCGCTCGCGCAGCAGGTACGCCTCGATCCGGGCGTACGCCGAGCCCTCGCCGCCCAGCACGGCCTCGGCCGCCGTACCCATCTCCTCGGCCGTGCGCCGGATCGCGACGAGCGCCAGGTCCGGCTTCCCCGAGAAGTGGTGGTACATGCTGCCCTGACCCGCGCCCGCCGCCTGCTGGACGGCCTTGGGGCTGGTGCCCACGTAGCCGCGCTCCCACAGCAGCTCGCGGGTCGCCTCGACGAGACGTTCGGCGGTGGTCTTCGGAGTGCTCATGACCGCACTGTACATACCAGTAGGTACAGAGAGGAAGGCCGTCCGGACCGCCCGCCGTACTCCCGCTGTCGTACGTGCGAAGCCGCTGCCCGTACGACGCCCCGGACCCCCTCCCCGAGCGAGTCTCGAAGCACGGACATCACCACAGCGCACACCGAGGAGCTGAACCCTCATGAACACCCTCGCCTACGCGGGCCCCGGCCCGTGGATCCTCCTCTTCCCCCTGGTCTGGGCCGTCGTCATCGCCGGGATCGTCACCCTGGCCCGCCGTGCCGGCTGGCGCCCGGGCCGCGGCGGCCGCCCCTACCGGGACGGCCGGCCCGACGAGCACTCGCCGATCGCCCTGCTCGGCCACCGGTTCGCCGCCGGGGAGATCGACGAGGACGAGTACTGGCGCCGGCTCACCGTCCTGGAGGAGCAGTTCGGCCGCACCGCGACCGGCAAGGAGCGCCGGGCATGACCGCCGCCGCCCGCACCCCCGCCGCCCGCACCCCCACCGCGCACACCGAAGCCGCCCGGGTCCTGGACGCCGTCAAGGTCTACGGGCGCGGCGACACCGAGGTCAGGGCCCTCGACGGGGTGAGCGTCGACTTCCCGGCCGGCCGCTTCACCGCCGTCATGGGCCCCTCGGGCTCCGGCAAGTCCACGCTCCTGCACTGCGCCGCGGGGCTCGACACCCTCACCTCCGGTGCCGCCTTCGTCGGCGGCACCGACCTTTCCACGCTCGACGACCGCCGTCTGACGCTCCTGCGCCGCGACCGCGTCGGCTTCGTCTTCCAGGCCTTCAACCTGCTGCCGACCCTGACCGTCGCGGAGAACATCACCCTCCCGCTCGACCTCGCCGGGCGAGCCCCCGACCGGGCCCGGTTCGACCGGCTCGTCGACACCGTCGGCCTGCGCGACCGCCTGCACCACCGGCCGGGCGAACTCTCCGGCGGACAGCAGCAGCGCGTGGCCGTCGCCCGCGCCTTCGTCGGCGACCCGGACGTCGTCTTCGCCGACGAACCCACCGGCAACCTCGACTCGCGCTCCGGCGAGGAGGTCCTGCGCCTGCTCGGCCGTACGGTGCGGGAGACCGGCCGTACCGTCGTCATGGTCACCCACGACCCGGTCGCCGCCGCCCACGCCGACGAGGTGGTCTTCCTCGCGGACGGGCGGCTCGTCGACCGGATGACCGCCCCGACGGCCGACCGCGTCCTCGACCGCATGAAGGCCTTCGAGACCGACACCGGCCGGCCCTCCGCCCCGACGACCGACCCGGCCTCCGCCACGACGTCCGTCGCCACGCCTGTCTCGACCTCCGCCACGGCCTCCGCCACGACCCGAGGAGGGGCGACATGAGAACCCCCGCCACCCCCGCCACCCTCCGGCTCACGCTCGCATCCCTCCGCGCCCACCGGCGCCGCTTCCTCGGCACCTTCGCCGCCGTCCTCCTCGGGGTCGCCTTCCTCACCGGCACCCTCGTCATGGGCGACACCCTGCGCGCGAGCTTCGACGCCATGTTCACCGGCGCCACCCGGGGCACGGACGCCGTCGTCCGCAGCGCCACCACCGTCACGGCCGCCGGCGCGGCACAGGGCACCCGCGGCCCCGTCGACGCCGACCTCGCCGACCGGATCGCCCAGGTCCCCGGAGTCGCCGCCGCCGCGCCCCTGATCGAGGGCGCCGGCCAGCTCCTCACCGCCGACGGGACCCCCGTCGGCGGCAAGGGCCCGCCCACCCTCGCCGCGAACTGGATCGAGGACGAGGCCCTCAACCCGTACCGGCTCGCCGAGGGACGCACTCCGCACGCGCCCGGCGAGGCCGTCGTCAACCGGGGCGCGGCGAAGGCCGCCGGCCTCAGCATCGGCGACACGACCGTCCTGCGCACCCCCGACCCCGTACGGATCACCGTCGTCGGTCTCGCCACCTTCGGCGGCGCCGACGGCATGGGCCAGGTCACCTGGACCGGCCTGACCCGCGCCGACGCCGAGCGGTACCTGACGGCCCGCCCCGGCGAGGCGACGAGCATCGCCGTACGCGCCGGGCCCGGCGTCAGCCAGGAGGAGCTCGTCGCCGCGCTCGCCCCCGCCCTGCCCGAAGGGGTCGAGGCGATCACCGGGCAGCGCGCGGCCGAGGAGAACACCGAGATGGTCTCCGGCCGGTTCCTCGGCCTCTTCACCACCTTCCTGCTGGTCTTCAGCGGAGTCGCGGTGCTCGTCTCCGTCTTCACCATCCACAACACCTTCGCCGTCCTCGTCGCCCAGCGGACCCGCGAGAACGCCCTGCTCCGCGCCGTCGGCGCCGCCCGCCGCCAGGTCGTCACCGGCACGCTCGCCGAGGCGCTCGTCGTGGGGCTGCTCGCCTCCGCCGCCGGGCTCCTCGCCGGCATCGGCGTGGCCGCCGGCCTCCAGGCCCTCTTCCCGGCCGTCGGGTTCCCGTTCCCCGAGGGCGACCTGGTCGTCACGGCCGGTTCCCTCGCGCTCCCGCTCGGCGTCGGACTCGCGGTCTGCGCCGGTTCGGCGCTCCTGCCCGCCGTACGGGCCGGCCGCACGGCTCCGCTCGCCGCGCTCCGCGAGAACGACGTGGACGGCTCGGGCACCTCCCGCGCCCGTGCGCTGACCGGCGGCGCCCTCCTGGCCGCCGCCGTCGGCACGGTCCTCGCGGGAGTGCTCGGCGACCCCTCGCTGTGGCTCGCCGCGACCGGCGCGGGGCTCGCCGTCGCCGCCTTCGTGGTCCTCGGACCGGTGGCCGCCTCGGTCGCCGTGCGGGCCCTCGGCCGGCCCCTGCGCGGCGCCAACCGCGGCCTCGCCCGCCGCAACGCCCTGCGCAGCCCCGGACGGACGGCCGCGACCGCCACCGCCCTGATGATCGGGGTCGCCGTCGTCACCCTCTTCACCGTCTTCGGTGCCTCCCTCAAGGCGACCATGGACCGTACGGTCGACCGCTCCTTCGCGGGCGACGTGGCCATCGGCGCGCCCTCCTTCGGCGCGGGCGGCAGCGGGCTCAGCCCCCGGCTCGCCCCGGCGGTCGCGGCACTCCCCGAGGTCGACACGGCCGTCGGCCTGGGCAGCGGAGTGGCGGAGGTCGACGGCCGGGGCCGCGCCCTGACGGTCACCGACCCGGCCGCGCTCGCCCGCACCCTCGACCTCGGGGAGGTACGCGGCACCCTCACCGGACTCGGTGCGGACGGGCTCGCCGTCGCCGCCGACGAGGCCGCCGCCGCCGGCCTGGCGCCCGGGCGCACGGCCGAGCTGACGTTCACGGACGGCACCCGGCACACCTTCACCGTCCGCGCGGTCTACGAACGGGCCGACCTCGCGGGGGACTACCTCGTCACCCGGGAGGCCTGGGCCCCGCACCGCACCCAGGACGCCGACCGGCTGGTCGCCGTCGCCTTCGCGGACGGCGTGTCCGCGGCGGACGGCAAGGCGGCCGTGACCGAGGTCGCGGACCGGTACGGCCAACCGGAGGTGCAGACCCGGGAGGAGTACGCGGAGGCCTCGGCGGGCGGCATCGACATGATGCTCACCCTCGTCTACGCGCTCCTCGCGCTCGCGGTCCTGATCGCCCTGCTCGGCATCGCCAACACGCTGACCCTCGCCGTCCACGAACGGACCCGCGAGCTGGGCCTGTTGCGGGCCGTCGGACAGACCCGCGCCCAGCTGCGGGCCATGGTCCGCTGGGAGTCCGTCCTCGTCGCCGCCTTCGGGACGCTCGGCGGGCTCACCCTCGGCGGCTTCCTCGGCTGGGTGCTCGTCCGCGCCTCGGAGGGATCCGGTGACAGCGCGCTCGCCTTCGCCGTGCCGGCGGTGCGACTGGCGGCCGTGGCCCTGATCGGCCTGACGGCGGGCGTCGTGGCGGCCTGGCGTCCGGCCCGCCGCGCGGCGCGCCTGGAGATCCTCAGGGCGATCGGCACGGAATGACCTCGGGACGGAATGACCTCGGCCCGACGTCAGGCGGTGACGTCGGGCCGGTGACGTCAGGCCAGTGACCTCGGGCCGGTGACCTGGGGCCAGTGACCACAGGCCGGTGGCATCCGGGCCGTGGCGTCCGGCCGGTCCTCAGCCCGCCCGGCCCGCGAGGACCGGGCCGGCGAGGACCCGGCCCGCGAGGACCGGCCCGGCGACGACCGGGGCCAGGACCGGGTCGGCCGGCGTGCCCAACGGGACGGCGGGGACGGCGGCGACGGCGGGGACGCCCGGGAACGGGCCGTACGTCCCGAAGGGGAGCTCGGGCGAGGAGCCGTGCACGGCGTGTGCGTGCTCCTCGACCGGGACGGGCGACGGCGGCGCCGTGAGGGTGAACCACACGACCTTGCCCTCGGCGCCGCACGGGCGGACGCCCCAACTCTCGCTGACCGCACCGACGATGGCGAGGCCCCGGCCGGAGGTGGCGAGAGCGCCGAAGGCGTCGAGTGCGTCGAGCCCGTCGCCGCCGTCCGGGGTCCCGGCGCGCGGTATTCGGGGATCGTGGTCCCTGACCGACACCGTCAGCCGGTCGAGCAGCAGCTCGATCTCGACCGTGCAGCGCTTGTCCGGCTGCGCGTGTCGGTGGACGTTCGTCAGAAGCTCGGTGACCCCGAGCGCGGCATGGTCGATCAAAGCGTCGAGATGCCAATGGCGCAGATGCGCGGAGACGATTCTGCGGACCTGTCCGATCCGCGACGGCAGGGCATGGAGCTCCACCGCGTAATACCTGCTCGGCTCGCTGATCACGCTGCGACTCCCCGAAGTAGTTCGGAAGAAGACGAAGATTCGGATCTCTCATGCGTACGGCGGTACTGCGGTACAGCACGGTGGCGACCGAAGCGCAACGTCACCACCGGTGAACCCTCGGTGAGGTGGTTCCAGCGTGAGCCAGTGGTGACCGTGCCGCAACTCGCGGCGATCCGTGCCAGGTCAGGGCCGAGGCGAGGCGCGTCCGGTCAGCCGCGGCCGGCCGCCCGCCTGAGCGCCGCGAGAAAACTCCCCGACTCCTCGGTCCCGTCGCCGGCCCGGTGGTGCAGGGTCAGCCGGTACCGGGTCCCGTTCACCGTCGCCACCGCCTCGTCCGCCTTCGCGAACCACGGCCGCCCGGCCCGTACGGCGCTCACGGGCGCGCTGTCGATCTCGCTGCCATAGCTCGTGAGCAGCGCGAGCCGGCCGTCCTCGATCCGCACCTCGCCCGCGCGCGTCAAGGCGCGCGGCCAGCGTGCGATCCGTACACCCCGCGCGCTGAACTCGGGTTCCTCCATGCCGGTCCACCCCTTTCACCCGGTTGCCGTCACCAGTGTGCCGGGCGGCCCGCGCCCGCACCAGTGGCCCTGCCACAAGGGAGGCCTATGGGACATCAAAGGGAACGTTTGCCCAGGTGGGAGGGGTATTGTCGGCAACGGGCACCAGTGGCAGTGAGCGAGGAGTGGGACGGATGAGCACCACCGAGAACAGTGCGACCGCCGCGCCGGCGACCATCGACGTCGACCGCAGCGATCCGGCGTACCGGGCCTGGCTGAAGGAGGCCGTCCGCAAGGTCCAGGCCGACGCCAACCGCTCCGCCGACACCCACCTGCTGCGCTTCCCGCTCCCCGAGAAGTGGGGCATCGACCTCTACCTCAAGGACGAGTCGACCCACCCCACCGGCAGCCTCAAGCACCGGCTCGCCCGTTCGCTCTTCCTCTACGGGCTCTGCAACGGCTGGATCCGCCCGGGCAAGCCCGTCATCGAGGCCTCCAGCGGTTCGACCGCCGTCTCCGAGGCGTACTTCGCCAAGCTCGTGGGCGTCCCCTTCATCGCCGTCATGCCCCGCACGACCAGCCCCGAGAAGTGCCGGCTGATCGAGTTCCACGGCGGCGAGTGCCACTTCGTCGACGACTCGCGGACCATGTACGAGGAGTCCGCGGCCCTCGCCGCGCGCACCGGCGGCCACTACATGGACCAGTTCACGTACGCGGAGCGGGCCACCGACTGGCGCGGCAACAACAACATCGCCGAATCGATCTACCAGCAGCTGAAGCTGGAGCGCTACCCGGAGCCCGCCTGGATCGTGGCCACCGCGGGCACCGGCGGCACCTCGGCGACCATCGCCCGCTACGTCCACTACATGCAGCACGACACCCGGATCTGTGTCGCCGACCCGGAGAACTCCTGTTTCTTCGACGGCTGGACGCAGGGCGACCCGGACGCCACCTCCGACTGCGGCTCGCGCATCGAGGGCATCGGCCGCCCCCGCATGGAGCCGAGCTTCGTCCCCGGCGCGATCGACCGCATGATGAAGGTTCCCGACGCCGCCAGCGTCGCCGCCGTCCGCGCCCTGGAGACGGCCATAGGGCGCAAGGCGGGCGGTTCCACCGGCACCGGTCTGTGGAGCGCCTTCAAGATCGTGGCCGAGATGGTCAAGGAGGAGCGCACCGGCAGCATCGTGACGCTGATCTGCGACCCGGGCGAGCGCTACCTCGACAAGTACTACTCCGACACCTGGCTGGCCGCCCAGGGCCTGGACATCGCCCCGCACAGCGCCGCTATCGATCGGTTCCTGGAGACGGGGGCCTGGCCGGAGTGAGCCGCTGGTCCAGGCGGCGCGCGGCGTCCCGGAAGGACAGCCCGAGGCCGGGGCGGGCGAGGAGGAGCGCGAGCCGGAACGGCGCCGCCCCGTCGACGGCCATCGTCCACCGCAGGTGCGTGCCCTTCCCGGCGGGGGAGAGGGCCCATTCCTCCGCCAGGGCCGTGACACCAGGTGCGTTCGTCAGGTCGACCCGGTAGGCGTACCGGACATCGGGTTCGGCGGCGAGGATCGTCTCCTCGAAGACGATTCCGCCCCGCAGCCGGATGGTCCGGCCCGCGCCGTCCGCCGTCGGGACGGCGGAGACGACGGCCGTGAACCACGCGGGCATGCTGCCCACCTCCACGGCCAGCGACCGGTAGACGGCCGACGGCGGTGCGGCCAGTGTCGCCGTGTAGGCGAGTCGGACAGGTGCGGTTGCGGTGAAGTCGAGCTCCACCGGCCTCAGTCGGCGTGCCATGGACCGAACCTCCCCAGGACGGACGCGGAAGTGCACCCTAGCTGACGGCTTGTCAATGGCACAGAGTGCCGTGGGCCGTTGCGCATGATGGACTCGACTCCGCAAGGATCTCGCCGCGCCGGAAGGGGAACCCCCGTGTCCACCACGCCCACCACGCCCACCACCCCCGCCACGTCCTCCCTGCACCCCGAGTCCGCCTCAGCGCCACACCCGTCCCGCCGCACCGTGCTCGCGCTCGCCACCGGCACCGTGCTCGCCTCCGTCCTCCCGCTCGCGGGGGCGGCCCACGCCGCGACGGGCCGCCTCACCGGACGGTTGCGCGAGCTGGAGGACGAACACTCCGCGCGGCTGGGCGTGTTCGCGTACGACGTCCGCACCGGCCGGTCCGTGGCGTACCGCGCCGACGAACGCTTCCCGATGTGCTCGGTGTTCAAGACCCTCGCCGTCGCGGCCGTCCTCCGCGACCTCGACCACGACGGCTCCTTCCTGGCGAAGCGCATCCGGTACACGGAGGCGTACGTCAAGCGGTCGGGCTTCTCGCCGAGGACCGGGCTCCCGGAGAACCTCGCCGCCGGGATGACCGTCGCCGGGCTCTGCGACGCGACCCTCCGCTACAGCGACAACACCGCCGCGAACCTGCTGCTGCGGGAGCTGGGCGGGCCGACGGCTGTCACCCGGTTCGCCCGGTCGATCGGTGACGGCGTCACCCGGCTGGACCGCTGGGAGCCCGAGCTGAACTCCGCCGAGCCCTGGCGCGACACCGACGTCACCACACCCCGGGCCATCGGCCGGACCTACGGGCGCCTCGTCCTCGGCGCCGCGCTGGCGCCCCGGGACCGCGACCGGCTGACCGCCTGGATGCTCGCCAACACGACCAGCGGCGAACGGTTCCGCAAGGGACTGCCCGCCGACTGGATCCTTGCCGACAAGACCGGCGGCGGGCGGTACGGCGGCAACAACGACGCGGGCATCGCCTGGCCGCCGAACGGAGGCCCGGTCCTGCTGGCCGTCCTGACGGCCAAGCCCGAGGAGGACGCGGAGGCCGACAACCCGCTCGTGGCCAAGGCGGCGGCCCTGGTCGCGGCGGAACTCCGCCCGTAGCCCGTAAGTCCGTAGCCCGACGAGCCCGACGAGCCCGACGAGCCCGACGAGCCCGACGAGCCCGAGCCCGACGAGCCCGAGCCCGACGAGCCGACGAGTCCGCCTGCCGCGCCGCCGCCGACTCCCGTGCCGAGCGCCCGAGGAGTGGCTAAGAGCGGAGCAATCCGTCCACGGCCCGGCCGAACAAGAACCGCCCCGCTCGCGCCAGGACCGGGTCGAAGGCGCGCGGCAGGCCTCGTACCGACAGCTCCTCCGTCCACTCCACCCGGCAGCCGCCGCCCGGCGCTCCCGTCACCTCGACCGCCGCCCAACCCCGCACGACCCGCCCGGACTTCTCCAGGCGGCACACGCCCGCCCGGCCGGCCTCCGGCGGCTCCCAGCGCACGACCTCCATCGGGTCGTCGAAGGCCAGCGGGCCGATGCCGGTCCGCGCGGTGAACCGCGTCCCCGCTCCGTTCGGGCCCGGAGTGAGCACCCTCGTCCGGGTCAGCGGCACCTGGCGGCCGTGCGCCGGCCAGTCCGTCAGCCGCCGCCACGCCTCGCGCGGCGGCAGCGGAACGGCCCGCTCGACCCGGAACAGCGTCACGCGGGCTCCTCGCCCGCCACCACCAGCCCCGGCAGCTGCTCCGTCACTTCGCCGCGTACCCCCTCGCCCAGGCCTCGGTCCGTCACCCAGGTGTCCACCTCGCCCAGGTCGGCGAAGGAACTCAGGCCCACCGTCCCCCACTTGGTGTGGTCGGCGACCACGACCACCCGGCGCGCCGACCGCATCAGGCACCGGTTGGTCTCGGCCTCCGCGAGGTTCGGCGTCGACAGACCGGCCTCGACCGAGATGCCGTGCACCCCGAGGAACAGCAGGTCGAAGTGGAGCGAGCGGATCGCCCGGTCCGCGACCGCGCCGACCAGCGCGTCGGACGGCGTCCGGACCCCGCCCGTCAGGACGACGGTCGCCGCCCCGCGCCGCACCTCGCCCCCGCCGCCCGTCAGTTGCGCCTCGTGGAACACGTCCGCGACCCGCACCGAGTTCGTCACCACCGTCAGATCCGGCACGTCGAGCAGATGCCGGGCCAGCGCGTACGTCGTCGTCCCGCCGGACAGGGCGATCGCCGTACCCGGCGCGACCAGCGCCGCCGCGGCCCGCGCGATCTCGTCCTTGGCGCTCGGTTCGAGCACCGACTTCGCTTCAAAGCCCGGCTCGTGGGTGCTCGCCTCGACCACCGGCACGGCCCCGCCGTGCACCTTCGCCAGCATGCCCTGCCGGGCCAGCGCGTCCAGGTCGCGGCGGATCGTCATGTCCGAGACGTTCAGCCGGCGGGTCAGCTCGTTCACTCGCACACCGCCGCGCCGCCGGACCTCGTCGAGGATCAGGGCGCGCCGCTGCTCCGCGAGGAGGTTCTGGTTGTCAGTCACCGCCGGGGCCGGTCCTTCCGCAGGGAACTAGGGGATCAGTGTCGGAACACCGTCGGATTCGGTGAGAGTCCGTGCGCTGGCGCACGACTGTCCGCGATCCTGTTTCCGACGTCGCATCCTCCCACCCAGAGAGGAAGTCCCCTAAGTGTCCCCTGCCACACCCGCCCCGGAGACCGGGGGCGCGGCGCTCGAACTCCTCGTCCACGGAGTCGGCGGAGCCACCCCGCAGTCCATGCTCGACGACCCCAGGACCGTACGGGTCACCGGCGACCGCACCGCCGCCGTGTACCGGCGGGCCGAGGACCTCGACGCCGAGGACCACCCCGAGCGGTACGCCGCGCGGCCGGTACCGGAGGCGTACTGCTGGTCCAACCTCACCTCGGGCGACGGCACCCGCGCCCTGTGGCTGCTGCTCCTGCCCTTCATGGTCGCCAATCTGGCCCACTGGATGCGCCCGCCGGCCCAGGGCAGGCCGGGACTCGTCCGGCTGTACGGGGTCCTCGTCCGGCTCGTCGCCCTCACCCTCACCTTGCTTCTCACCGCCGCGGCCTGCGAGGTCGCGCTCGACCTGACGGCCTGGCAGTGCGCCGGCACCGCGGCCTGCTCCGACGCGTACTCCTGGCTCGGCTTCCTCGCCGCCGACCGGGGCGGCTGGTGGTCCGCGCCGGGGCGCCGCCTCGCCCTCGCCGCGCTCGTCCCGACGGCACTCGTCGGCCTGCTCTGGTACCTGTCCAACCGGACCTGGAGCGCGTACGAGGCCCAACGCCCGCCCACCGGCTACGACGCGCCGACACCGGACCCGCAGTCCGATCCGCAGGCCGACACGCCGCCCGACACGGAGGCCGCCGACAGCGAGGAGCCGGGACCCGAAGGCCCCGTGGGCCCCACTCCGCCCACCCCCGTCGAGCTCCGTCCCGCCCTCGGGCGTCCCGGCTTCTGGTACGGGCGCCGCCTCGTCGCCCGGCTCCGCGCCGCCCACACCGCCGCCGGGTTCCTGACCGTCGCCGCGGCCCTCGCCACCGCCACCGCCCGCCACGACACGGGGGCGGCCGCGGCCTTCGGCCTCGTACTCCGGACCGCACTCGTCGCCCTCGGCGCCGTCGTCCTCTGGGTCGTCTGCCGCCGGGGCCGCAGCGAGCGCCGCCTCGACCTGCGCGTCGAGCGCGCCCTGGTGTCCTGGCTGCCCGGCTCCGCCCTCGCCCTCCTCGCCCTCACCGCCCTGCACGCCGGCTGGTCCCGCCCCGGCTGGGCCTCCAGCGGCACCCTCCCCGGAGACGCCGCCTTCGGCGCCCTCACCCTCGCCCAAGGAGGCCTGGTCGTCGCCCTCGGCGTGGTCGCCCTGCTCCTCCAGCGCCCCCGCAGGGACCCGCGCACCGCGCTGCGCGGACTCGGCGGCCCCGCCGTCTCCATGCTCGCCTGCGCCCTCGCCGGGGTCATGTCCGGCGGCGTCGCCCAGCGCGTCGCCGACTGGCTCGACGGCTCCGGGGCGGGGCCGGGCCCCCGGATCGGCCCGCCCGTCCTGCTCAGCTGGCAGGCGTCCGTCATCCCCGTCCTGCTCCTGCTGCTGCTCGTCCCCGCCGCCCTCCTCGCCGTACGGACCGTGCTCGACGCCCGGCGGCTGCGGCCCGCCGTCGAGGCCGACTACGGCACCGCGGGCGAACCGGACCCCGTCCGTACGGGACAGATCGCGGCCGGCCGGGCCCGCGCGGCGCTCACCGACTCCGCACCCGTCCTCGTCGGCGTCGTCTCCGGCGCCACCCTGCTCCTCGGGGCCGCGTCCGTCGCGGGCGCCTGGGCCAGTGGCAACGTCCCCGGCCGGGCCTTCGACGGCGCCCACCCCGCGATCGCCTCCGCCGCCTCCGCCGCCCAGGCCGTCGGCTCCTGGATGATCGGCCTCGGCTTCCTGCTCTTCGTCACCTGGGGCCGCCGCGCCTACAAGGACGCCTCGGCCCGCCGCACCATCGGCATCCTCTGGGACGTCGGCACCTTCTGGCCGCGCGCCGCCCACCCGTTCGCCCCGCCCTGCTACGCCGAACGGGCCGTCCCCGACCTCACCTGGCGGATGAGCTCCTGGACCCGGGGCACCGGCGGCCGGCTCGTCATCTCCGGCCACTCCCAGGGCAGCGTCCTCGCCGCGGCCGCCGTCTGGCAACTGCCGCCCGCCACCCGCGGCCGGGTCGCGCTGCTCACCTACGGCTCACCCCTGGAGCGGCTCTACGGGCGCTGGTTCCCCGCCTACTTCGGCCCCGAGGCGCTGCGCGCCCTGCACCGTACGGTCCACTGCTGGAGCAACCTCCACCGCGCCACCGACCCCATCGGAGGCCCCGTCCGCGTCCCCGCAGAGGCGGACCGGCCGGCCGTCGACGGGGACGTGCTGCTCGACCCCGTCGCGTACGGCCGCACCCGTGAGCATCCGCTGCCGGAACCGATCCTGGGCCACTCCGACTACCAGGCCGACCCGGCGTTCGCCCAGCGGCGCTCCGCGCTCCTCGACCGGCTGCCGCCCGCCCTGCCCCGCCAGCGCGAGCCGAACGACGGCGACCGTCAGGGGAGTTCGGGGAGGTCCTCCGGGTAGAGCAGCGTCAGGTCGTCCGTGCTCGGCTCGGCGAGCGCGGCGACCCGGCCCGCGTGCCGCTCCACCATCGACTCGAACGTCTGGCGCGCCGTACGGCCGTTGCCGAAGGCCGGGCCCTTCGGCAGCTTCGTGAAGTACGTGAGCAGTGCGTCGTCCGTGCCCGGCACGAGCCGGTACTCGTGGTCGTCGGCCTGCTGCCCCACGATCCGCAGCAGCTCGTCCGGCGCGTAGTCGCCGAAACTGATGGTCCGTGAAAATCGGGAGGCCACACCGGGGTTGACGGTGAGGAAGCGCTCCATCTCCGCCGTGTACCCGGCGACGATGACGACCACCGCGTCCCGGTGGTCCTCCATCAGCTTCACCAGCGTGTCGATCGCCTCGCGGCCGAAGTCCCGTCCCGAGTCCTCCGGCGACAGCGCGTACGCCTCGTCGACGAACAGCACCCCGCCGCGCGCCCGGTCGAAGGCCTCCTGCGTACGGATCGCGGTCGACCCGATGTGCTCGCCGACCAGGTCCACCCGCGAGACCTCCACCAGGTGGCCCCGCTCCAGGACACCCAGCGAGGCGAGGATCTCGCCGTACAGCCGGGCCACGGTCGTCTTGCCGGTGCCGGGGTTGCCCGTGAAGACCAGATGGCGGCGGACCGAGGCCGCCTTGAGCCCCGCCTCCTGACGCCGGCGCCCCACCTCGATCATGTTGGTGAGCGTCCGCACCTCGTGCTTGACGCTCTCCAGGCCCACCAGGGCGTCCAGTTCCCCGAGCACGTCCTGCGAGGAGCGGGCCTCGGGCACCGGAACCACCGGAGCCGGGGCGGCCGGCTGGGTACGCGGCACGGGAACCGCCCCGAGGAGCCCCGCCGACTGCGTGGCCGCCAGGACGGTGCCGCCGTCGGGCACCGAGGAGCGGACCGCGCTCTCGTCGCTGGTGCAGTCCTCCGCGACCGCACCCTCCTCCGGGAACTCGTACCCGCCGCGCGCGCACCGCTCCGTACGGCACTTGCGCAGGCTCGTCCGGCAGCCGTCGGTCACATGGAAGCCGTAGCCGCCGCTGCCCGTGACCCGGCAGCCGGTGAAGGAGCCGCGGCCCTCTGCCGACACGTAGAAGCCGGCCTCGGCGGGCGAGGTGACCGTGCACCGGTCGATCGTCGGGTCGGCGCCCTTGGTGACGATGACCCCGGTCTGCACGGCGTCGATCGTGCACCCCGCCAGGGTGCCGCCGCTGCCGTGGTCCCGGAACCAGGCACCGGTGGAGGCCTCCCGGATCCGGCAGTCGTCGAGCTGGGCCGTCGCCCCGTCGCTCACCGACACCGCCGTGTTCCGCACCTGCGACAGGTCGCTGTCGACCACGTCCACCCGCGAACCCCGGTCGAGGACGAAGAGCGCGTCCGGCACGTCGTGCACCCGGCAGGCGTCGAGGACCACGGTCGCGCCGTCGCTCACCCACACCGCCGGGTAGTCGCCCGTACTGTCGTGGATCTCGCACTGGTTGGCGTCCACGCGCGTGCCCGGGTCCCACACCGACAGGCCGTTGCGGCCGAAACGGCGGACCGTCGACCGGGTCAGCGTCAGCACCGAACGCGAGCGCAGGTCGACCGCGTTCTCCGGGACGTCGTGGATGTCGCAGTCCGACAGCGTCAGGACGGCGTCCGTGTCGAGCGTGATGCCGTCCCCGGACGTGCGGTGCACCGACGAGTCGGTGAGGTGCGCCGTGGCGCGCGCCGCGATCTGGACACCGGCGCCCTTGATCTCGTACACCTCGCAGCCGATGCCCTCCAGGCCGCTGCCCTCGCCGGTGACCGCGATCCCGGCGCCGGAAGCATGGTGCACCCGGCAGCGCTCAAGGCGCGGATGCGCCCCTCCGCGCACCGATACGCCCGCCTGCCCGGCGGACACCACCTCACACTCCTCGAACACCCCGCCCGCGCCGTCGACGACGGCGATGCCGACGCCGGCCGGGTTGTCGATCGTGCAGCGGCGGACGGTCGGGCGGGCGGCGCCCCGCACCTCGATCCCGGCGGCCGAGCGCGTCATGATCCGCAGATCGAGCAGCTCGGGCGTGCCGTCCTCGACGAGCAGCGCGGGCGCGGCGACGTCCTGCCCCTCGATGTGCAGGTCCTGGATGGTGACGGAGGCGCGGACGGTCAGCGCCACCCCGTCCGGCGGCGCGATCCGCACCGAGCCGACCGCACCCTCGGGGCCGCGCAGGGTGACGGCCCGCCGCACGACCAGGTTCTCCCGGTAGGTGCCGGGCGCGACGGTGAGGACGTCCCCGTCGCTCGCGGCCTCCAGGGCGGCGGCGAGAGAGGCGTACTCACCCGTGCGGCGCCGCCACCGCGATGTGCCGGTGTGCGTCACCTGGACCGTGCCCTGTGCCATGGGTGTGCCCTGCCCCCGCCTGATGCCTCGCCGCTGTGTCGATGCCCCACCGTAGCGCGCGCGGTGGGTGGGGGATGACGGGTCGAGAGGGCTGCTCGTCCGCATGCGAGGGAGGTGGAGTGAGGTGTACGGGTCGACTGCCGGTGCCGGTACCGGCACCCCCGCCGCGAGGTGTCAGCTGCCGGTGTCGGCACGGCCCCAGTCGGGGCCCGCCGAGGCCCACGCGCGGTCCAGGCGCGCGTACCGCCGCAGGACGAGGCGGCGGACCGCCAGGCGGCGGACGATCTCCACGAGGAGCCCGGCGAGGAGCGCGGCCATCAGACCGGCGATGACCGTGTGCGCGCGGGCCGTGCCCGCCGGCATCGGCGGGGACACCGGATGCCCCTCGCGGTCCGTCCACAGGGAGAACGTGTCGCCGGGGGCGGAGTGGCGCCTCGCGATGGCCACGACTCCCGTGCGGGCCGTGCCGTCGGGCGCGGTCCAGCGCGCCACCACGGAGCGGCGCAGCCGCTCCTCCCCGCCGGACTCGGCGGTACGGGGGCCGCTCGCCGGCCTGTCTTCGAGGCGCACGACCCGGGCCGTCGTCGGCAGCCGCTGCTCCTGCTGCGTGCGGACCGCACGCTGGAGCGAGCCGTGCGCCGACGAGCCGGCGGCCCAGCCGGCGAGGGGCACGAGCAGACAGAGGAGCGCGGCGGCGGTGAGGGCGACCCACGCCTCGACCAGGTCCGTGGTCCGGCGCAGGGGATTGCGCCGCCAGCGCCAGACTCCGGTGGCTGCCCGCACGTCAGGACCCCCTCGTTGATCGCCGCTCCTCCAACGAGTGTGCCCCGGGGCCGCTTTCCCCGCCTGTCGGGCGCGGGATTCGCGGGATTCTCAGTCGAGGATCTTCACGGGGTCGCCGACCCGGACCGTGCCGCGGTGCTCGGGGACGAGGTTCTGCCCGAAGATGACGCGGCCGTCGCGCTTGCGGTGCAGGGCGAGGGAGCGCAGCGGCTCCTTGCCCCGCTCGGCGGTGAACTGGTTCGTCGTGGTGACGACACAGCGCCCGCAGGGCCTGGCGACGCGGAAGGTGACCTCGCCGACGGCGAGCCGGGTCCAGCCGTCCTCCGCCCACGGCTCGGTCCCCTCGATCACCAGGTTCGGCCGGAACCGGTTCATCGGCAGGGGGCCCTCGTGGGCGTGGTCGCCGCCCGCGATGAGGGTGTTGAGGGCGTCGAGCGAGGCCGTGGCGGCGACGAGGAGCGGGTAGCCGTCCGCGAAGCTCACCGTCTCGCCGGGCAGCGCGTACTCCGGGTCGACGGGCCGCCGGTGCTCGGGCGCGTCCATGTGGACGAGCCGGGCGTCCGTCTCCAGGTACGCGGAGACCCAGGCGGCCGCCTCGCCGCCGGCCGGGACCGCCTCCACGTACTTGTCGAAGATCTCCATCGTGACCGTGGCCGTGGGGGACGGCACCTCGACCTTGAGCGTCGGGTGCCCGGGCGCGGACAGCGCGACGCCGCCGTCCGCCAGCGGCTCGGCCGTGGCCAACGCCATCCGGGGGTGACGGCGTTGGGTCACGACCTTGCCCGCGGCGTCGACGACGGCCCAGCGGCGGTCCCCGGCGAGCCCCCAGGGCTGCACCTCGGCCTCCGTGGGGGCCAGCGCACGCATGGCCTTCACCGGATGGACGTGGACGGAGCGGAGTACAGGAGTGGACATGCGGTCATCCTGCCAGCCGCTCCGGACCTCGTCGTCCGGAACCTCCGGCCCGGTCAGTAACCCCCGCCCTGGTAGGGGCGGTTGTACGGGTCCTGATACATCGCCGGTGCCGGGGCCGGGACGGGCGCCGGTGCCGGTACGGGCCGCGGGGCGGCCGGGCGCATCGCCTCGTACCCCGCGGCGGCCGGGCGCGGCTGCTGCGGGTAGCCGCCGCCCTGGTAGCCGCGCGGGGCCACCGGCTGCTGCGGGATGTACGGGGTGGGGGCGTGCTGGAGCGGTACGGGGGCCATCTGCGGGGAGGGCTGCGGATAGCCGTACCCGCCGCCGTAGGCGGGGGCGGGGTGCGGGCTGGGCGCCGCCGGGAGGGCGGGCAGTGCCGCGGGGAGCGCCGGCAGGTAGGAACCGCTCGTGGGGAAGCTGCTGCCGGTGTCGTAGGCGGCGGGCACTCGGATCGGGGCGATCTGAGGCGTGCCCCGCTCCGCGACCAGGGAGTCGTAGATCGGGGTGTCCGGGAAGGACGGCGCGGTGTGGTAACCGCCTCCATAGGTGGAGCGGGGGGAGGTCATGGCACATAAGTTAAGCCCACGATGTGCTGGTTGGGGAGTCCCCATCTCAGGGTCATCCGATTTACGCTGTTTTTGTCCGCCTGACCTGCCAAAACAACGTTAAAGGCTGCGTTAACAACGAGGGTTTTCCCGCCGTCGGTACCCGTGGGTAACGAGAAGTGTCGGAAGGGCTACAAAGGGCTACGCCCGCGCGGCGGGCGTGGGTTTCCGGGACGTGAACGGAAAGCCGTCTCTCTTCGGTCCTCTCCGGTTCTCTCCGGTTCTCTCCGGTCGGGGCGAATGCCCGGCACAGAAGATCCGGCTCCGGCCCCGGCCCGGCCGTTCACTCGGCGACGTAGGTGCGGTACATCCATTCGAACACCAGGAGCCCGCTGCCGTCGTGGTGCGCGTGGGTGGAGCCGTTGGCCTTGTAGTGCTCGTAGCGGTTCCCGAGGAAGAGTTTGAACGTTTCCTCGGTGTTCTCGACGTAGCGAATCCTCTCCCCGTCCGGAACGGCGCGGCCACCCTGCAAGATCACGTTGGGTCGGTTGCTCATGAAGAACTCTCCTCCAGTTCGAATCGCCGGGTCGGTGCTGTCAGAAGGCGTCGGTGGGGACGTACGTGCCCCAGACTTCGCGCAGGGCGTTGCAGACTTCGCCGACGGTGGCGCGGGCCTTGAGGGCGTCCTTCATCGGGTAGAGGACGTTGTCCGTGCCCTCGGCCGCCTTCTTCAGTTCGATGAGGGCGACGTCGACGGCCGTCTGGTCGCGTTCGGCCCTCAACTTCGCGAGACGCGCCGCCTGTTCCTCTTCGATGACGGGGTCGACGCGGAGGGGTTCGTAGGGCTCTTCGACGTCGATCGTGTAGCGGTTGACGCCGACGACGACCCGTTCGCCGCTGTCGGTCTCCTGCGCGATCCGGTAGGCCGAGCGCTCGATCTCGCTCTTCTGGAAACCACGCTCGATCGCCGCGACCGCGCCGCCCATGTCCTCGACCTTGGCCATCAGCTCAAGGGCCGCCGCTTCGACGTCGTCGGTCATCTTCTCGACGACGTACGAGCCCGCGAACGGGTCGACCGTGGCCGTCACGTCCGTCTCGTAGGCGAGGACCTGCTGCGTACGCAGGGCGAGACGGGCCGACTTGTCCGTCGGGAGCGCGATCGCCTCGTCGAAGGAGTTCGTGTGCAGGGACTGCGTGCCGCCGAGGACGGCCGCCAGGCCCTGGATCGCCACCCGGACCAGGTTCACTTCCGGCTGCTGGGCCGTGAGGGCCACACCCGCCGTCTGCGTGTGGAAACGGAGCATCAGCGACTTGGGGTTCTTCGCGCCGAACTCCTCCTTCATCACCCGCGCCCAGATCCGGCGCGCCGCACGGAACTTCGCGACCTCTTCCAGGATCGTCGTCCGCGCCACGAAGAAGAACGACAGACGCGGGGCGAAGTCGTCGACGTCCATGCCGGCCGCGACGGCCGTACGCACGTACTCGATGCCGTCGGCCAGGGTGAACGCGATCTCCTGCGCGGGCGAGGCACCCGCCTCGGCCATGTGATAGCCGGAGATCGAGATGGTGTTCCACTTCGGGATCTCGGCCCGGCAGTACTTGAAGATGTCCGCGATCAGACGCAGCGACGGCTTCGGCGGGAAGATGTACGTCCCCCGCGCGATGTACTCCTTCAGCACGTCGTTCTGGATCGTGCCCGTCAGCTTGTCCGCCGGAACACCCTGCTCCTCACCCACCAACTGGTACAGGAGCAGAAGGAGGGAACCGGGGGCGTTGATCGTCATCGACGTCGAGACCTTGTCCAGCGGGATGCCGTCGAACAGGACCCGCATGTCGTCGATCGAGTCGATCGCGACACCCACCTTGCCGACCTCGCCCGAGGAGATCGCCGCATCGCTGTCGTGACCCATCTGCGTCGGCAGGTCGAACGCCACCGACAGGCCCATCGTGCCGTTCGCGATCAGCTGCTTGTAGCGGGCGTTGGACTCGACCGCCGTGCCGAAGCCCGCGTACTGCCGCATCGTCCAGGGACGGCCCGTGTACATCGACGGATACACACCACGCGTGAAGGGGTACGCGCCCGGCTCGCCCAGCTTCCCGGCGGGATCCCACCCCTCCAGAGCCCCCGGCCCGTAGACCGGCTCGATCGGCAGCCCCGACTCCGACTCGCGCGCCATGTGTTGTGCCTTCCCTCCTCGACGGGTCCACAGGAGCCGAAGCCCATGGTTACGAGCATCGACGGGCGGGCTAATGCGGTGCTCCCGCCGATCTAATCCCGGCACTTCGCAAGGGACTTGGCGAGGGACTTCGCGCGGTTCGTGATGCGACTGCGCGACAACGGAGGCGGGCGCCCGCCGGGGGACACCCCCGGCAGACGCCCGCCGTCGTACTCTCCGGCCCGCCGATGCTCAGACGGTGCTGAGGCGGTGCTGGGTCCGTGCCGAGCCGGTCCTCGTGGTCCCCGCGATGCCGGCGGCCTGGCCCGCCGCGCGGAAGCCGGCCTCGATCGCGCCTTCCACGAAGCCCACCCAGCCGCTGGCGATGTCACTGGTGGCGAACGCGATCCTGCCGTGCGGTCGCTGGATCGCCGGCAGCTGGTTCAGCATCTGCCCCGGGCGGCGCAGCGCCCAGCCGCCGAGCGAGTAGCGTGCCGCGCCCCAGTCCTGGGCCCGGTAGTCGATGAGTTGCGCCTCGGGAAGCACGGTCCGCAGCGCGGCCTCGATGTCCGCCCGGTTCGAGACGTCGATCGCGGGCTTGCTGTTGAGCGCCATCAGGAGCTGGCCCTCCGGGGTCTCGCTGTGCGAGAGCACGGTCATGAAGGGATCGCCCTCGGCGCCGCTGACGACCTTCGCCTCGGTCATGCCGCGTACGTGGAGCCAGAGTTTCCGGCTGTTCGCCACGCCCACGCCCTGCTGCGTGGCGGTGCTGTGCACCGCGGGCAGGCCGGGGTTGAACGTGATGGTCTTCCACACGTTCACCGGTACCGCCACGACGACGGTACGCGCCGTGAAGGCCTGGCCCGCTTCCGTCACGACCCTCACCGACGTACCCGTGTCGGTGATCGACGCGACCGGGGCGTTCAGCCGGATCTCCGCCCTGGCGTCGGCGAGGATCGCCCGGATGACGCTGCTCATGCCGGTGGCGACGCGCTTGCTCTGGGCGCGGTACCACGTGTCGGTGCTCCAGCCCGCGAGGGACCACCACTGGGCGAGCGCGGTGTAGGCGCCGTAGGTGCTCGATCCGCCGGACTGCCCGGCGGTGATGCCGTTGATCCAGCTCTCGTCGGCGGCGCTGAGGTTCAGCTGGTCGAGCCGGTTGCGCAGCGAGAGGCCGTCGACCTCGCGGACCAGGTCACGCCGGGCCAGGGGGTTGTTGGGGTCCGGGAAGAAGGTCCTCGATCCCTCGAAGAGCTTCTCCAGGAGCGCACCCTGCCGGGTCTGCAGTTCGGCGAGGGAGAAGGGCGCGGGGCCGTCCGCGGTCGGCATGATCGCCTTCGCCGGGAGGAGGCCGTGGGCGGTGGCGATGCCGTAGCGGTTGAGCTCGGCGGTGATGAGCGGCTGGGACTCGTCGACGAACTGTCCGCCCATCTCCACGGGCTGGTTGACGAACGTGTCGGTCCAGGTGCGGCCGCCGACCCGGCCGCGGGCCTCCAGCAGGAGCGGGTTGAGGCCCTTGGCCCTCAGCTCCCGCGCGGCAATCGCGCCCGCGAAGCCGAGGCCCACGACGATCGCGTCGTAGCAGCCACTGGCCGCGGAGGCATGTGCGTCCGTGCTGCCGAGGGGACCGGGGATCGCGCCGATCGCGGCGGCAGCGGTGGTGAGCCCGCCGGCCTTGAGCAGTCGCCGACGGGAGAGCCCGACGGCGCGACGTATGGCGGGCTGGTTGTCTTCACTCACTGGGTTGTCCTCAAGTTTCCTGTGATCGCTCGTACATGGAGCGTGGAAGGGCGACGTGAGGAATCGACGGCTGCCCGTGCGGCTCTGGAACCGCGGACGCAGCCCGCGTTCGCGAGGCAGGGCGATCGGAAGTGATGCCAACTCAGTGCGGATGGGACCCAGGTGAACCTCCCGGATCCCTCACGGTGACGGGACCGAGGCGACTCCGCGTGCGCGGTCGCGTCGGTCTGCCCCCGGTGCAGCTCCCCCGTAAACTCGTGCAATTCCCCGTGTGTACCTGCAGTGCGGGTGGTGCGGGTGGTGCGGCCCCCGCGTGTTGCGACCGCGGGGGCCTTCTCTCTCGGGAGGTGACGGTTACCGACCGTCCTCCACGTCAGTCGCGCCAGGCGCCGGCGGCCGCGGCCTCCTTCACGAACAGGGCGAAGGAGCGGGGCGGCCGGCCGAGCGCGGTCTGCACGCCGTCGGACAGGTGGCTGTCCATGTCCCGCCGGATCGGGCCGACCGAGTCGGCGTAGTCCTCGGCGTCCGCCGTGGGCCAGCCCTCGGCGACCAGCTCGGCCACGAAGTCCTCGGGCGACAGGGACACGTAGCGCACCGAGCGGCCGGTGGCGTCGGAGATGAGGTCCACCACCTCGCCGATGGTCAGCGCGCTGGGCCCGGACAGTTCGTAGGTCTTGCCCACGTGCCGGTCCTCGGTGAGCGCCGCGACCGCGACCGCGGCGATGTCCTCGGCGTCCACGAAGCTCGCCGCGCCGTCACCGGCGGGCAGGCGCAGCTCCCCGCCGAGCACCGAGTCGCGGAAGAAGCCCTCGCTGAAGTTCTGGGCGAACCACGCCGGCCGCACGACGGTCCACTCCAGACCGCTGTTGCGCACGGCGTCTTCGCCGTCGATGTGGGTCCTGCCCGCGATGCTGTCCTCCTTGGCGTAGCCGGGGACGTCGGCGCCGCGGCCCGACAGCAGCACGATGCGCTCGACCCCCAGCTCCTTCGCGCGCTGCACGAACGGCCGCGTCAGCTGCTCGCCGTCCTGAGGAACGATGAAGACCTTCTTCACGCCGTCCAGCGCGGCGTCCCACGTGCTCCGGTCCGTCCAGTCGAAACGGGGGTCGCTGGAACGCGAACCCACGCGCACCGCGACACCCTTCGCGCCAAGTTGGGCCACGGCGCGTCCGCCGACCTTGCCCGTACCACCAGTGATCAGAATCGGGTGCTCAGTCATGGGGCAACTAAATCCTCCGGCGGGGGGACGGAGCCATGGCTGAGACACCCAGGTCGATGTTCGAGCGTCTACATTGGAGGGGTGGACACGTTAGCGAAACTGCTGGACGGGGTACGGGCACGCGGTGCCGTGTTCACCCGGACGGTCATGACCCCACAATGGTCCCTGCGCTTCGCGAGCGGCGCCCACCTGACCTTGGTCGCCGCGCTGAACGGGCGGGTCTGGATCACCCCGGCCGACGGCGAGCCGATGGAACTCGGCTCCGGTGACATCGCCGTCCTGCGAGGCCCCGCCCCGTACACCGTCGCCGAGGACCCCGCGTCGCCGCCCGGACGCGTCATCACCAGCGCGGACTACTGCGCCCGCACCGCGCGCGCGGTCGTGGTCGGCGAGCCGGCCCCCGACCCGCGGACGTGCGGTGTCGACGAGCCCGGCTCGGCCCTCCTGATCAGCGGCGCCTACGAGGACCGGACCGGCATCAGCGACCGCCTCCTGGACGCCCTGCCGGACGTCCTCGTCGTACCGGAGGCCGACAGCGACCGTACGCTCCTCGCCCTGATCGCGGCGGAGGTGCGCCACGACAAGGCGGGCCAGCAGGCCGTCCTGGACCGACTGCTCGACCTGATGCTGGTCTCCACCCTGCGCGCCTGGTTCGACCGGCCCAAGAACCACGCACCCGTCTGGTACCGGCCCACGGACGACTCCGTCGTCGCGAGCGCCCTCCGGCTGATGCACGACGACCCGGCGCACCCGTGGACCGTGGCGACCCTCGCCGCCAAGGTGGGTGCCTCCCGGTCGGGTCTCGCCCGCAGCTTCGCCCGCCACGTCGGCGAGCCGCCCATGACCTACCTGGCCACGTGGCGCGTCGCCCTGGCGGCCGACCTGCTCCGGGACACCGACGACACGGTGAGCTCCATCGCCCACAAGGTGGGGTACTCCAACACCTTCGCCCTCAGCGTCGCCTTCAAGCGCTGCCGCGGCATCACCCCCACACAACACCGTGCGGCGGTTCTGCACAGCCGCGGGCTGAGCGCCTGACCCGCGGCGCGCGTGCAGCGCGTGCGAGGACCCCGGCGGCCACGCGGGCCGCCGGGGTCCTTGAGTCTCGGTGTCGGTGTCGGTGTCGGTGTCGGTGTCGGTGTGGATGTCGCTGTGGGTGTGGGTGTCGGTCTTGCGCGGGGCCGGGTGTTACGCCTCCACGGATACGGCTCCGTCCCGGTCAGGGTTCGGGAAGTAGCCCTTCTCGGTGAAGAACGTCAGGTACCGGACCAGCAGGTCACCCGTCACTTGGGGGCAGTCGATGCCGCTGCCGGCCAGAGCCGCCTCCGTCCCGTCCGTGTCGATGTCGGGATAGCCCCCGGTGCCCGCGATCGCGGCTTCGAAGACGTCGAGCAGCGGCAGCAGCGAGTTCTCCGGATCCTTCCGTACGGACCGGCTCCACTCCGCCGGGTCGAGGTCCACGAGCGTGTGGCCGAGGGCGCGGAGCCGCTCGACGACCTCGGCGAAGTGCAGGCGGTGCGGATTGGACAGGTTGAACGTGTCTCCCACACCGGTGACCCGGGAGGAGAGCCACCGGATCGCCGCGCTCACGTAGTCGACCGGCGTCGGATGGAAGAAGCCGGAGATCCCCGCGGGAGCCGCACCAGCCTCCAGCATGCCGCGGATGCTCAGCCACACGAAGTCCTGTGTCTGGCAGGCCCCGTTGACCTGGTCGCCGGAGACCACGTCGACGCGGTACACCGAGACGGGGATGCCGCGCGACCGGGCGATGCCGATGATCCCCTCGGCCACCCACTTCGCCTGCCGGTACCCGTTGGACAGGAGCTCCGGCGGGCCGATCGGGTCGTCGACGGCGACGCGGCGCCCCTCGGCGGGCTCCTGCGCGTAGACGCCCGTGGACGAGATGTAGTGGACGGGTACGGTCCGGTGCCGGGCCGCCAGCCGCAGCACCTCTTCGGTTCCGGCGATGTTCGCGGGCCTCAACGCCTCGTACGAATAGAGCCAGTTGACGCTGGCGCCCGCGTGGTAGACGACGTCGACGTTCCGGGCCAGCTCGTCGAAGACAGCCTCGTCCAGCCCGAGCGCCGGCTCCGCGAGATCACCGACGGCGATGTCGATCCGGTCGAAGTCGAGCTCCGCCCCCGTCTCGTACCACGCCGCCGCGGCGGTCAGGCGCGCGCGGGCGTCCGACGCGTCGGCGCCGCGGACCAGGCAGTGGATCCGCGCCGACGTGCTCCGCAGCAGGTCCCGCAGCAGGAAGGAACCGAGGAAGCCGGTGGCTCCGGTCAGCAGGATGTGCCGAGGGTCATCGGTGAGGTGGACGTCCGGCGCGGCGACGATGTCCGGTGCGAGACGGATCTCCGCCGCGAAGTCGACCGTGCTCCGCGGGTCCGCCGAGCCTCCGGCCACATCGGCCAGGAGCCGCTGCGTGAGGTCCTCGGGGGTGGGATGGTCGAAGACGAGGCCTGCGGGCAGCGGCAGACCCACCGCCTGTGAAAGCCGGTTGCGCAGCTCGACGGCGGTCAGCGAGTCGACCCCGACGTCCTGGAACGACTGGTCCGCACGGATCGGCGCATCGGGCCGGCGCCCCAGTGCCGCCGTCGCCTGCTCGATGACGAGGTCGAGCAGGACACGGTGTCGCTCCCGCTCGTCCAGCCCGGCCAGGCCGTCGAGGCCGAGGCTCGCGCCGGCCGGTCCGTCGTCGGCCACGGCCATCGGCCGGTGCCGCACCCTCGTCAGGGCGCGGAGGACCGCGGGCTGCCGGGGATGCGTACGCGCGGCGGCCAGGTCCACGGGAAGCGCGATCACCGAGGGGTGATCCGTGCCGGTCGCCGTGTCGAGGAGCTCCATGCCCAGGTCGGTGGGGAGGAGCCGCATTCCCTCACGTGCCATGCGGTTCAGCTGCGTGTCGGAGAGGTGTCGGGTCATGCCGGTTGCGTCGGCCCAGAGTCCCCAGGCGATGGAGGTGGCGGGTTGGTGGTGGGTGGTGCGGTGTTGGGCGAGGGCGTCGAGGAAGGAGTTGGCGGCGGCGTAGTTGGCTTGGCCGGGGGTGCCGAGGACTCCTGCGACGGAGGAGTAGAGGACGAAGGCGGTGAGGTTGAGGTGTTGGGTTTGGTGGTGGAGGTTCCAGGCGGCGTCGACTTTGGGGCGGAGGACGTTGTGGAGTTGGGTGGGGGTCATGGTGGTGATGACGCTGTCGTCGAGGGTGCCTGCGGTGTGGATGATGGCGGTGAGGGGGGTGTGGGTGGGGATGGTGGTGAGGAGGTCGGCGAGTTGAGACGGGTTGGTGGTGTCGCAGGCGGTGATGGTGATGTGGGCGCCTGCTCGGGTGAGTTCGGTGTGGAGTTCGGTGGCTCCTTCGGCGTGGGGTCCGCGCCTGCTAGTGAGGAGGAGGTGCTTGATGCCGTGGTGGTGGACGAGGTGTCGGGCTGTGGCGGCGCCGAGTGAGCCGGTGCCGCCGGTGATCAGGACAGTGCCCTCGGTGGTCCACGGGGCCGCACCATCCGACACCGGTAGACGCGTCATGCGCGGGACGAATGCCCGGCCGCCCCGCAGGGCGACCTGCGGCTCCCCGAGCTCGGCCGCCGCCAGGACGTCACGCCGTTCCGGTTCGGATCCCGTCTCACCGTCCACCAGTACCAGCCGACCGGGATGCTCGGCCTGCGCCGACCGCAACAGACCCCACACCGTGGCGTGCGTGACGTCCACGGGAGCGCCTTCCTCCACCGGTACGGCGCCCGCCGTGAGCACGATGAGACGGGTCTCCGCCTGCCGCTCGTCGGCCAGCCACTCCTGTACGAGGGCGAGCGCGTTCATGGCCGCCGTGTGGGCGGCTGCCACGGGATCGGCATCGGGGAGGGCGGGGGGCACGGGCCGGACGAGGACGTTCGCGGCGTCGCCGTCCACCGCCGGGAGCATGGTGGGGGACCAGGTGATGCGGAACAGGGAGTCCTTCGTCGCCGCCCGAGAGGGCGTCGGCCGGAGTACGACGGACTGCTGCGAGCCGGACCGCTGCACCCCCCCGGTAGCAGGTACGCCGGATCGGAGAGTGACGGACCGGAGAGTGACGGACTCGACGGTCAGGACCGGTTGCCCGGCGGCGTCGCCGACGTGGAGCGCGAACACCCCGTCGCCGCGCGGCGTCAGGAGCACCCGGAGCTTGGTGCCGCCGACGGCGTGCAGCCGGACACCGGTCCACTGGTACGGGGCGCCGTCGTCGCCGTCCGCTTCCTCCGAGGGCGCCACACGGAGCGCACTGTCCACCAGGAGCGGATGGATCCCGAAGTCCGCGACAGACTCCGTCAGTTCGTCCGGCAGGGCGATCTCGGCGAGGATCTCCTCGCCGCGTCGCCACATCGCGGTCACGCCCTGCGGGAGCGCCGTACCGGGATCGACGGTCTCCGCTCCGGATCCGGGCCATTCCGCGTCGGAGCGCCCCGCCTCCGGGGCACCGCGGTGGACGGCACCCGTGGCGTGCAGGGTCCACACGCTGTCCGGGTCGTCGGGCCGGGAGTGAACGGTCAACGTGCGCACGCCGTCGGCGTCGGGCGCCGCCACGGCCACCTGAACGTGCAGCGCCCCGCCGTCACGATCCGACAGGACCATCGGCGTCTCGACGGTGAGCTCCCGCAGGACGTCGCAGTCGAGCTGGTCGCTGACGTGCAGGGCGAGGTCGACGAGGACGCCGTGGGGTACGGCGCCCCCCTCCGGGGCCGTACGGTCGACCAGCCACGGCTGGGTGACCGTCGACAGCCTCCCGGTGAAGAGAGCGGTGTCACTGCCTGCGGGGTACACGGCGGCGCCGAGGAGCGCGTGCCCGGACGGACTCAGCGCGAGATCGGCCGGATCGCCGCTCAGCGACGAGGCGTTCAGCCAGTAGCGACGGCGCTGGAAGGGGTAGGTGGGGAGGTCGGTGAGGGTGGTGGCGTGCCGGCCCAGGACGGTCTGCCAGTCGGGGGTGAGGCCCGTGCCTGCGAGGTGGAGGGTGGCGAGGGCGGTGAGGGCGGTACGGGCTTCTGACTGGCCGGCCCTGAGGGTGGGGAGGACGAGGTGGCCTTCGCGGCCGGCGGCGTCGAGTATGTGTCGGGTTTGTGCGACGAGGACGCCGCTGGGTCCGATCTCGACGTATCCGCCTACGTGTTGGTCGGCGAGGTGGGTGACGGCGTCGTGGAATCGGACGGTGTTGCGGGCGTGGCGGACCCAGTAGCCGGGGTCGGTGAGGGTGTCCGATTCGACGGGGAGCCCGGTCACGGTCGACACGATGGGTATCGACGGCTCGTGGTAGGTCAGGCCTTCCGCGATCGCGGCGAAGTCGTCGAGCATCGGTTCCATGAGCGGTGAGTGGAAGGCGTGGCTGACCTTCAACCGCTTCACCCGGTGTCCCGTGTTCTCGAAGTGCGCGATGACGCGTTCGACGGCGGTGTGCGCGCCCGAGATGACGACGGAGGTGGGACCGTTGACCGCGGCCAGTCCCACTGCATCGTCGAGGAGCGGGGTGACATCGGCTTGGGTCGCTTCGACGGCTGCCATGACACCTCCCGCCGGCAGCGCCTGCATGAGCCGGCCCCGGGCGGCGACCAGGCGCGCGGCGTCCTCCAGGGAGAACACTCCCGCTACGTGGGCGGCGGCGATTTCGCCGATGGAGTGGCCGACGAGCCAGTCCGGTTGTGTGCCCCAGGATTCGAGGAGTCGGTAGAGGCCGATCTCGATGGCGAAGAGTGCTGTCTGGGTGTAGACGGTCTGGTTGAGCAGCTCGGGGTCGGTGTCTCCGAGGAGGACGTCGCGGACCGGGTGGTCGACGAACCCGGTGAGTTCTTTGTCGACGGCGGTCAGGACGTCGTCGACGGCCGCCGCGAACACCGGATACGCCGCATACAACTCCCGCCCCATTCCGGCGCGTTGTCCGCCTTGGCCGGCGAACAGCATGCCCACGCCGCTCCCGGCGGGACCGACCGGCTGCGTCCGGCCGTCCGCTACTTCGGCCAGCGCGGTCAGGAGCTCCTCGCGGTCGGCGCCGACCACGACCGTGCCGCGTTCGAAGCGGCTGCGGGCGGTGGCCAGGGTCGAGCCCACACCGGCGACGTCGAGCTCGGGAACCTGGGCGATCCACTCGGCCAGCCGCGCCGCCTGCTCCCGTACCGCCTCGTCCGTACGCCCCGACAGCACCCACGGCACCACACCGCCATCGACAACCGGTGCTGCTAGGTCCACCTCGGGTGCCTGCTCGACGATCACATGCGCATTGGTGCCGCTGATGCCGAAGGAGGAGACACCGGCCCGGCGCGGCCTGCCCCTCTCCGGCCAGGCGCGGTTCTCCGTGAGGAGTTCCACGGCTCCGCTGTCCCACTCCACGTGCGGGCTCGGCTCGTCCACGTGCAGGGTCTTCGGCGCCACCCCACGACGGAGCGCCTCGACCATCTTGATCACGCCGCTGACGCCTGCGGCGGCCTGGGTGTGGCCGATGTTGGACTTGAGGGAGCCGAGGTAGAGGGGCTGGTCCGCGGGGCGGTCTTGTCCGTACGTCGCGAGGAGGGCTTGGGCTTCGATCGGGTCGCCGAGTGTTGTGCCGGTGCCGTGTGCTTCGACGACGTCCACGTCGCGTGCGGTGAGGCCGGCGTCGGTGAGTGCGGCTCGGATGACGCGTTCCTGGGCGGGTCCGTTGGGTGCGGTGAGGCCGTTGCTCGCGCCGTCCTGGTTGACTGCGCTGCCCCGGATGACGGCCAGGACCTGACGTCCGTTGCGCTGGGCGTCCGAGAGCCGTTCCAGGAGCAGCACCCCCACGCCCTCGGACCATCCGGTGCCGTCCGCGGCGGCGGAGAACGCCTTGCAGCGGCCGTCGCTCGCCAGGTTCCCCTGGCGGCTGAACTCCAGCCAGCCGTCCATGCTCGCGGCCACGGTCGCGCCGCCGGCCAGGGCGAGGTCGCACTCGCCCGAGCGCAACGAATGCGCCGCCATGTGCATGGCCACGAGCGACGAGGAGCAGGCCGTGTCCAGCGTGACCGCGGGCCCCTCGAAACCGAACGTGTACGAGATCCGGCCCGAGGCGATGCTGCCGAGCACGCCCGTGGCCAGGTAGCCCGCGTACTCCTCCTGGTCCAAGGTGAGGTTGTACGTCTGCGCGGCGATCCCGGTGAACACTCCCACCGGTGCACCGCGCAGCGTGCTCGGGGCGATCCCGGCCCGCTCGACGGCCTCCCAGGAGGTCTCCAGGAGCAGCCGCTGCTGCGGGTCCATCGCGGTCGCCTCGCGCGGCGAGATCCGGAAGAACTCGGGGTCGAACTCGGCGGCGTCGCGGATGAATCCGCCGTGCCGGGTGTACGTCTTGCCGGGTTTACCGGGCTCGGGGTCGTAGCGGCCGGCGATGTCCCAGCCGCGGTCGGTGGGGAACTCCGTGATGGCGTCCCCCTCTTCGGCCACGAGCCGCCACAGGTCCTCGGGGGACGTGACGTCGCCGGGGAACCGGCAGGCCATGCCGACGATCGCGAGGGGTTCGTGCTGTGCGGCCTCGACCTCGGCCAGGCGCTGCCTGGTCTTCTTGAGATCGGAGGTGACCCACTTCAGGTACTCGAGAGCCTTCTGCTCGTCGGACATCGGATTGGACTCCCCTTGTGTTGGTTCCGTCTGACCTGGGCGGGTCATCCGGCCGCACGGCCGAGTTCGTTGTCGATGAAGTCGAAGAGGTCGCTGGACGACGCGGACTCCAGCGCGGACTCCAGGGCGTCCTCCGCCTCGGACGCCTCCTGCGTCCCGTACGCCTCCGAGTCCTGGGAGCGCGACCAGTGGTCGAGGATGCCGCGCAGGCGGGTGGCCACGGCCCGGCGTCCGCTGGGAGCCAGGTCTGCCGCGCCCGTGAGGCGTGCCTCCAGGTCGTCGAGTTCCTTCTGCAGGGCCACGGCCGGGTCCGAGACGGGTACGAGACGGTCCCGGAGCCACCGGGCGAGCGCGCCGGGCGTCGGGTGGTCGAAGACGACGGTGGCGGGCAGCCGTACGCCGGTGACAGCGCCGAGCCGATTGCGGAGCTCGACCGCCGTCACGGAGTCGAACCCGATCTCCTGGAAGGCGTGATCGTGGTCGATGCCGTCGGCGTCGGCGTGACCGAGGACGGTGGCGACGTGCTCGCTGACGAGGCCGACCAGCAGCGCGTCCCGCTCCGGCACGGTGAGCCGTGCCAGCCGGTCGGCCAGTGTCTCTCCGCCGGAAGCGGGGCCGTGCGAGGCACGGGGGATACGGGAGGTACGCGCGGGAGTCAGGTCGCGCAGGAGCGGCGGGACGTCGTGGCCCGCCCGCAGGAGCGCCTTGTCGAGCGGGGCGGCCACGAGAGCGGGCCGGCCCGTCGCGAGTGCGGCGTCGAGCAGCGCGGGCGCCTCCTCGGGGGAGAGGGGCCGCAGCCTGTACGCCCCGGAACGGTCGTCTCCGTACGCAACGGTCAGCGCGGGCAGACCGAGGGCCACCCGGTACGCCGACAGCGCGTCGAGGAACCCGTCAGCCGCCGCGAATTCGCCCGCGCCCAGGTCGCCGACGGTGCCGCCCGGCGAGGAGAACAGCACGAAGCGCGTGAGGCCGAGGTCCTTCGTCAGCTCGTGCAGGTTCCAGGCCGCTTCGGCCCTTTCCAGCAGCGCCGGCTCGATCCCGTTCTCCCCGCCCTCGGCCGTTGCGTCCGCGTTCCCGACGGCCGGCCTGGGCGCTGCATGGATCACGCCGGTGAGCGGGTGCTCCGTGGACACGCCCGCGACGAGTGCGGCGACGGCCGCTCGGTCCGTGAGGTCGCACGCGGCCACCCGCACGTCGGCGCCGAGGCCTGCCAGCTCCGCGACCAGGTCCGCGATCGCGTCGGGGACCAGGCCGGGGACCGAGTTCGCGACCGAGTACGCGACCGAGTACGCGACCGGGTTCGCGGTCGGGCCAGTGGCCGAGCCAGTGGCCGAGCCAGTGGTCGGGCCAGTGGTGAGCAACAGGTGTCGTATCCCGTGCTCGGTCACCAGATGCCGGGCCGCAGCCGCGCCGAGCGTGCCCGTGGCCCCGGTGACGAGGACTGTTCCCGCACTCCAGGTGACGGGCACGCCCGGAACGGGAGTGGCCGCGGTCAGGCGTGGAGCGAGCATCTTTCCTTGCCGGAAGGAGAGTTGAGGCTCTCCGTCCGGCAGTGGGCCGGGCTGCCACTCGGTGTCCGGTTCGACGTCGACCACGACGACACGGTCCGGGTGCTCAAGCTGGACGGACCTGAGGAGGCCCCACACCGCCGCCCCGGCCGGATCCGCTGCTTCCCCGGGCCTCGTGGAAGCGGCGCCCCGGGTCACCACCAACAGGCGCCCACCGGTCTCCAGTGCGTGCTGGAGACGGTCCACGACCTGTTCGACGAGTTTGCGCGCCGCCACGAGCGGCTCGGAGTCGCCGGACCCGTCGAGCTCCAGTACGACGAGACCGGAGAGCGTCTCGTCGCGCCGGTCCACGGGCTGCCAGGTGACTTCCCACAGTGCGTCCCGAGGGGACGGCCGACCGCCGGCCACCTGCTCGGGCGTCACCGGGTGGGACCGGACGGACTCCGCCGTGAGCACGGTCTGCCCCGTGGTGTCCTCCGCGTACACGGAAACCGATCCGTCGCCGTCGCCGTCGCCGTCGGTGACGGCGCTGGTGGACGCCGTGACGCGGACGCGCAGTGTGGTTGCGCCGCTCGCGTACAGGTGGACGTTCCGCCACGCGGACGGCGACCACACACCCCCCTCTTGCGACACGTCCCCACTGACGTACAGGGCGTTGTCGAGGAGCATCGGTGCGACCCCGAAGCCGTCGGCGATGCCGTCGGCCACGCCGACCTCGGCGTAGAATTCGTCGCCGCGACGCCACGCGGCGGTCAGCGCACGCGCACCCCAGTCCACTCCCGCCTCCGCGAGTGAGGTGTAGAGCTGGTCGGGGTCCTGGGCGGTGGCTCCGGCGGGAGGCCAATGGGTGAACGTGTCGGTGGGAGGCGGGGGTTCGGTGCCGAGGACGCCGGTGGCGTGTCGTGTCCAGGTGGTGTCTTCGTCGTCGGGGCGTGAGTGGATGCTGATTGACCGTACGCCTGCGTCGTCGGTGCCGATGTGGACCTGGAGGCGTACGGATTCGTCATCGTTGATGACGAGGGGGCGCTCGATCACCAGTTCCTTGAGGGTGGTCGCTCCGCTCTGGCCGGCGGCGTACAGAGCGACTTCGGCCCAGGTCCACGCCGGCAGGACGACGGAGCCGAGAACGAGGTGGTCGGTCAGCCAGGGCTGTGCTGCTGTGGACAGGCGGCCCGTCAGGACGAGGCTGCCACTGTCGGCGACATCGACGACCGATCCGAGCAAGGGGTGGCCCGTGCCGGTCCCTGAATCGGCGTTGAAAGGTGAGGCGTTGAGCCAGTAGCGCTGGCGCTGGAAGGGGTAGGCGGGTAGTTCGACGAGGTGGGTGTGCTGACCGAGGACGATTCGCCATCGGGGTGTGATGCCTGTGCCTGCTGCGTGGAGTTGGCCGAGGGCGGTGAGGATGGTGCGGGTTTCACTGTGGCCGGGGCGAAGGGTCGGGAGGACGAGGGGTCCTTCGTGGCCGGTGGCGTCCAGGATTTGTTGGGTCTGGGCGACGAGTACGCCGCTGGGTCCGATCTCTACGTATCCGCCGATGTGTTGGTCGGCGAGGTGGGTGATGGCGTCGTGGTAGCGGACGGTGTTGCGGACGTGGCGGACCCAGTAGGCGGGGTCGGTGAGGGTGCGGGGTTCGACGGGGAGCCCGGTCACGGTCGACACGATCGGTATCGAGGGCTCGTGGAAGGTGAGTCCTTCCACGATGCCGGCGAAGTCGTCGAGCATCGGTTCCATGAGCGGTGAGTGGAAGGCGTGGCTGACCTTCAGTCGCTTGACGCGGTGTCCGGTGTTCTCGAAGTGTGCGAGGACGCGTTCGGCGGCGGTGTGTGTGCCGGAGATGACGACGGAGGTGGGTCCGTTGACGGCGGCGATTCCGACGGCGTCGTCGAGGAGCGGGAGTATGTCGGATTCCGTGGCCTCGACGGCTGCCATGACACCCCCCTCCGGCAGCGCCTGCATCAGTCGGCCTCGGGCGGCGACCAGGCGGGCCGCGTCCTCCAGCGTGAACACTCCCGCTACGTGGGCGGCGGCGATTTCGCCGATGGAGTGGCCGACGAGCCAGTCAGGTCGTGTGCCCCATGATTCGAGGAGCCGGTAGAGGCCGATCTCGATGGCGAAGAGTGCTGTCTGCGTGTAGACGGTCTGGTTGAGCAGGTCGGGGTCGGTGTCTCCGAGGAGGACGTCGCGGACCGGGTGGTCGACGTGTCCGGTGAGTTCCTTGTCGACGGCGGTCAGGACGTCGTCGACGGTCGCCGCGAACACCGGATACGCCGCATACAACTCCCGGCCCATTCCGGAGCGTTGTCCGCCCTGGCCGGCGAACAGCATCGCCACCCCGCTGCCGGCGGGGCCGACGAGCGGCGTGTGACCGTCGGTGATCTCGGCGAGGGCCGAGAGGAGTTCGTCGCGGTCGGCGCCGACTGCGACAGCGCCTTTTTCGAAGCGGCTGCGTGCGGTGGCCAGGGTCAATCCCGCGCTGGCGACGTCGAGTTCGGGCGACTGTCGGATCCAGTCCGCCAGTCGGGTCGCCTGGTCCCGTACCGCTTCGTCCGTCCGTCCCGACAGCACCCAAGGCACCACCGCACCGGAAGGCGCCGGCGTCGGCGGGTCCACCTCGGGTGCCTGCTCCACGATCACATGGGCGTTCGTCCCGCTGATGCCGAAGGAGGAGACGCCCGCCCGACGCAACCTTCCCGTTTCCGGCCAGGTGCGGTTCTCCGTGAGGAGTTCCACGGCTCCGCTGTCCCATTCCACGTGGGGGCTGGGCTCGTCCACGTGCAGGGTCTTCGGCAGGACGCCGTGGCGCATCGCCTGCACCATCTTGATCACGCTGCCCACGCCCGCCGCGGCCTGGGTGTGGCCGATGTTGGACTTCAGGGAGCCGAGGTAGAGGGGCTGGTCCGTGGGGCGGTCTTGTCCGTACGTCGCCAGGAGGGCTTGGGCTTCGATCGGGTCGCCGAGTGTCGTGCCGGTGCCGTGTGCTTCGACGACGTCGATGTCCGCGGCTGACAGGCCGGCGTTGGCGAGTGCTCGGCGGATGACGCGTTCCTGGGCGGGTCCGTTGGGTGCGGTGAGGCCGTTGCTCGCCCCGTCCTGATTGACCGCGCTGCCCCGGATCACCGCGAGCACGCGATGACCGTTGCGCTGCGCGTCCGAGAGCCGCTCCAGGAGCAGCACCCCCACGCCCTCGCCGAAGCCCGTCCCGTCCGCCCCGGCCGCGAACGCCTTGCAGCGGCCGTCGGAGGAGAGGCCGCGCTGCCGGCTGAAGCCGGTGAAGAGCCCGGGAGTGCCCATGACGGTCGCGCCGCCGGCCAGGGCGAGGTCGCACTCACCCGAGCGCAGCGACTGACCGGCCATGTGCATGGCCACGAGCGACGACGAGCAGGCCGTGTCCAGCGTGACCGCGGGACCGCCGAAGCCCATGGTGTACGCGATCCGGCCGGAGGCGACGCTGGCCGTGCCGCCCGTCAGGAAGTGGCTCTCGTGCTGCTCGCCGATCACGTCCGACCTGGGGCCGTACTCCTGCTGTACGAGGCCGACGAACACGCCGGTGTTGCTGCCCCGCAGCGACGCGGGGTCGATGCCCGCCCGCTCCACCACCTCCCACGCGCTCTCCAGCAGGACCCGCTGCTGCGGGTCCATGATCGCCGCCTCGCGGGGACTGAGGCCGAAGAAGCCGCTGTCGAAGCGGTCGGCGTCGTGGAGGAAGCCGCCGGTGCGCGCGTACGTGCTGCGGGGTCGTTCGCCGCTGGGGTCGTAGATGCCGTCGATGTCCCAGCCGCGGTTGGTGGGGAACTCCGTGATGGCATCGACGCCGTCGGCGACCAGGCGCCACAGGCCTTCGCTGTCGGTCACCCCTCCGGGGTAGCGGCAGGCCATGCCCACGATCGCGATGGGCTCGTCCGTCGTCGTCACCGGCGCCGCTTCGGCGGCGATCACCGCGGCTCCGCCCAGCTTGACGTGCAGGAAGTCCGTGAGGGCCTCCGGCGTGGGATGGTCGAAGACGAGGGTGGCCGGGAGGCGTATGCCGGTCGCGGCGCCGAGGCGGTTGCGCAGTTCGACCGCGGTGAGGGAGTCGAAGCCGAGGTCGCGGAACGCCTGTCCGGCCCGGACGGCCGACGCGTCGGCGTGTCCGAGGACGGCGGCGGCGTGCTCGCCGACGAGTTCCGCGAGCAGGGCGCGCTGATCGTCCGTCCCGAGTGCGGCCAGCCGGCGGGCCAGGGTGCCGTCGACGGCGCCGTGCCCTGCGGCGGTGCGCCGGCCCGTCGTACGGACGAGGCCGCGCAGCGCGGGAGCGACCTCGCCGCGTACGGCGGACGGGTCGAACGGGGTGGCCACGACCACCGGTCGGGACCGGGCGAGTGCGGAGTCCAGCATGCTCATGCCGTGGTCGCCGGTGATCGGGCGCAGGCCGTCGCGGGCCATCCGGGTCCGGTCGCCCGCGGAGAGACGCTGGATCATGCCGCCCTCCTCCTCCCACAGGCCCCACACCATGGAGACGGCGGGGAGGCCCTGGACGCGGCGCCGCTGGGCGAGGGCGTCGAGGAAGGCGTTGGCCGCCGAGTAGTTGGCGACGCCGGGACCGCCGAGGGTGCCCGCGAGCGACGAGTAGAGGACGAAGGCCGACAGGTCGAGGTCCCGGGTGAGCTCGTGCAGGTGCCAGGCGGCGTCGGCCTTCGGGCGCAGCACCGTGGCGAACTGCTCGTCGGTCAGCGAGGCGAGCAGGCCGTCGTCGACGACGCCGGCGGTGTGGACGACCGTGGTGAGCGGGTGTGCGGCGGGGATGGTGGTGAGGAGCGCGGCGAGGGCGTCTCGGTCGCCGACGTCGCAGGCCGCCACCGTCACGCTCGCGCCCAGCTCTTCCAGCTCCGCCACCAGTTCGGGGGCGCCGGCCGCGGCGATGCCGCGCCGGCTCGTCAGCAACAGATGGCGTATGCCGTGCGCGGTCACGAGATGCCTGGCGGCGACCCTGCCCAGGGCGCCGGTTCCGCCCGTCACCAGCGCCGTGCCTTCGGAGTCGGGGGCGCGGTCCACGGTGAGTACGACCGCCTTGCCGGAGTGCCGTGCCGTGGCCATGTGCCGGAGAGCGGCCTCGGCCCGGGTCAGCGGCCACACCGCCACGGGCAGCGGGTGCAGCACTCCGCTCTCGAAGAGCGCGACGAGCTCGGCGAGGAGCGTCCGGAGCAGGTCCGGGTCCGTCCGCCCCAGGTCGTGTGCCGCGTACTCGACGCCCGGATGCAGGGTGGCGGTCTCGCCGGGGTCGCGACGCTCGCTCTCGCCGAGTTCGAGGAAGCGTCCTCCGCGCGGCAACAGCCGCAGAGAGGCGTCGACGTCGACGGAATCGCCGGTGTGGGAGTTCAGGACCACGTCGACGCCGCGGCCTTCGGTCGCGCGCAGGACGGCCTCCTCGAACTCCGGGGCCCCGGAGCCGGCGATGCGCTCGGGGTCGACGCCGAGGTCGAGCAGGGCGGCGCGCCCGGCGGGTCCGGCCGTGGCGTGGACGTGTGCGCCGAGGTGCCGGGCGACCTGCACGGCCGCCAGGGCGGTGCCGTCGGGACCCGCGTGGATCAGGACGCTCTCGTCGGCGGCGAGGCCGCCGAGGTCGCGCAGGGTGTGAAGGGCGGTGAGGAACGCGATGGGGACGGAGGCCGCCTGGGGGAAGGTCAGGCCCGTGGGAATGCGCGCGAGGAGTCGGTGGTCGGTGACGACCGAGGGGCCGAAGGCTCCGGTGGCCAGTCCCATGACCCGGTCTCCCGGGGCGAGTTCGGTGACCTCGGAACCGACAGCCATGACCACACCGGCGAGTTCGCCACCCAGCTCACCGGCCAACCGGTCCTCACCGGTGAGTTCGCCGGCGAGCCGACCGTCGAGCCGACCGTCGGGCTTGTCGCCGAGGTCGTCGCCGAGGTCGTCACCGGGTGTCGACGGGCCGGCGGCAGAGCGGTCGTCGGTGGGGCGGCCGAGTGCGACGGTCATGTCGCGGGACGTGACCCCCGCCGCCCGGACGGAGACACGCACCTCGGTGGGCGCGAGCTCGGCCCGGGGGGCCGGGTCCGGCGCGGGCGCCAGGCTCGTCAGGTCGCCCGGGACGAGGACGCGCAAGCGCCAGGCGTCGTCGGCGGGCGGGGTGGACGGATCACCGGCGGGCCTGGCCAGCCGGAGTACGCGGACGGCGCCGCCGCGCACGGCGACCTGGGGCTCACCGGCCGCCGTGGCCGCCGCCAGCACGGCGGACAGGTCGGGTACGGCTCCCGGCTCGCCGTCGACCAGGACGATGCGGTCGGGGTGCTCGGCCTGGGCGGAGCGGACCAGGCCCCAGACGGCGGCCGCCGCCGGGTCGACGTCCTCGCCGTCGTCCACCGCGACCGCGCCGGAGGTCAGGACGGCGATGCGGGCGGAGCCGAACCGCTCGTCGGCCAGCCACGCCTGCAGCCGGGCCAGTACGGACCGTGCCGCCGAGTGCGTCGCGGCGAGGACATCGGCACCGGAGACGTCGGGGGCGAGGAGGAGGAAATCGGGTACGGGGCCGTCCTGGGCCACCGTGTCGGCGACGGTCAGGGCGGCGGGCTCGCCGCGGGCCGGGTCGAGCGGCGCCCAGACGAGGTCGAACAGGGCGTCGGGGCGCGCCGCGCGGGCGGCGGTGGCGAGTTGGTCGGGGGCGATGGGGCGGGTGGTGAGGGCGGCGACGGTGAGGACGGGTTGGCCGGTGGGGTCGGTGGCGTGGAGGCTGACGGTGTTGTCGCCGGTGGCGGTGAGGCGTACGCGGAGGGTGGTGGCTCCGGTCGCGTGGAGCCGGACACCGCTCCAGGCGAAAGCGAGGGACACCTCGGTGCCGGACGTGAGGTTGTCGTGGGCGAAGGCGTGCAGGGACGCGTCCAGGAGCGCGGGGTGAATCCCGAAGCCGGTGGCGTCGTCGGCGGACAGGCCGACCTCGGCGTACAGATGCTCCCCGGAGCGCCAGGCCGCCTTCAGCCCCTGGAAGAAGGGTCCGTAGTCCAGGCCGGTCGCGGCGAGGACCTCGTAGGCGTCGGAGACGTCGAGCGGCGCGGCGCCGGACGGCGGCCATACGGTGTCGGCGGCGGAGTCGCCGGAACCGGTGGAATCGCCGGAGTCGCGGGAACCGGCGGAGTCGCCGGTGGCGGCGGCTTCGGCGCCTTCGGTGCCGAGGACACCGCGTGCGTGGAGGACCCATGAGGCGTCCGGCCGATCGGGCCGGCTGTGGACGGTCACGGGCCGGCTGCCGTCGGCGTCGGCCGCGCCGACGGCGAGCTGGAGCTGGACCTGCTGGTCCGCGCCGAGCAACAGCGGCGCCTCGATGACGAGTTCGTCCAGGACGGATGCCCCGACGTGATCGCCGGCGTGGACGGCCATCTCGATGAGCGCCGTCCCCGGGAGGATCACCGAGCCCAGGACGCCGTGGTCGGCCAGCCAGGGGTGGGCGGTGAGGGAGAGGCTTCCGGTGAAGAGGACGGAATCGCCGTCGGCCGTGTGCACGACCGACCCCAGCAACGGATGGTCGGTGGGCGTCAGACCGAAGTGGGCCGGGTCGGCCGACCGGGTCGGCGTCCACCAGTAACGGTCGCGCTGGAAGGCGTACGTGGGCAGGTCGACGCGGCGGGGCCGGTCGCCGAAGACGGTGGACCAGTCGGGGGAGACGCCGTGCGCGTGGGCCTGGCCGAGAGCGGTGAGGAACTGGTCGAGGCCACCGTGGTCGCGGCGCAGCGTGCCCAGCGTCGCCACCGCCCCCCGGTCGGCGAGCGTGTCCTGGATGCCGGAGCCGAGAACGGGGTGGGAACTGATCTCGATGAAGACGCGGGATCCGGCGTCGGCGATGGTCCGGGTGGTGTCGTGGAAGAGGACGGTCTGGCGGAGGTTGCGGTACCAGTACGCGGCGTCGAGTGCGGTGGTGTCGAGGAGGGTGCCGGTGACGGTGGAGTAGAAGGGGACGGTGGAGGGACGGGGGGTGACCGGTGCCAGGTCGATGAGGAGTCGGTCTTCGATGGTGGCGACCTGGGGGCTGTGGGAGGCGTAGTCGACGGGGAGGAGACGGTGGCGGATTCCGTGGTGCTCGCAGGTGGCGGCGAGCCGGGTGAGGGCGTGGGGTTCGCCGGCGAGGACGACGGAGGCGGGGCCGTTGACGACGGCGACTCCGACGCGTCCTGCCAGGTCAGCACCCTCTGAGGCGCCGGTTGCTCCGCCTGTTGCGCCTGTTGAGCCTGTTGCGGAGGTTTCAGTGGTTTCGGCGGTGAGTTCGGCGATGAGTTCGGCGGCGCGTTCCGCGGAGACGGCGATGGACATCATCGCGCCGTGTCCGCTGAGCAGCTCGCCGATGGCTTTGCTGCGCAGGGTCACGATGCGGGCGCCGTCGTCGAGGGACAAGGCTCCCGCCACGACTGCGGCCGCGATCTCGCCCTGCGAATGCCCCACCACGGCGGCGGGCACCACGCCGTGGAACTCCCACAACCGCGCCAACGACACCATCACCGCGAACGACACCGGCTGCACCACGTCGACCCGCTCCAGACCCGGCGCGCCGGGGGCCGACCGCAGGACGTCCTCGACGGACCAGTCGACGTACGGGGCGAGAGCGGCGGAGCACTCCCGTATCGCCCGCGCGAACTCGGGGGAGGCGTCGAGGAGCGGTGCCGCCATGCCCACCCACTGGGCCCCCTGGCCCGGGAAGACGAACACCGGCTGCGCGCCGTCGACCGCCGCCGTGCCGGGCGTGGTGCCCGACGCGATGGCGGACAGGCCCGCCACGAGTGCCTCCCGGTCCTGACCGACGACCACGGCGCGCCGGTCGAGGTGCGCGCGGGTCGTCGCGAGGGAGAACCCCACGTCCGCGGGGCGCAGCTCGGGGTGGCGTGCCAGGTGCGCGGCGAGTCGGGTGGCCTGGGCGCGCAGGGCGTCGTCGGTGTGGGCGGACAGGACCCACGGCACCGGGGCCGGCGCGGCGGCGGCCCCGTCGGTATCCGCACCCGTCCGGTCGGGCCCGACGCCGGCCGGCTCAGGTTCAGGCGCCTGCTCGACGATCACGTGGGCGTTGGTGCCGCTGATGCCGAACGACGACACACCGGCTCGGCGCGGCCTGCCCGTCTCGGGCCAGGTGCGGTTCTCCGTGAGGAGTTCGACCGCTCCGCTGTCCCATTCCACGTGGGGGCTCGGCTCGTCCACGTGCAGGGTCTTCGGCAGGACGCCGTGGCGCATCGCCTGCACCATCTTGATCACGCTGCCCACGCCCGCCGCGGCCTGGGAGTGGCCGATGTTCGACTTCAGGGAGCCCAGCCACAACGGCCGGTCCGCCGGGCGGTGCCGGCCGTAGGTCGCGAGCAGCGCGTGGGCCTCGATCGGGTCGCCGAGCGTCGTACCGGTGCCGTGCGCCTCGACGGCATCGACGTCGCCGGTGGTCAGCCGGGCGTTGGCGAGCGCCGCGGTGATGACGCGCTCCTGGGAGGGCCCGTTCGGCGCGGTGAGGCCGTTGCTCGCACCGTCCTGGTTGACGGCGCTGCCCCGTACGAGGGCGAGGACCCGGTGGCCGTCACGGACCGCGTCGGAGAGCCGTTCGAGCACCAGGAAGCCGACGCCCTCCGCCCAGCCGGTGCCGTCGGCGCCGGCCGCGAACGCCTTGCACCGTCCGTCCGGGGCGAGCCCGCGCTGCCGGCTGAACTCCACGAACACGGTCGGGGTGGCCATCACCGTGACGCCCCCGGCGAGCGCCCGGTCGCACTCGCCCGAACGCAGGGCCTGGGCGGCCAGGTGCAGCGCCACCAGGGACGACGAGCACGCGGTGTCGATGGTGACCGCGGGCCCTTCGAGACCCAGGGTGTATGCCACCCGCCCCGAGGCGATGCTGCCCGCGGTGCCGCCCGCGATCAGCCCTTCGAGGGCGGGCGGGGTCTCGGCCGGGCGAGGGGCGTAGTCCTGGTACATGGCGCCGGCGAAGACTCCCGTACCGCTACCGCGCAGCGTCCGGGGAGCGATGCCCGCGTCCTCGACCGCCTCCCACGCCGTCTCCAGGAGCAGACGGTGCTGGGGGTCGATGGCGGTCGCCTCCCGGGGCGAGATCCCGAAGAAGCCCGCGTCGAACTCCCCGGCGTCGTGGAGGAAACCGCCGTGCCGGGTGTACGTGGTGCCGCCGGCGTCCGGATCGGGGTCGTACAGGCGGTCGGCGTTCCACCCCCGGTCACCGGGGAACTCGCCGATGCAGTCGACTCCTTCGGACACCGCCCGCCACAGGTCCTCCGGCGAGCGGATGTCGCCGGGGTAACGGCAGGCCATGCCGACGATGGCGATGGGCTCGCTGGCGGCGTCCTCCAGGTCCCGCAGTCGTCCTTGTGCCTCGCGGGTGTCGGCGATGGCCTTCTTCAGATATTCGCGGAGCTTGGCCTCGTTGGACATCCCGTCATTCCTTTCGGCTGGTGTCGACCAGGCGGAACAGTTCCTCGTCGGAGGCGGAGTCCAGATCGGCCTCCGGGTCTCCGGGCGTGTCCGGCGCACGGTCGCGCCAGCGGTCGATCAGGCGTTCCAGGTGTGTGGTGATCTGCGACCTGTCCTCGTCGGCAAGGGCGAGTTCGGCCAGGAAGACGTCGAGTTCGTCGACCTTGGCCCGTGCCGCCACGTGCGGGTGCGGGACGAGACGGTCGAGCAGGAACGTGGCGAGGGCGTGGGGCGTGGGGTGGTCGAACACGACCGTCGCGGGGAGCCGTTCACCGGCGACCTCGGAGAGGCGGTTGCGCAGCTCGACGGCGGTCAGCGAGTCGAACCCGAGGTCCTGGAAGGGCTGGTCCTGGCCGATCGCGGCCGGATCGTCGTGCCCGAGCACCTGGGCGACCTGGTCGCGTACGTGGCCGATCAGGAACGCGGTCCGCTGGGCCCCCGTGAGCGGCCGCAACCGCTCGGCGAACGAACCCCCGGCATCGGGCACCGCTGTCTCGCGGCGCCGTGCCGTGCGGACGAGATCCCGCAGGACGACGGGCACCTCACCGCGCGCGACCCCGAGTACCGCCGACGCGGCGACGGCGGGCCGGCCCGTCGCACGCGCGGCGTCGAGCAGCGCCGTACCCACGGCGGTACTGATCGGGCCCAGCCCGTTCCGCGTGAGCCGGGACCGGTCCGTGTCGGAGAGGTGTCGGGTCATGCCGCTTGTATCGGCCCAGAGTCCCCAGGCGATGGAGGTGGCGGGTTGGTGGTGGGTGGTGCGGTGTTGGGCGAGGGCGTCGAGGAAGGAGTTGGCGGCGGCGTAGTTGGCTTGGCCGGGGGTGCCGAGGACTCCTGCGACGGAGGAGTAGAGGACGAAGGCGGTGAGGTTGAGGTGTTGGGTTTGGTGGTGGAGGTTCCAGGCGGCGTCGACTTTGGGGCGGAGGACGTCGTGGAGTTGGGTGGGGGTCATGGTGGTGATGACGCTGTCGTCGAGGGTGCCTGCGGTGTGGATGATGGCGGTGAGGGGGGTGTGGGTGGGGATGGTGGTGAGGAGGTCGGCGAGTTGAGAGGGGTCGGTGGTGTCGCAGGCGGTGATGGTGATGTGGGCGCCTGCTCGGGTGAGTTCGGTGTGGAGTTCGGTGGCTCCTTCGGCGTGGGGTCCGCGCCTGCTAGTGAGGAGGAGGTGGCGGATGCCGTGATGGTGGACGAGGTGTCGGGCTGTGGCGGCGCCGAGTGAGCCGGTGCCTCCGGTGATCAGGACGGTGCCCTCCGTGGTCCAGGGGGCAGCACCATCCGGCACCGGCACCGGCAGAGGGACGAGACGAGGCCGAAGCAGGCGCCCGCCGCGCACGGCCACCTGGTGCTCATCGGAGGACAGGACCGACGCGAGGTCCGTCTCAGTGCCCTTCTCTCCATCGAGGAGGACGATGCGTCCGGGATGCTCGGACTGCGCCGAACGCACCAGCCCCCACACCGTGGCGGTGACCAAGTCCGGTGACTCCGCCGGCTCCACGGCCACAGCACCGGTGGTACGTACGACGAGCCGGGTCCCCTCCAGGTGCGGCGCGGCGAGCCAGCGCCGCAACAGATCGAGGACCTGAGCGGTGGCGGCACGCACTACGGTCGGCACGTCCGCGGGAGCGCCGGATCCGGACGCTTCCTCGTCGTCCCCTGTGTGCGAAACGTCCCCCGCGTCCAGGACGACCACGCCGTCGAGCGGCTCGGTCGAGACCAGGGCGTCCGCCAGCGGGGTCACGACGACCGAGGCGGCGGTGGTCGGAACAGATAGGGCCGACCAGGTGAGCTCCAGCAACGCCCCCTCGGACTGCCCGCCGGGCGCGGAGAGTTGCTCCACCGCGACGGGACGCGCCGTCACCGATTCGACGGTCAGCACAGGCGCGCCCGTGATGTCGGCCGCCTGGAGGGACACCCCGTCGTCGCCCGCAGGAGCGAGCCGGACCCGGAGGCGGGTGGCCCCGGCTGTGTCCAGACGGACTCCGCTCCACGCGAAGGGCAACTGGACGCCGCCGTCGGCGAGTACGTCGTGGGCACGCGGGTGCAACGCGGCATCGAGCAGCGCCGGATGGATACCGAAGCCGTCGGCCTCGGCAGCCTCAGGCAGCGCGACCTCGGCGAAGAGCTCGTCACCCCTGCGCCAGAACGCCTCCACCCCCTGGAACACGGGGCCGTAGAGGAGACCGGACTCCGCGAGCGCGGTGTAGAGCTGATCGGGGTCCTGGGCGGTGGCTCCGGCGGGCGGCCATTGTGTGAACGTGTCGGCGGGGGGAGGGGGTTCGGTGCCGAGGACGCCGGTGGCGTGTCGTGTCCAGGTGGTGTCTTCGTCGTCGGGGCGTGAGTGGATGCTGATCGACCGTACGCCTGCGTCGTCGGTGCCGATGTGGACCTGGAGGCGTACGGATTCGTCCTCGTTGATGACGAGGGGTCGCTCGATCACCAGTTCCTGGAGGGTGGTCGCTCCGCTCTGGCCGGCGGCGTACAGAGCGACTTCGATCCAGGCTGAGCCGGGGACGACGACGGAGCCGAGGACGAGGTGGTCGGTCAACCAGGGGTGTGTCGCTGTGGAGAGGCGGCCCGACAGGACGAGGCTGCCGCTGTCGGCGACGTCGACGACCGAGGCGAGGAGGGGATGACCCGTGCCGGACCCTGAACGATCCCCGGGGGTCGGGGCGTTGAGCCAGTAGCGCTGGCGTTGGAAGGGGTAGGTGGGGAGGTCGGTGAGGGTGGTCCGGTTGGCGAAGACGGTCTGCCAGTCGGGGGTGGTGCCGGTGCCGGCGAGGTGGAGTTGGCCGAGGGCGGTGAGGGTGGTGTGGGCTTCCGGCTGTCCGGCCCTGAGGGTGGGGAGGACGAGGGGTCCTTCGTGGCCGGTGGCGTCCAGGATTTGTTGGGTCTGGGCGACGAGTACGCCGCTGGGGCCGATCTCGATGTATCCGCCGATGTGTTGGTCGGCGAGGTGCGCGATGGCGTCATGGAATCGGACGGTGTTGCGGACGTGTCGGACCCAGTAGCCGGGGTCGGTGAGGGTGTCCGATTCGACGGGGAGCCCGGTGACGGTCGACACGATCGGTATCGAGGGCTCGTGGAAGGTGAGTCCTTCCACGATGCCGGCGAAGTCGTCGAGCATCGGTTCCATGAGCGGTGAGTGGAAGGCGTGGCTCACGGTCAGTCGCTTGACCCGGTGGCCGGTGTTCTCGAAGTGGGTGGTGACGCGTTCGGCGGCGGTGTGTGTGCCGGAGATGACGACGGAGGTGGGTCCGTTGACGGCGGCGATTCCGACGGCGTCGTCGAGCAGAGGGATGACGTCCGCTTCTGCCGCTTCAATGGCCGCCATGACACCTCCCTCTGGCAGTGCCTGCATGAGCCGGCCTCGGGCGGCGACCAGGCGGGCCGCGTCCTCCAGGGAGAACACTCCGGCTATGTGGGCGGCGGCGATCTCGCCGATGGAGTGGCCGACGAGCCAGTCCGGTCGTGTGCCCCAGGATTCGAGGAGCCGGTAGAGGCCGATCTCGATGGCGAAGAGGGTTGTCTGCGTGTAGACGGTCTGGTTGAGCAGGTCGGGGTTGGTGTCTCCGAGGAGGACGTCGCGGACCGGGTGGTCGACGTGTCCGGTGAGTTCCTTGTCGATGGCGGTCAGGGCGTCGTCGACGGCCGTGGCGAACACCGGATAGGTCGCGTACAACTCCTGCCCCATTCCGAAGCGTTGTCCGCCTTGGCCGGCGAACAGCATCGCCACCCCGCTGCCGGCGGGGCCGACGAGCGGCGTGTGGCCGTCGGTGATCTCGGCGAGGGCCGAGAGGAGTTCCTCGCGGTCGGCGCCGACGGCGACGGCACCTCGTTCGAAGCGGCTGCGTGCGGTGGCGAGTGTCAACCCAGCACCTGCCAGGTCGAGTTCGGGTGACTTCCCGACCCATTCCGTCAGCCGGGCGGCCTGCTCCCGTACCGCTTCGTCCGTCCGTCCCGACAGCACCCACGGCACCACCGCACCGGAAGGCGCCGGCGTCGGCAGGTCCACCTCCGGTGCCTGCTCCACGATCACGTGGGCGTTCGTCCCGCTGATGCCGAAGGAGGAGACGCCCGCTCGGCGCAACCTTCCCGTGTCGGGCCAGGTGCGGTTCTCCGTGAGGAGTTCGACCGCTCCGCTGTCCCATTCCACGTGGGGGCTGGGCTCGTCCACGTGCAAGGTCTTCGGTACGACGCCACGGCGCAGCGCCTCGACCATTTTGATCACGCCGCCCACGCCTGCGGCGGCCTGGGTGTGGCCGATGTTGGACTTCAGTGAGCCCACCAGTACCGGCTGGTCCTCGGGGCGGTCCTGGCCGTACGTCGCCAGGAGGGCTTGGGCTTCGATCGGGTCGCCGAGTGTCGTGCCGGTGCCGTGTGCTTCGACGACGTCGATGTCTGCGGCCGTCAGGCCGGCGTTGGCGAGGGCTCGGCGGATGACGCGTTCCTGGGCGGGTCCGTTGGGTGCGGTGAGGCCGTTGCTCGCGCCGTCTTGGTTGACGGCGCTGCCCCGGAGCACCGCGAGTACGCGATGGCCGTTGCGCTGCGCGTCGGAGAGCCGCTCCAGGAGCAGCACCCCCACACCCTCGGACAGGATGGTGCCGTCGGCTCCGGCCGCGAACGCCTTGCAGCGGCCGTCGGCGGAGAGGCCGCGCTGGCGGCTGAACTCCTGAAGGGTCTCGGGGGTGGACATGACGGTGACACCGCCGGCCAGGGCGAGGTCGCACTCGCCCGAGCGCAGCGACTGACCGGCCATGTGCATGGCCACGAGCGACGACGAGCAGGCCGTGTCCAGCGTGACCGCGGGACCCTCGAATCCGAAGGTGTAGGAGATTCGGCCGGAGACGACACCACCCGCGTTGCTCGTGCCGAGCACCTCGTCGTAGCCGTCCGGGCTGCCGGTGAAGCGGGCGCTGTAGTCACGGTGCATGGAGCCCGCGAACACACCGGTGTTGCTGCCCCGTAGCGAGGCCGGGTCGATGCCCGCCCGCTCCATCGCCTCCCACACGGTCTCCAGGAGCAGCCGCTGCTGCGGGTCGACGACCGTCGCCTCGCGGGGCGAGATCCCGAAGAACGACGGGTCGAACTCCGCGGCGTCGTGCAGGAACCCGCCGCGGAAGATGGCGACGGCCTCCGGGCTCGCGGGGTCGTCGCGCAGTCTGCCGAGGTCCCAGCCGCGGTCGCCCGGCAGGTCCGATAGGGCTTCCGTACCGGATTCGAGCAGCTGCCACAGCTCTTCCGGGGTGCGTACGTCTCCGGGGAAGCGGCAGGCCATGCCGACGATCGCGAGGGGTTCGTCGGTCGCCGTGGCCGGGGCGGCCTCGATCGTCCTGGTCTCGCCGAGCCCCAGCCTGGCCCCCAGGAACAGGGCGAGCGCTTCGGGGGTGGGGTGGTCGAAGACGAGCGTGGCGGGCAGCCGGGTGCCGGTGGCCTTGGTCAGCCGGTTGCGCAGTTCGACCGAGGTGAGGGAGTCGAAGCCGAGGTCCCGGAACGCCTGCCCGATCGGGACGGCCGCCGCGTCGGTGTGCCCGAGGACGTGGGCGACCTGCTCGCGTACGACGGTGAGGAGGGCTTCCCGCTGCTCGGCCGGCGGCCGTCGGAGCAGCCGGTCGGCGAGCGGGCCCGCGTCGGAGGCGCCACCGGTGGCCCGTCGGCGCGTACTGCGGACGAGGCCGCGGAACAGGGCCGGCACGGGGTCGGCGGCGCGCAGCGCCTCCCGGTCGAGGGGGGTGATCGCGACGACCGGCCGCCCGAGGGCCAGCGCGGCGTCGAAGGCCGCCATGCCCGCCTTGCCGTCGATCGGGGCGAGGCCCGTGCGGGTGAGGCGCCGGTGGTCGAGGTCGGAGAGCTGACCGGTCATGGCGCTGGCGTCGGCCCACAGGCCCCAGGCGAGGGAGACCGCGGGCAGGCCCAGCTCGGTACGGTGCCGTGCCAGGGCGTCCAGGAAGGAGTTGGCCGCGGCGTAGTTGGCCTGCCCGGGTCCTCCGATCAGGCCCGACAGCGACGAGTAGAGGACGAAGGCCGACAGGTCGAGGTCCCGGGTGAGCTCGTGCAGGTGCCAGGCGGCGTCGGCCTTCGGACGCAGGACCGCTTCGGTCATGGCCTCGGTCAGGGACGTCACCAGGCCGTCGTCCAGGACACCCGCCGTGTGGACGACGGCGGTGAGCGGGTGCTCGGTGGGGATGCTCGCGAGGAGCGCGGCGACGGCGTCGCGGTCGCCGACGTCGCAGGCCGCCACCGTCACGCTCGCGCCCAGCTCCTCCAGCTCCGCCACCAGTTCGGGGGCGCCCGCCGCGGCGATGCCGCGCCGGCTCGTCAGCAGCAGGTGACGGACCCCGTGCACGGTCACCAGATGCCGCGCCGCGAGGGTGGCGAGCGTCCCGGTGCCGCCCGTGACGAGGACCGTGCCGTCCGCCCGCCAGCGCGTGGGATCGGATGTGGGCTCGGAGGCCGGCGCAGGCGTGGGATCGCCGGGGGGCGCGAAGCGTGCGAGACGTGGCACCAGGACCTCGTCGGACCGGAGCGCGAGCTGCGGTTCGCCGAGCGCGAGAGCCGCCGGCACCAGCGTGGTGAGGTTCGTCGGCGGCCCGGCCTCGGACACGGCGTCGACGAGCACGATCCGGCCGGGGTGCTCCGACTGCGCGGACCGCACGAGGCCCCAGACGGCGGAGGCGGCCGGATCGGCGTCGAGGTGTCCGTGGGTGACCACGGCCAGGGTCGACTCGGCGCAGAGCTCTTCGGTCAGCCAGCGTCGCAGGACGTCGAGGACCCGGTGGACGGCCGTGCGGGTGGCGGAAAGCGGTTCGCCCGGCGTGGCCGGCACGTCCAGGACGACGACGCCGTCGCCCGGTTCGGCGCCGTTCAGGACGTCGTCCGCCGCGAAGAGCGTGGCCGTCTCGGCCGCGGTCAGGGTCGTGGCGGTCCACGACTCCTCGTACAGCGTCTCCTGGCCGGGGGCGCGGGCGGCGGTGGCGAGTTGGTCGGGGGCGATGGGGCGGGTGGTGAGGGCGTCGATGGTGAGGACGGGTTGGCCGGTGGGGTCGGTGGCGTGGAGGTTGACGGTGTTGTCGCCGGTGGGGGTGAGGCGTACGCGGAGGGTGGTGGCTCCGGTCGCGTGGAGCCGGACACCGCTCCAGGCGAAGGGCAGCCGGACCGCGCCGTCCGAGAAGGCCTCGTGGGCGTAGGTGTGCAGGGCCGCGTCGACCAGCGCGGGATGAATGCCGAAGCCGGTGGTCGCCTCCTCGCCCAGGACGACCTCCGCGTAGAGCGCGTCGCCGGCACGCCACGCGGCGCGGACTCCCTGGAACAGGGGGCCGTAGGTCAGGCCGAGGTCGGCGAGGGTGTCGTACATCGCGGCGGGGTCCAGCTCGCTCGCCCGCTCCGGCGGCCAGACGAACGGCTCGTGCGAGCCCGCGCCGGTAGCCGCGCCCGTACCCGTACCCGTACCGGTACTCGTACCCGTGCCCGTGCCCGTGCCCGTACCCGTACTCGTACTCGTACTCGTGCCCATCCCCAGCGTTCCCGTGGCGTGGAGGGTCCACTCGGCGGGGTCCTGATCGGCCTGGCTGTGCACGGCGATCGTGCGGGTGCCGTCACTCTCGGCGCCGACGGACACCTGGAGCCGGCGAGGCCGGTCCGGCGTGAGGACGAGGGGTGCCTCGATGACCAGTTCGTCGAGGACCGACGCCCCGACGTGGTCACCGGCGTGGACGGCGAGCTCGACCAGGGCGGCGCCCGGAACGAGGACCGTGCCGAAGACCTGATGGTCGTCCAGCCAGGAATCGGCCGTCAGCGAGACGCGGCCGGTGAAAAGGACGGTGTCGCTGTCGGCCGCGTGCACGACCGCACCGAGCAGGGGATGGCCGGTGACGGCGAGCCCCAGCTGCGTGGGGTCGGCCGAGGCGACCGGATCCAGCCAGTGGCGGCGACGCTGGAAGGCGTACGTGGGCAGGTCCACGCGGCGGGGCCGGTCGCCGAAGACCGTCGACCAGTCCGGGGTCAGACCGTGGGTGTACGACTCGCCGACAGCGGCCAGGAACCGTCCGAGGCCGCCGTTGTGGCGGCGCAGCGTGCCGAAGGCCGCCGCATCGGGGGCGTGTTCGGCGAGCGTGTCCTGGATGCCGGAGGTGAGGACGGGGTGGGGGCTGATCTCGATGAAGACGCGGGATCCGCTGTCGGCGATGGTGCGGGTGGTGTCGTGGAAGAGGACGGTCTGCCGGAGGTTGCGGTACCAGTACGCGGCGTCCAGCTCCGTGGTGTCGAGGAGGGTGCCGGTGACGGTGGAGTAGAAGGGGGTGGTGGAGGGGCGGGGGGTGATGGTCTTGAGGTCGGTGAGGAGTCGTTCCTCGATGGTGGCGACCTGGGGGCTGTGGGAGGCGTAGTCGACGGGCAGGAGGCGGTGGCGGATGCCCTGGTCTGCGCAGGTGGCGGCGATCAGGGTCAGTGCGTGGGGTTCGCCGGCGAGGACGACGGAGGCGGGGCCGTTGACGACGGCGACGCCGACGCGCTCCGTCGGATCGCGTCCCTCCGTCGTTCCGGCGGCTTCGCCTGTTTGCGCAATGAGTTCTGCGGCTCGGGACGCGGAGGCGGCGATGGACATCATGGCGCCGTGTCCGCTGAGCAGTTCGCCGATGGCCTTGCTGCGCAGGGTCACGACGCGGGCGCCGTCGTCCAGGGAGAGTGCTCCCGCCACCACGGCGGCGGCGATCTCGCCCTGTGAATGCCCCACCACCGCGGCCGGGACCACCCCGTGGAACTCCCACAGCCGCGCCAACGACACCATCACCGCGAACAGCACCGGCTGCACCACGTCGACGCGCTCCAGCAGCTCCGGGTCGGACAGCGCGTCGGTCAGGGACCAGTCCACGAACGGAGCCAAGGCCCGCTCGCACGCGTCGAGAGACTCGGCGAACACGGAGGACGTCGCGGCGAGTTCGGTCGCCATGCCCACCCACTGCGAGCCCTGGCCGGGAAAGACGAACACCGGGCGCGGGTCGGACGCGGGCACCCGGCCCACGTCACGCCGCCCCTCCGCGAGGGCCGCGAGGCCGCTGAGGAGCTCCTCGTGACCGCCCGCCACAGCGGCCCGCCGGTCGAAGTGGGTCCGCGTGTCGGCCAGGGAGAAACCGATGTCCGCGGGACGGAGCGCGGGGTCGGCGGCGAGGGCACCGGTCACGTGCGCGAGGAGCCGTGCCGCCTGGTCCCGAACCGCCTGCTCGGTGCCTCCCGAGAGGACCCACAGGGAGGAAGGGGCGGTCACGTCCGTGTCGTCGGCGACGCCCGCCGCCACGGGGCTGTCACCGGGCTCCGTCTCCTGGTCATCGGCCGCTGCGGGCGGTGCCTGTTCCAGGATGATGTGGGCGTTGGTGCCGCTGATCCCGAACGACGAGACGGCGGCCCGCCGGGGCCGGTCCGTCTCGGGCCACGGCCGTGCCTCGGTGAGTAGGTCCACCGCCCCCTCGGCCCAGTCCACGTGCGGTGTGGGCGCGTCGACGTGGAGGGTGCGCGGCAGGACGCCGTGGCGCATGGCCATGACCGACTTGATGATGCCGCCGACCCCCGCGGCGGCCTGCGTGTGACCGATGTTCGACTTCAGCGAACCGAGGTAGAGCGGCGGCTGGTCCGCGGGACGGTCCTGCCCGTACGTCGAGAGCAGGGCGTGCGCCTCGATCGGATCGCCCAGCGGCGTGCCCGTACCGTGGGCCTCGACGGCGTCCACATCGGCCGGGGTCAGCCGGGCGTCGGCCAGGGCATGTCGGATGACCCGCTGCTGGGAAGGACCGTTGGGCGCGCTGAGCTGGCTGCTCGCGCCGTCCTGGTTCACCGCGCTGCCCCGGATCACGGCGAGCACCCGGTGGCCCCGGCGTTCGGCGTCGGAGAGACGCATCAGGGCGAGCATGCCCACGCCCTCGCTCCAGCTCGTGCCGTCCGCGGACGCGGCGAACGCCTTGCAGCGCCCGTCCGCGGCGAGCCCGCGCTGCCGGCTGAAGTCGATGAAGAAGCCGGGCGTCGAGAGCACCGCGACGCCACCCGCCAGCGCCAGGTCGCACTCCCTGTTGCGCAGGGCTTGTGCGGCGAGATGCACACAGACCAGCGACGACGAGCACGCGGTGTCGACGGTCATCGCAGGACCCTCGAAGCCGAACGTGTACGAGATGCGTCCGGAGGCCACACTGAGCTGATTGCCCGTCACCAGATAGCCGTCGACGGCGTCGAGCGACGGGTTCAGCAGGCTGGGGCCGTACTCCTGGGCCATGATGCCGACGAACACGCCCGTGGCGCTGCCGCGCAGCGGACCGGGCCGGATGCCGGCGTTCTCCAGCACCTCCCAGGCGGATTCGAGGAGGAGCCGCTGCTGCGGGTCCATCGCCTGCGCCTCGCGCGGGGAGATGCCGAAGAACTCCGCGTCGAACTCGTCGGCGTCGTGCACGAACCCGCTCTCGCGCACGTACGACGTGCCCGTGGTGGCGGGGTCGGGGTCGTACAGGGCGTCGAGGTCCCAGCCGCGGTTGGCGGGAAAGCCGGTCACCGCGTCGCGACCCTCGTCCACCAGCCGCCAGAGGTCGTCCGGCGACTGCACGTCACCCGGGTACCGGCAGGCCATGCCGACGATGGCGATGGGCTCGTCCAGTTCGTGCAGGCGAGCACGGGCCTGCTTGAGCTGGACGGTGACCCGGTTCAGGTAGTCACGCAGCTTCTGGTCGTCCGCCACGGAAATCAATCTCCTTGCCAAGTGGGGCGCCGGGTCCGGCAGATCGGGGGCTGGAGTTCCTGACCGCTGAGCGCGATCACGCGGTCCAGCGATCAAGCGATCGGGTGATCGCGCGGTCATGCGGATACGCGGTCCAGGGATCGCGCGGTCAGGGGAGCTGGAGCTCCTCGTCGATGAGTGCGAAGAGTTCGTCGTTGGTCGCCGCCGAGATCTCCGCCTCCGCCTCGGAGTCGAGGCGCCGGAGCAGCTCGCCGAGGCGGCCGGCGACGGCGGCGCGCTCGGCGCCGCCCTCCGATGCCGAGGCGAGCGTCGCCACGACGGCTTCGAAGCGCTCCAGCTCGGCCATGACGGAGACCGTGGTCTCGCCCACGAGCCGGGTGCGGAGGTAGTCGGCGACGGCGTCCGGAGTCGGATAGTCGAAGATCAGAGTCGTCGGCAGTCGCAGGCCCGTGGCCAGGTTCAGCCGGGTGCGCAGCTCGACCGCGCCGAGGGAGTCGAACCCGCCTTCGAGGAAGCCGGTCCGGGGGGGTACTGCGTCCGGACTGCCGTGCCCGAGCACGCCCGCGGCGGTACGCCGGACCAGGTCGAGGAGCACGGCGTGCTGCTCCTCGGCCGACCGGCCCACCAGGTCCTGCTCCAGCGAGCGGACGGGCGCCGTGCCGGTGGCCGCCTCCGGGCGCCGCCGCCCGCGGACCAGACTCCGTACCACCGGAGAACCGGTGTCGGGGTCCCACGCCGCCGTGTCGACGACCGCCGTCACCAGGACCGGGTCCCGTTCCGTCAGGGCGGTGTCGAACAGGTCGAGTCCCCGCGCCGTGGACATGGCGGCGAGTCCGCGGCGGCCCATGCGGACCACATCGGCCTGCGTCATGGCGTCGGTCATCCCGCCCTCCTCCGCCCACAGCCCCCACGCGGCCGCCGTCGCGGGCAGGCCGTGTGCGGCGCGGTGCTGTGCGAGGGCGTCGAGGAAGGCGTTGGCGGAGCCGTAATTGGCCTGGCCGGCATTGCCCAGCACGCCCACGGCCGAGGAGAAGAGGACGAACGCGGCGAGATCGGCGTCGGCGGTGAGCCGGTGCAGGTTCCAGGCGGCGTCGGCCTTGGGGCGCAGCACGGTCGCGTAGGACTCGTCGGAGAGCGACGTGAAGGCGCCGTCGGCCAGGACGCCGGCGGCATGGACGACCGCCGTCAACGGATGCTCCTCGGGAACGCCCGCCAGCAGTGCGGCGAGCTCGTCGGGGTCCGCGACGTCGCACGCCGCGATCCGGACGTGCGCTCCGAGCCCGGCCAGCTCCTCCGCGAGCTCCGTGGCGCCGGGCGCCGCGGGGCCGCGCCGGCCGGTCAGCAGGAGGTGCCGGGCACCGTGCCGCGTGACGAGTCGGCGGGCGACGAGCGCACCGAGCGTTCCGGTGCCGCCGGTGATCAGGACCGTGCCCGTCGGCGAGAGCCCGGCGTCCTGCTCCACCTCGCGCGGCTTCAGACGGGCGAGCCGGGGCACGAGCACCGAGCCTTCCCTGACGGCCAGTTGGGGCTCGCCTCCGGCCGCGACGGCCGCGACGGCCGCGGGCGTCGCGGCGTGCTCGTCCACGTCGAGCAGCACGATCCGGCCCGGGTGCTCGGCCTGTACGGACCGCACCAGGCCCCACAGCGGCGCCGTGGAGAGGTTCGGCACGTCCCCCTCGCCGACGGCGACGGCACCGCCCGTGACGACGACGAGCGTCGACGCGGAGAAGCGCTCGTCCTCCAGCCAGGACCGCAGGAAGCCGCTCGTCCTTGCCAGGGCGGCGTGCACGTCCGCGACCACGTGGTCCTCGTCCGCCCCGGACCCGTTCTGCCCGCCACGGGCATCGAACAGGACGACGTCGGGTACGTCGTCGCCGAGCGCGCCCAGGCCGCGGTGGACGGGAACCTTTGGCAGGCCCGCGCCGACACCCTCGCCGATCAGGACCCACGAACCGGTCGGCGTCGCGGCCTGCTCGGTGGCCGGGGCCGGGGCCGGGGCTGTGGCCGTGGCCGTGGGTGTGGCCGTCTCCGAATCCGCCGTGGTGCCTGGCACCCACTCCAGGCGGTACGGCAGCGCCCGGTCGGCAGCCTCGATGCGGTGCAGGGGGACGGGGAGCAGACGCAGCGAGCGTACGGAGGCGACCGGCGCGCCCGCCGGATCGACCGCGCTGATCGTCACGCCCCCGGTGCCGTCGCCGTCCGGAGTGATGCGCACCCGCAGCTCGGCAGCGCCCGTGGCGTGAAGCGTCGCCCCGGTCCACGCGAACGGCAGCCGTACGGTCGGCTCCTCCTCGCCGAGGGCGAGACCCACGACCGGGTGCAGGGCCGAGTCGAGGAGAGCCGGGTGCAGCCCGAACCCGTCCGGGGAACCCTCGGGCAGCGCGACCTCGGCGAGCAGCTCGTCGCCGACCCGCCAGGCGGCCCGCAGGCCGCGGAACGCGGGACCGTAGGCGTACCCGCTGTTCCGCAAGGTGTCGTAGAGGGCGTCGACATCCACAGGAACCGCTTCCGGAGGCGGCCAGGCCCCTTGGGCTCCGGCCGGCGGCACCGCGTCGGCCCCGAGCAACCCCTCGGCATGGCGGGTCCACTCCCCGCCGTCGTACCGCGCGTGCACCGTCAGCGACCGCCCGCCCCGCTCGTCGGCCGGGCCGACGGACACCTGGACCTGGACGTCACCGTCGGTGGGCACGATCAGCGGCGCGGACAGAGTCAGGTCCTCGACGCGATCGCAGCCAATGAAATCGGCTGCACGCAAGGCGAGTTCGACGAAGGCCGTCCCGGGCAGCAGGACCCGGCCGAGCACGGTGTGGTCCACCAGCCAGGGGTGGGAGTCCAAAGAGAACCGGCCGGTAAGGATCGCTCCCTCGCCCTCGGCGAACTCCACACCACCGTGCAGGAGCGTGTGCCCGAGCGGGGTGAGGCCGAGAGCGGCGGCGTCTGCGGCGGGGGTGGGGGCGTTGAGCCAGTAGCGCTGGCGTTGGAAGGGGTAGGTGGGGAGGTCGGTTTGGGGGGTGCGGTTGGCGAAGACGGTTTGCCAGTCGGGGGTGGTGCCGGTGCCGGCGAGGTGGAGTTGGCTGAGGGCGGTGAGGGTGGTGTGGGCTTCCGGCTGTCCGGCCCTGAGGGTGGGGAGGACGAGGTGTCCTTCGTGGCCGGTGGCGTCCAGGATTTGTTGGGTCTGGGCGACGAGTACGCCGCTGGGGCCGATCTCGACGTATCCGCCTACGTGTTCGTGGGCGAGGTGGGTGATGGCGTCGTGGTAGCGGACGGTGTTGCGGACATGTCGGACCCAGTAGGCGGGGTCGGTGAGGGTGTCGGGTTCGACGGGGATCCCGGTGACGGTCGACACGATGGGTATCGACGGTTCCTGGTAGGTCAGGCCTTCCACGATCGCGGCGAAGTCGTCGAGCATCGGTTCCATCAGGGGTGAGTGGAAGGCGTGGCTGACCTTGAGCCGTTTCACCCGGTGGCCGGTGTTCTCGAAGTGTGCGGTGACGCGTTCGGCGGCGGTGTGTGTGCCGGAGATGACGACGGAGGTGGGTCCGTTGACCGCTGCCAGTCCCACGGCATCGTCGAGGAGCGGGAGTACGTCGGCTTCGGTGGCTTCGACGGCTGCCATGACACCTCCCTCCGGCAGTGCCTGCATGAGCCGGCCTCGGGCGGCGACCAGGCGGGCCGCGTCCTCCAGGGAGAACACTCCGGCTATGTGGGCGGCTGCGATTTCGCCGATGGAGTGGCCGACGAGCCAGTCCGGTCGTGCGCCCCAGGATTCGAGGAGTCGGTAGAGGCCGATCTCGATGGCGAAGAGGGTTGTCTGGGTGTAGACGGTCTGGTTGAGGAGGTCGGGGTCGGTGTCTCCGAGGAGGACGTCGCGGACCGGGTGGTCGACGAACCCGGTGAGTTCCTTGTCGACGGCGGTCAGGACGTCGTCGACGGCTGTGGCGAACACTGGATAGGTTGCGTACAACTCCCGGCCCATGCCTGCTCGCTGTCCGCCTTGGCCGGCGAACAGCATCGCCACTCCGCGTCCGGCGGGGCCAACGAGCGGCGTGCGGCCGTCGGTGATCTCGGCGAGGGCCGAGAGGAGTTCGTCGCGGTCGGCGCCCACGACGACAGCGCCCTTTTCGAAGCGGCTGCGTGCGGTGGCGAGTGCCAACCCGGCACCTGTCAGGTCGAGTTCGGGAGACTTCCCGACCCATTCCGTCAGCCGGGCGGCCTGCTCCCGTACCGCCTCGTCCGTACGCCCCGACAGCACCCACGGCACCACTACACCGGAAGCCATCGGCATCGGCAGGTCCACCTCGGGTGCCTGCTCCACGATCACGTGGGCGTTCGTCCCGCTGATGCCGAAGGACGACACACCCGCCCGGCGCGGCCTCCCCGTCTCCGGCCACGCAACGGCGTCCTTCGGGACCGCGACCGTTCCTGCGGACCAGTCCACGTGGCGCGACAGCTCGGTCATGTGGAGGGTGCCGGGAACCGTGCCGTTCCGTATCGCCTGCACCATCTTGATCACGCCGCTGACGCCTGCGGCGGCCTGGGTGTGGCCGATGTTGGACTTGAGGGAGCCGAGGTAGAGGGGTTGGTCCTCGGGGCGGTCCTGGCCGTAGGTGGCGAGGAGGGCTTGGGCTTCGATCGGGTCGCCGAGTGTTGTGCCGGTGCCGTGTGCTTCGACGACGTCCACGTCGCGTGCGGTGAGGCCGGCGTCGTTGAGCGCGGCTCGGATGACGCGTTCCTGGGCGGGTCCGTTGGGTGCGGTGAGGCCGTTGCTCGCGCCGTCCTGGTTGACTGCGCTGCCCCGGATGACGGCCAGGACCTGACGTCCGTTGCGCTGCGCGTCCGAGAGCCGCTCCAGGAGCAGCAGCCCGACGCCCTCCGCCCACGCGGTGCCGTCGGCCGTGTCCGAGAAGGACTTGCAGCGGCCGTCCGGGGCGAGGCCGCGCTGGCGGCCGAACTCGGTGAACATCCCCGGTGTCGACATCACCGTCGCACCGCCCGCGACCGCCAGTTCGCACTCGCCCCGGCGCAGCGACTGCACCGACAGGTGCAGGGAGACGAGCGACGACGAGCACGCCGTGTCCACGGTGATCGCCGGGCCCTCAAGCCCCAGCACGTAGGACAGCCGGCCGGAGGCCACGCTCGACGTCCCCCCGGTGAGCGCGTGCCCCTGATGCTCCTCCGGGGTGTCCTGGAGCCGGGGGCCGTACTCCTGTGGCATCAGGCCCACGAACACACCCGTGTTGCTGCCCCGCAGGGAGGCCGGGTCGATGCCCGCCCGTTCCACCACCTCCCAGGCGGACTCCAGGAGCAGCCGCTGCTGCGGGTCCATCGCGGTCGCCTCACGCGGGCTCAGGCCGAAGAACGCGCCGTCGAACCTGTCGGCGTCGTGGAGGAATCCGCCCTGGCGCGTGTAGGTCTTGCCCGGCTTTCCGGGCTCGGGGTCGTAGAGGCCCTCGGTGTCCCAGCCTCGGTTGGAGGGGAAGGGCGTGATGGCGTCCACCCCGTCGAGCGCGAGTTGCCACAGCTGATCGGGGTCGTCGGCGCCTCCGGGCCAGCGGCCGCTCATCGCCACGATCGCGATGGGTTCGTCGTCCGAGGCGGCCGGCCGGGCGTGTTCCTGTGCGGTGTTCCCCGCTGTGCCGCCGGCGAGTGCCACGAGGTGGCGGGCCACGGCGGTGGGGGTGGGGTGGTCGAAGGTCAGTGTCGCGGGCAGTCGCAGGCCGGTCGCCTCGCCCAGGGCGACCCGGAACTCCAGGGCTCCCGCCGAGTCGAAGCCCAGCTCCTTGAACGACAGGTCCACGGGTACCGATGCGGGGGCGGAGTGGCCCAGGACGACCGCGGCGGCTTCGCGGACGACGGCGAGGAAGTCGTCGGCGGAAAGCCCGGCCTCGGGCCTCCCGGTGGCTTCCGCGCTCCCGTCGACGTGGATGCCGACGCCGACGCCGAGGTCGTGCCCGTATTCGTCTGCGTACTCGTACCCATCACCCTCTCCGGTGAGCTCGGACGTCTCCGGGACGTCGAGCCAGTGCCTGCTGCGCTGGAAGGCGTACGTTGGCAGGGAGACGCGACGGACGTTCCGGTCCGCGTGGACGGCGTGCCAGTCCACGATGTCCGTGTCCGGTGCCCCGTTGACATGCAGGCGCCCGAGGGCGTCGAAGAACGACGCCAGGTCGCCGTGGTCGCGGCGCAAGGTGCCCGTGACGAACGACCGGTCGGCGGGGGAGCGGTCCGCGTCGACCTCGTCGAGGATCTGGCCGATGCCCACCCCGACCACCGGGTGGGCGCTGCACTCCACGAACGTCCGGTGACCATCGGCGGACGCCGACCGGATCGCCTGCTCGAACTCCACCGTCTGCCGGAGATTGCGGTACCAGTACTCGCCGGTCAGCCCTGCGGTGTCGACGAGACCACCGGTCACCGTGGAGTAGAACGGCAGGTCGGAGCTGCGGGGACGGATGTCGGAGAGCACCGCGAGCACCTCGTCCCGGATCTCCTCGACGTACGCGGAGTGGGACGCGTAGTCGACGGAGATCATGCGCGCGTCGACGCCCGCTGCTCCGTACTCGGCGACCAGGCGCTCCAGGTCCGCGGCGGGACCGGAGACCACGGTCGACGACGGTCCGTTCACCGCGGCGACGCTCACCGCCGCGGCGTGCTCGGCGAGTCGCGTGCGGACCTCGGCGACGGGCCGGGGCACCGACGCCATCGCGCCGGCTCCGCCGATCGCGATGATGGCCCGGCTGCGCAGGGCCACCACGGCCGCCGCGTCGTCCAGCGACAGGGCGCCCGCGACGTACGCGGCGGCGATCTCGCCCTGGGAGTGGCCGACGACGGCGTCGGGGTGGACGCCGACGGAGCCCCACAGCTCCGCCAGCGAGACCATCACGGCGAAGAGCGCCGGCTGGACGACGTCGACCCGGTCCAGGGACGCGCTGCCCGGCACCTGCCGGAGGACGTCGGTCAACGACCAGTCGACGTACGGGTCGAGGGCCCGGGCGCAGCGCTCCACGGCCTCGGCGAAGACGGGGGACCGGGCGATGAGGTCCCGGGCCATGGCGGGCCACTGGCTGCCCTGGCCGGGGAAGACGAAGAGGGTGCCGCCCGTGGTGGCGCGGCTCTCGCCGCGCACCAGGTGGGCGGCCTGCCGGCCCTCGCTCAGCGCGCTCAGGCTGCCGAGCATGTCCTCGCGCGTGGTGCCGGACAGGACCGCGCGATGGCGGAACGAGGTCCGGGCCGTGGCGAGGGAGAAGCCGATGTCGGCGAGGTCGAGTTCGGGGCGTGCGGTCACGAAGGCGTGCAGCCGGGCCGCCTGCCCGCGCAGCGCCGCCGCAGACCGGGCCGACACGGGCCATGCCACCGCGGCGGCCGACGACTCGACACCGGCCGACGACTCGATACCGGCCTCGGTCCCGGCGCCAGCCTCCGCCGCAACGTCGGCCTCCGTCCCGGCGCCGGCCTCCGACTCCGCACCGGCCCCCGTTCCCGCACCGGCCCCCGTCCCCGCACCGTCCCCCGCCCCCGCACTGTCCTTCGCTCCCGCGCCGGCCCCCTCCGGGGCCGTCGTGACGACCAGGTGGCAGTTGGTGCCGCCCACGCCGAACGACGAGACGCCCGCGACGAGACGGCCCCGCGAGGGCAGGGCCTCGAAGGCGCGCTGGACCTCGACGCCCAGCTCCGCGAGCGGGATGTCAGGGTTCGGCGTGTCGTAGTTCAGGCTCGCCGGGAGCCCGCGGTGGCGCAGGGAGAGGACGACCTTGAGCAGCCCCGCGATGCCCGCCGCACCTTCGAGGTGGCCGATGTTCGTCTTCACCGAGCCGACCCGTACGGGCCGTTCGGGACCGAACACCGCACCGAGCCCCGCGGCCTCGACCGGGTCGCCCACCTTGGTGCCGGTGCCGTGGAGTTCGACGTAGGCCACCTCCGCCGGGTCGACGCCGCTCCGCTCGTACGCGGCGGTGAGGACGGCCGCGTGCGCGACGCTGTTCGGCGCGGTCAGCGTGGCGCCGGCCCCGTCGTTGTTCACGGCCCCGCCGAGGATGCAGCCGTGCACGGTGTCGCCGTCGGCGAGCGCGGCGGCCAGCGGCTTCAGGATCAGGGCGGCGCCTCCCTCGCCCCGGACGTATCCGTTGGCGCGGGCGTCGAAGGTGTGGCTGCGGCCGTCGGGGGAGAGCGCGCCGAGCCGTTCCGCCCGCAGGGTGCTCTCCGGAGCCAGGCCGAGGCTGACGCCTCCGGCGATGGCCAGGCCGACCTCGCCGCGCCGCACCGCCTCGCACGCCAGGTGGACCGCGACGAGCGAGGAGGACTGGCCGGTGTCGACGGTCAGGCTGGTGCCGTGGATGCCGAGGACGTACGAGAGCCGGTTGGCGAGAATGCCCCGGCCCACACCGGTCAGGGTGTGCCGGGTGGTGGCACGGCCGCCGGCCTGTGCGCCGAGGAGGGCGTAGTCGTCGGCCATCGCGCCGACGAAGACGCCGGTGGCGGAGCCGCGCAGATCCGGCGGCCGTACGCCCGCTTCCTCCAGTGCCTCCCAGCCCAGTTCCAGCATGAGCCGCTGCTGGGGGTCCATCGCGGCGGCCTCCTTCGGCGAGATGCCGAAGAACTCCGCGTCGAACCGGTCGACGTCGGCCAGGAGCCCCGCCCACCGCGCGCTGCCGAGGTGCCGGCGCCGCTCGGGGGGCACTTCGGTGACGGCGCTGCGTCCCGCGCGCAGCAGCTCCCAGAAGGCGTCCGGGTCGTCGGACCCGGGCAGCCGGCAGGCGACGCCCACGATGGCGACGGCGGTGAGGTCGGGACCGGATCCAGTGGTGCCAGTGCTCATCAGCTTCCCCGTTCTCGCTCTGGTCGGGCTGTCTCTCGGTCGGGCTGTCTCGGTCAGGCCGTCGCGTGGAGCCGAGCCGGGCCGCTGTCGTCCTGTGGCCGCAGCAGCACCGGGCCCAGCGCCTCGGCGAGGCAGAGCGCGGCGTGCAGGTGCAGCCGGTTCTCGTCGAGGGGCCGCCCGCGCAGTTGCGCGGCCTTGCGCGCCCGGTACAGGACGGTGTTCTTGGCGACGTGGAGCTGCCGGGCGGCCGCCGCCAGGCTCCGGTCCTCGTCCAGGTAGCACTTCAGCGTGGTCCGCAGGGTCGCCGCCGAGGGCGAGGCATCGGCGAGGGCGCCCAGTTCACGGCGTACGAAGTCGGCGGCCGCGGCCTCGTCCGCCATCAGCAGGGCCACCAGTTCCAGCGTGCGGTACTCGTGGATGCGGTGGGCGGCCCGTGTGGAGCCGCCGATGCGCGCCGCCGTGGCCGCCTGGTCGTGCGTCAGGCGCAGCCCGGCAGGTCCCGGCCCGGGCAGCCCCGCCGCGACCCGTACGTGGAGGGGCAGCGGCTGGCCCGACAGGTCCTGGGGCCGCGTCGTGGGTACGGCGCCCCAGGCCCAGAGGCGTCCGGCGCCCGCGGCGACGAGCAGCGTGGAGGTGGCGCCCGCGCGTTCGAGGACCCGCGCGGCGGTCCGCTCCAGGCCGTCGGCGCGGGTGGAGTCGTCGGACCGGAGCACGAGGCCGACGTGGTTCTGGCGGAGGTCGTAGCTCAGCCGGCGGCTCGCCTTGTCCGTGTCGACGTGGGCGCCGCGCAGGATGTCCCAGACGATGCTCCGCCGCTGGGCGTCCTGGCCGGTGAGCCAGTGTTCGCGCTCCACGGAGAACCGGCGCGAGACCAGCCGGCACAGGACCTCGACCGCGTCGAAGAGCGTCGTGGACACGTCCCGCATGGCCGAGGGCAGGTCCTGCGCGGGCACGGCCTTCTCGCACGCCCGGAGCAGATCCGCGGCGATCCGCCCGTGGGCGATGCGGACGAGCGTCAGCACGCTGTCCAGCTCGAAGCCCCGCTCGACGTGGGTGCGCACCACGTCCTCGACGTCGGTGGTGAGCGCGGCGGGCGGGGAGGTCTCCCCGCCGAGGCGCAGGGCGATCCACGCGGCGACGAGTTCGAGCAGTTCGTGGTCCTTGGGGGTCAGGACGGCGCTCTCGCAGCCGGCGAGCTCACGGGTGGTGACGTCGAGCAGCCCGAGGCCGGTCTCGGCGGCCCACGCGGCGGCGTCGGGACCGCACCGGGCGACGACCTCGTCGAGCACCTCGGCACGGCAGACGCCGCGCGACGGCGACCGCTCGTCCCCCGGTACCAGCAGCAACCGGCGGAGCCGGTGCGCGTCACCATGGATGGGCATGGCTTCCTCTCCGTGAACACAGTGGGGCTGGTGGATCGCGGGCGGGCCGCGTCCTAGAACGTGCGGGCTCCGACGAAGGCGGTGAGCCGCGCGTCGTCCTGGTCGCGGAGGATCGCGCACACCTCGCGCAGCCCCTCGGCGAGACGGGAGATCTCGTCGTCGGTCAGCGCTATCGACGGCTCCAGGCGGAGGGTGTTCGGGGCGCTGCCGGTCGGCATCACCCGGATCCGGTGCTCGTGCAGCAGGAACCCGCTGACGAGGAACCCGAAGAGGCCGGCGGGCTGGGTCTGCCTGACCATGGGCGAGCCGACGGCGGACCGGTCGGCGAACTCCACCCCGACCAGCAGGCCGACGCCCCGGACGTCGGAGATGATGTCGCCGTACTCGGCGCGTACCGCTTCCAGTGCCTCGACGAGGCGGGCGCCGCGCTCCGCGGCGACACCGTAGGCGGCTCCGCCGTCGGCCTCCAGGAGTTCGAGGACCTTGAGGGCGATGCCGCTGGAGAAGGCGTCCTTGGCGAAGGTGGAGCTGTGCACCAGCTCGAACTGGGGGCGGTAGCGCGCCTCCCGGATCAACGTGACCGCGGTCTTCGCGAGTCCGCCGCCCAGGCTCTTGGCGAGGGTGTAGTAGTCGCCGCGGAGCGGGAGTAGCGAGCCGGCGAAGAAGGCGCCGGAGCGTCCGGCGCCCGTCTGCACCTCGTCGATCACGAGGGGGCAGTCGAACTCCGCGGACAGGGAATGGAGTTCCTTGGCGAACTCGGGGGAGATCGGGACGATGCCGCCCTCGCCCTGCACCGGTTCGACCAGCAGCGCGCAGAACACCGGAGCGTCGCGCTCGACGACGTCCACGACCCCGTCCTCCACCGATACGTCGAGCAGGGGCGTCCGCTCGGCCTCGAACACCGCACGGAGCGCGTCCGGCCGGTCGACAGGGACGAAGCGGGACTGCGCGGCGAGTTCCGTGAACGGCGTCCTGAACTGCGGGTTGTGCGTCAGCTGGATGCTTCCCATGAGCTTGCCGTGGAAGCCGCCCACCAGACTGAGCAGGCGCGGTGCGATCGCCGGGTGCGTGTGGTCGTCGAACGCGCGGACGCGGGCTTCCAGGGCGTCGAGCGCGACCTCGGGCGCCGCCGTGGCCGGCAGGCCGAGGGCGGTGAGGACGGCAGGGGCGAGGACGGCGGTTCCCTGGGCGATCGCGCCCCGCGCCTCCGTGATGTGCTCCTCGACCGCCACGAGCAGCTCGGCCAGGCGCAGGCGCCGGTCCATCTCGGCGTGCTTGACGGCGACTTCGACGGCCTCGGCGCCCGAGTTGGCGAAGACCGCGTGGTGCGGCTCGTCGGTGCCGAACTCCCGGTGGACGATGCGGTTGAGGGCGGCGGCGACGGAGGCGGCCTCCGGGCGCAGCGACACCTGCGCGTGCACGGGGGTGTCCCGGTCGAGGAGTTCCTTGGCCCGGGCGACGATCTCGGGGTTGTTGTGGCCGAGGATCAGCGAGCCGTAGCCACTGATGAAGTCGGTCACCGGGATCTCGCCGCCGTCCTTGCCGCGTGCCCACATCGTGTTCCCGCGGGAGCGGGTGTACTCGACGTCGAGGCCGACCTGGGAAACGGCTCGGTGCAGTTCGGTGTCCACGAGGTCGTTCGCGTGGAGTGTCATTCGGCGTTACCTCCGCAGGTCCGCTTCCCGGCTTGACGTGATGGGTGCGGCGGGCCGTTCGATCGCCACACACGAAAGTCATCATGGCAAGGCGTGAATAACTACCCTCTAATCCCTGCATAGGTACGCCGCGGAAACCGGTCGCGAGGGTCGCGGGTTATTCGGAAGTTAGGGTGAATCGGTAGCCTCCGAAACGTGGAATCGACCAGGTCGACGTATGCCGGCCGTTGAGCGAACAGGAGTTGCCCGTGCCCAGTACGAACGGAACGGAACACGAGAAGGCCTTCGGTGAACTCAACCGGAATTACAAGGCCGCGTTCAACTCGGGAGACGTGGACGCGACCCTGGCCAACTACACGGCCGAGGGTCTGACCGTGGTGGAGCGAGGGCTCGCGCTCGGCAGGAGCGGCGACCTGCGCGAGGCGCTGGACGGCTACTTCCGGACGGCCCAGCCGCATGTCGAGTTCGAGTACGCGCACACCTACGTCGCCGGCGACGTGGCGCTGGTGATCACGGAGTGGACGCTGGAGGAGAACGCGCCGGACGGCGGCCGCACGAGCACGCAGGGGCGGGCGACCGACGTGCTGGTCCGCGAGCCCGGCGGGTGGCGCTTCGCGATCGACAACCGCTTCGGCTCGTCCTGACCGTGGCGGCACGAGAACGCCCCGCTTCCCGGAAGCTTCGGGAAGCGGGGCGTTTCTCGTACCGCGTTTCTCGTACCGCGTTTCTCGTACCGCGCGCCTCATACCGCGCGCCTCATACCGCGTGACTCGTAGCGCGTGTCTCGTACCGCGTGACTCGTACCGCGTGCGGGGCCGGGCCGAGGAGCAGTGGACGTCAGTGGATGACCGACACCGCGGGGTCGATGCCCAGCAGGGAGCGGCTGTAGTCCTCCCAGCTCACGAGCCGGTTGAAGTGGATGTGGTGGCTGCCGGTCTCCAGGTCCCGCCAGAACCGCTGGAGCGGGTTGGAGGAGGCGAAGCCGCTGGTGCCGCCGAGGTCGAGCAGCTTCGCCATGGCCTGCCGCGCGCTCTGCAGCGCGGACGTCATGTGCAGCCGGGCCCGCGTGCGCTCACCGCGCGACATGCCGCCCTCCGCGGAGGCGGCGTCGAACATGTCGGCGGAGGCCAGCAGATAGTGGTACGCCGTGTCCACGTCGTGCGTGGCCTCGGCGAGCCACTGCCGCACGAGCGGGGAGTCGAGCGACGACTCGTAGATGGTGTCGCCCAGCGGCTTGCCCTTGTCCAGCATGGCCCGCACCGTGTCGAGGGCCCCGTGGGAGGCGCCGACCAGGGCCGCGATCGTCCGGTGCGCGACCGCGGCGAACGTCTCCAGCTTGGGGAGGTTCAGCGGCCCGAGCTCCGGGTCGATCGGGTGGTCGATGCTCCGGCTCTCCGGCACGAAGAGCCCGTCGAACTCCACGTTGTGGCTGCCCGTCCCGAGCATGCCGGCCACGTTCCAGGTGTGGTGGACGACGCCCTCCTTGGGCGGCGCCGCGAGGGAGATGAGCTCCCCCGTGGGCTCGCCGTCGGCGACGAGGGGGATGAAGGGCAGGATCATCCAGTCGCCGATCTCGACGCCGGAGATCGTGGGGAACGTACCGGTGACGCGGTAGCCGCCGTCCACCTGGGTCGCCGTGGCGGAGTGGTGGCCGCCGTTCGCGCACACGAACACGTCGGGGCTGGGCCCGAAGATCTCCTTGGCGCCCTTCTCCGGGATCAGGTTCGCGAGCGTCTCCGCCGCGCCGGTGATGGCGACGAGCCAGCCCGCCGACGCACAGCCCCGGCCGAGCTCGGCGAGGGCCGCGGCCTGGGTACGGAGGCTGAACTGGTCGCCGCCGTAGGCGCGCGGCACGCTCATCCGGAAGAACCCGGCCGAGCGCAGCGCCTCCACGGACTCGTCGGCGAGCTTCCGGTCCTGCTCGCTGCGGGCCGAGTGCTCCCGGAGGAGCGGCACCAGCGTGCGGGCCCGCTCGACGACCTCCTGGACCTCGGGCTCGTAACGGAATTCAAGGTCTGTGGACACGCAATTCTCCTTGGTTGGTTTCCCTGCGGGAGTTCACTTCTTCCGGAATCGCCTCGGACGTCACCGGGGCGCCGCCTCGCGCAGCTTCAGTGAAGACCAGGAGTCGCATTTAATGAATGCGCCACCGGACCAAAACCGCATCGACTCTCTGCTGTCGGGCCCAATCCTCGACGATCGTCGTTCCACTACTGTCGGGTGTGAAATCACCGGTTAAGGAGTGCCATGACCGCCATCGATGCAGCACATTTTCGGCGCACCCTCGGAAATTTTCCGACCGGAATCACCGTCATCACCTCGACGGGTCCCCGGGGCGAGCCGGTCGGAATGGTCTGCAACTCGTTCACGTCGGTGTCTCTCGACCCGCCCCTGGTGCTGTTCTGCGCGGCGTGGTCGTCGACGACCTGGCCGCTCATACGGAAGCGCGGGCGGTTCTGTGTGAACATCCTCGACCGCGGGGGCGAAGCGCTGAGCCGCCGGTTCTCCGGGCGCTCCGGCGACCGGTTCGCGGGTGTGCGGTGGAAGCCGTCGGAGCACGGTCCGGAACTGGAGGGAGCCGTCGCCCGTGTCGCGTGCGTCCTCGACACGGAGCACCCGGCGGGGGACCACGCCATTGTGGTCTCCCGGGTGGTCGGGCTCACCGACGCCGGAGCTGAGGCCGACCCGCTGGTCTTCCACCGCGGCCGGTACGGCTCGTTCGCCGGCTCCCTCGACGGCGCCCTCGCCCCGGTCGTCGGCCCGGGAGCCTGAACGGACCAGGACCAGGACCAGGACCGGGACCGGGACCGGGACCGGGCCCAGGCCCAGGCCCAGACCCAGGCCCAGGACCGGAACCGGCCCGGCTGCCCGCGCCCTCCCCGCGGAGGGGCGCGGGCAGCCGTTCGTTCACGCGAAACTGGTCGGCACCTGCCGCAGCGCCGCCAGCGACTCGACGAAGAAGAAGATGCCGCGGAAGAAGATCAGGGTGTCCCCGCGCTCCAGCGAGAGCTTCCGGTCGACCACGGTCCGCTGGAGGTTCGCCTCGCCCGAGTAGATGCGATGCCACGTGTCCGTGCTGCCCACGAGCACGAAGTCCGCGTCCACCGGCTCACCCGGCGGGATCACCGTCGCCTCCGCACACTTCCCGCGCTGCCAGTCGAGCCGCAGGTACGAGGTCGCGCCGTCGGGCTCCCGCACGCCGAGCGCCCACGTCTGGTCGCAGGCCGCGCGGGTCGCCGCGATCCACTCCCAGTAGCTCTCCTGCTTGGTCGCCACCACGTCCGCGTCCGGGCCGCTGTCCACCCGGACCCGGGTCGCCTCCGCCCACTCCGCGGAGAGGAACCGTACCGTCTGCGTGTCGATCGTCGTCCCCATGACTCAACCTCCCGCGATCTCGGGCTGGATGTTCTGCACCATGGCCGCGATGTCCGGCGGCAGATCGATCCCGACGTCGGACAGCTTGTTCTGCACCTGACGGATCATGAACTCGGTGACCGCCTCGGCGTCCCAGCCGAGGGGCTCCAGCGGTGCCGGCTTGCTGACGCCGCCGTTCATGGCCAGTTCGGTACGCAGGGTCTCGTACACCTCGTGCACGAGCCGCGGGTCCTCCTGGATCGCGTCGCGCAGGAACCGCATCCCGAACTGCACGTGACGGGCCTCGTCACGGCAGGAGGCGATGAAACCGGTGTAGTAGCCGGGCAGATAGCCGCGGGTCCGGCAGTAGGTGAGCGTGATCTTCATGATGCTGAGCGCGAGGACGCCCTCGATCCACAGGAAGTACGCGGTGGCGTACCGCACGCGCAGCTTCTGGTTGTCCGGGTCCTTGCGGAGGTCGTCCGAGAGGTGGGCCATCAGCCCGAACGATCCGACGAAGGACTCGGGGACGTAGTCGAAGGAGGCGGCGAGGAGCTCCGCCACCGAGTCCCCGGGCAGCCCCACGACCTCCCGGTAGAACCGGTCGAAGAAGAGCGTGTGCCGGGCCTCGTCCTCGATCTGCGTGGACAGGTAGAGCTTCGCGTCCTCGCTGCCCGAGAGCATGAAGACGGGCAGCTCGATCTCGACCTGACGCTCGGCGTGGTGGAACGCCGCCGCGATCTCCTTGAAGGCGTCCCGCTCCTCCTCCGTCATCTTGGTGCGCCAGTCGATGGCGTCCTGGGAGAAGTCGAGGTCGTAGGCGTTCCAACGGTGCTTGAAGTAGCGCTTGTACAGATCGATGTACTCGGGAAGCTTCTTCAGGTCCTTGTGCACGTAGTCGATCATGTCGTCGATGTTGATCTCCCCCAGCTCGGTGAGGGAGGACTGCTCGACGGACGTGACGAGCGATGGGTCCATAGGGGCCATCGGATATCTCTCCGGTTTCCTCGTGTAGTGACGGGATCGAACCTTGCGTCGCGCCGGATGCGGAGGGTGCGGCACACCAGCACGGGGTCGTGGGCATGCGTGCGCGGCCGTGCGTGGTCGACAGACGGTCGTGGTGAGGTCGTGGGGAGTGCGGGGTGGTGCGTGGGAGGTCGTTGGGGGCGTGGGTGGCTGTCAGGGAGCGGCCGCGAGCGGCAGAGCGCGTCAGGGGCGCCCGTAACCCCCGTGGAGCGCCGGCGAGGTGCTCGCGTACTCCAGGTCGTGACTGAGCACCGCCCGCTCCAGCGCCTGGAGCTGCGGGCTCGGTTCGAGCCCCAACTGGCTGACGAGTGCGGCCCGCGTGCGCCGGTACAGGCTCAGTGCGTCGGCCTGTCTGCCGGAGTGGTACAGCGCCTGCATCAGCCACCCGCAGGCCTGCTCCCACAGCGGCTCGGCCGCGACGAGCCCCTCCAGGTCGCCGATGACGTCCCGGTAGCGGCCCAGGGTGATGTCGGCCTCGATACGGCTCTCCAGCGCGGCCGTGCGGGCGTTGTCGAGGGCCGTGGACTCCGGCCACGAGTATCCGTGCTCCGCCAGGTCCGCCAGCGCCGGCCCCCGCCACAGACCCAGCGCGTCACGGAAGGTGTCGGACGCCTCGCCCCACAGCCCTGCCGCGAGCTCGCTACGGCCCCGGGCCACCCCGGCCTGGAACTGCCGCACGTCGAGGCTGTCGTCCCGTACGTGGAGCACGTAACCGGGCCCCTCGTGCAGCAGCTCCGCATCACCGCCGTACGACGAGAGGATCGTACGGAGCCGGAAGATCGCGTTGTACAGCATCTGCCGTCCCGTGGGCGGCACTCGGGCCGGCCACACGGCGGACATCAGCTTGCTGACGGAGACCACTTCGTTGCTGTGCAGCAGGAGAAACGCCAGCGTCGCGCTGTGCCGCACCCCGCCCAACGGCACGGTGCGGTCACCGTCACGGATCTGCACCGAGCCCAACAGTTCAAACCGCATGACCCACCTCGATCGGGTGGAATTTCCCGACGCAAGAGGACCAGTTGAAATACTGAGGCATAGTCAACTCCTCGTAGTTCGCACTTGAATTATGCGTGGGGAAATGTGCGGAGTCCACCTCAGAATCGTTCATGAAGCTGCACATCCATCTCAGTAACTGGGCCCGGAACAAGCGGACATGACAGAGTTCGGACAGACATGACAAAGTCCAGGCGCGCTGTCGCACGCCTGGACTTTGTCGTCGAATACGTCAGTCCTCGAGAGGTGCCGTTCCCTGACTCACCGCGTATCCGAGCTGGAACCTGGTGCGGGCCCCGAATTTCTGCATGAGCTGCGCGATGTATTTCCGGCAGGTGCGCACGGACAGGCCGAGTCTGCGCGCGATCGTCTCGTCCTTGGCGCCGTTCATCAGCATCTGGAGGATCTCGCCCTTGAGGTCGTCGCTGATCAGGACGAGCTCGCCGGGGCCGGGTGCGAAGTCCCGGGCGCCGGCCCACGAGCGCCCGAAGGAGGAGTACAGGAAGGCGACGACGGTGGGGTCCTGGATCACCGCCACCGCACTCCCGTCGTCCTCGGTGACGGGGATGAAGGCGATGGCGGCGTCGAAGACGATCAGCTGGCCGAACGACGGCGCCACCGTACGGATCCGGGCCCCCGCCCCGATCAGCGCCTCGGCCTGCTCCCGCGCGGAGCTGTCGAATCGGGCGGTGTGCTGGAAGAGGAGCCGCGTCGGGATCCCCGGGGCGAGCAACGGAGGCTCGCACTCGAACAGCTCCAGGATCGGGCGACCGCCTCCGGGCAGCATGGCGACGACCTCGTCCTTGCTCTCCGCCGCCACCTCGTGCATGAGGGCACATGCCGAGTCGAGGTCCAGCAGCTCCTTGACCCCGTCGCGGGCGGGGGCGAGTTCTTTCAGGGGGAAGCCGCCCTCGCATCGGCTCCGGCGGTAGACCTCAAGGCGACGGCGTGCGACCACGGACAGAAGACCTCCACCACACGAGGATTCCAGAGGTGAACGCCGCGCACCGTGCGGTGGCGGACCCTCACCTGCCTTCTGTCGAACATGGCACGGTGACGACGGGCGGGCCAAGTGTTGACCCGTTGACTGTTCCGGGCAACAGCGGCCCGGCTCACCGTGCGGGCCGTGCACCGGCGCCGGCGGAAACGGCTCAGGCCACCAGCAGTTGGTGGAGGAGGAACACGTTCAGGCCGGAGATCGCCAGGGACACCACCATGCCGATCGTGGTGGTCAGCCGTCGGTTGGTCAGCGGTCCCATCACATCGCTGCGGCGGCCGAACAGGACGAGCGGTATCAGTGCGAAGGGGATCCCGAAGGACAGCACGACCTGACTGATGATGAGGGCCCGGGTGGGATCCGTACCGAGCGCGAGAATAGCGAGGGGCGGCGCCATCGTCAGCAGTCTGCGCAGGAGTACGGGAATCTGTGTCCGCAGGAACCCCGACAGGATGACCTGGCCCGCGTAGGTTCCGACGCTGGACGAGGCGATGCCCGAGGCCAGCAGGGCCAGTGCGAAGGCGAGGGCGGTGTCGCTGCCGAGGACCTGGCCGAGCCCGGCGTGCATGTCGTCCAGCGATTCGTGCGGCAGGGACGTCCCGTGCAGGGAGGCCGCCGCGACGAGCAGCATGGAGGCGTTGATCACGGCGGCGATGCCGAGGGCGCAGACGAGACCCTTCAGCATGGAGCGCAGCGCCTTCCTGCGGGCCGCGACCGAGCCTCGGTGGTGCTCCTGGGTGAGGGCCGAGTGCAGGTAGATGGCGTGCGGCATGACCGTCGCGCCGAGCATGCCCGTGGCCAGCAGGATGCTGTCCGTGCCCGCGAAGCCGGGGATCAGGCCCGCGCCCGCCGCGGCCGGCGGACCCGAGCGGAACACCTGGTAGGCGAAGCCGGCGGACACCAGCAGGATCAGCGCGAGGATCACGGTCTCGAAGCGCCGCCGGCGCAGTGGGGCGAGCATCAGGATCACCAGGGACACCGCGGCCGTGATCAGCGCGGCCGGCAGCAGAGGCACGCCGAACAGCAGGTTGAGGGCCACCGCCGCGCCGACGAACTCGGCCAGATCGGTGGCCATGCTCACCAGCTCGGCCTGGAACCACAGGCCGTACGTCACGGGCCTCGGGTAGTGCTCCCGGCACAGCTCGGGCAGGCTGCGCCCGCTCGCGATGCCCAGCTTCGCGGCGAGGTACTGCACGAACACCGCGGCGACACTGGCCGACGCGATGACCCACAGGAGGAGGTATCCGTAGCGGGCGCCTCCGGTCATGTTCGTGGCGAAATTCCCGGGGTCGACATAGGCGACCGCGACGACGAACGCCGACCCCAGGAATCCGTAGGCCGTTCCGAGCCGGGACCGGAGACTTCCGGGCGGTGCGGGGGGCCCGGTCTCATGGGTCAGGGTCGATGAATCGGTCATCAGCGGAACAGCGCTCCTCCGAATAGGCGGCCACCACGGGAATCGCGAATCACCCGCGACTCCATGCGACATGACGGGGGCGATCGCCGACAAGAGTTGGCCTGTTGAGGGTTCGGGGAAACACGGCCGATGCATTTGCACGTGCACGTGCGAATGCGTATTCAGGTGCACGGAAAAGCCCGGCGGTCACGTGCCGAGGCACGTCACCGCCGGGCGGTCGGGAAAGGATCAGGAGGCGCAGCGGGCCTCGGGCCGCAGCGGCAGTTCCCCGCGACTCTCGTCCCGGGACAGCGCCGGGCCCTCGCGATGCGCGAGCGGAGCTCGGCCACCCGGCCGTCGGCGAGCTCCTCGTACAGGCTCAGCGCCGCCTTCCAGGACGCGATGGCCCGGCTCTCCTGGCCCAGGCTCTCCAGCGCATGCCCGCGCCGGTACAGGCAGTCCGCCTCGCCGCCGTGGGCGCCGGCCGCCCTGAGGGTCTCCAGGGCTCGTTCCAGACAGGCGAGTGCCGCCTCGTGGCGTCCCTGGGCCGTGTGGATCCCCGCCATCTTGGTCAGCGCCCGGCCCTGCCCGTCGTAGTTCCGGATCTCCTCGAAGATGTCCAGGGCCTTGCCCAGCGTGTGCAGCGCCTGGTCGTCGTCGTGCCAGCCGTGGTAGCTGTCGGCGAGCGTGAGGAGGACGGAGGCGGATCCGTCGTGGTCGTCGAGCCCGGCGAACAGGGATCTCGCCTCCTGGGCGCGGGCGTGAGCCTCGTCCCAGTCGCTCTGGTCGGCGGCGAGGAATCCCATCCCGCCGAGCGTCCACGCCTGACCGTGCCGGTTCTGGACCTGCCGCCACACCGACAGGGAACGCTCGAAGTGCTGCTGGGCGCGCTTGTACTGGCGCTGCCACCGGTACCCTTCGGCCGTCCCGGTCTGCAACCAGCCTTCGGCGAACCGGTCACCCGACGCCCGTGCCGCCTCCAGCGCCACCTTCATGATGCCCAGCCAGATGCTTCCGGGCTTGCGGAGCAGACAGAAGTAGTCGTAGAGGCTGACGGCCAACTTCCAGGCCGTGTCACGGAATCCGTGGTCCATGGCGAGCCGGATCACCTGGGCGAAGTTGGCGGCCTCGGTGTCGAACCACTGCAGCGCGGCCTCGTCGTCCTCGAAGCGGAGCGGGGTGACGCGGCCGGCGGACTGCCGGAAGTCCAGGATGTTGTGGCGGAACGGAGCCAGTGTCCGTACGCCCGCGAGGCTCGAGTGCAGATACCAGTCGGCGAGCCGGCCCACGGCGGCCGTACGGTCCTTCTCCTCCTCGTCGGACGCGAGGCGCTCCGCCGCGTAGAGCCGAAGGAGGTCGTGGAACCGGTAGCGGCTGAAGGACACGCCCTCCAGGAGATGGACCTCGTGGAGCCGCTGCAGGAGCTGCTGGGTCTTCAGGACCGGCTTGCCGATGAGCGCCGCCGTCGCCGCGACGCTCGCGTGCGGACCGGGATGCAGGCTGAGGAAGCGGAACGTCCGGGCCTCCTCGGGCTTCAGGTCGCAGTACGACCACTCGAAGGCCGAGCGGACGGTCACCGAGTCGTGCACGGCCAGGCCGTCGAGGCGGTGTCGTTCGGCCGCCAGCTCGTCGACGAGCTCGCCGATCGGATGGTGGGGGTGGGCCGCCACCCGGTCGGCGGCGATCCGCAGGGCCAGCGGGAGACGTCCGCACAGCTCCGTCAGGGCCGTGACGGCGTCGGCCTCGGCGGTGGTGCGGACGGAGCCGATGACCGAGGACAGGACCTCCACGCTCTCCTGCTGCGAGAGGTGGCGCAGGAGGATCCGCTCCACCCCCACCCGCATGGCGAGTCCACCGAGCCTCCGGCGGCTCGTCAGGACGACCGCGCACCCGGCCGCCCCCGGTAACAGAGGTTCCACCTGCTCCGAGGAGGCCACATTGTCGAGCACCACGATGACGCGCCGGGAAGAGAGGAGCGAGCGGTACAGCTTCTCCCTTCGCTCGGTCTTCGCCGGGATGTCGTGGACCGGAACTCCGAGGGAAGTCAGGAACTCTTCGAGGATTTCTCCGGGAAGCGCGGAAAGGCCCGTTTTCGAATACCCCTTGAGGTCCGCGTAGAGCTGGCCGTCGGGAAAAGCATCGGGCTCCGACCTGATGATGTCGTCGGCGCAGCGGAGCGCCAGTGCGGTCTTCCCGACACCGGGCGGACCGTCGATCGAGACGACGGGTGTGCTGTGCGCCGTTGCTGCCTGCGTCAGCACCTCGCGGATTCGCCGGCGATCGGCTTCCCGGCCGACGAAACCGGCCAGCGGCGTCGGCAGCTGGGCCGGGCGTTGGGCGGACTTCACCGCGGCGAGTGCGATGAGCTTTCCGCCGGCTTCGAGGGCTTCGTCGCAGCGTCTGACCAGGCTGGCCGAAGGGGGAGCGCCGTGCCGGACCTTGCTCAGCCAGCTGGGGTGGTAGCTGATGAGGTCGGCGAGCCGGCGCCAGGACATGTGTCGCTGAGTCAGCAGACGCTGCAGTTCCTCGACGAACGGTGACGGCATGCCGCTTTTCTCCACGACGACTGCCCCCCTTCCCTTGAATGATGGTCTCGGTCAACGGGATGCCGCATCAAACGGAAATCGCGAGCGTCACGAACAATGAAATGCCAGGCGAACTCATCGACGATAGGCGGACAGTCAAGAAGAGGTCAAGCGGCTCTTGGGCAAGGGCGATCCAACGGCCCGTCCTGCGATCGCGTGAGCGGTGCGGGCGGGGGAGTCAACTCCTTTACCGTTGTCAAGAGGGCCTCAATTCGTCACTGCGCCAAGACGCATGTGCTGCTGTCTCTTACCAGGCTCTCACCGTGGCCTGCACCAACGGAAGACGCTGGCTCATTCACACCAGTCCACCCGCGTGAAGTGGCTCAGATCATGCCCTCCCTACTCCTCGGGTCGGGAAACGTAGTTCCCCGCGTACGTCCGTCCCTTCCACGCCGCCCCCCGGCCGCGGTAGTGCTGCACGGCCGAGTCCACGGTCATCAGGAGATAGAGGAGAGCGGTGAAGGGGAGCAGGGGCGCGAGCCACAGCGGCTGCCGGTAGTAGCGGAGCATCGGCAGGTACGTCCCCGCCATCACCGCCCAGGCCGCGCCGCCCGCCCAAGCCGCCGTCGCGTCCCGCGTCACCGCACCCGCCGCCAGGGTCACCGGCGGCACGAGATAGATGACCGCGAGACCCGCCACCGTCCCGGCGAGCACGAGCGGGCTGTACCGCAGCTGCGCGTACGCGCTCCGCGACACCATCCGCCACAGCTCGCCGAGGCCCGGGTAGGGGCGGATGCTGTCGACCCGCTCCGCGAGCCCGAGCCAGATCCGCCCGCCCGCGCGCCGTACCGCCCGCGCCAGCGACACGTCGTCGATCACCGCCTGCCGGATCGCGTCCGGCACGTCGGCCGCCACCGCCGTCTCCGTCCGCAGCAGCACACAGCCGCCCGCCGCGGCCGTCGCGCGGGGCCGCGCCCGGTTGATCCAGCGGAAGGGATAGAGCTGCGCGAAGAAGTAGACGAACGCGGGCACGACGAGCCGCTCCCACCGGCTCGCGACCCGCAGCCGCGCCATCTGCGAGACCAGGTCCAGGTCGTTCGCCACCGCCGCCGCGACGAGCAGCCGCAGACTGTCCGGTTCGTGGGCGATGTCCGCGTCCGTGAGGAGCAGGAACTCCGGCTCGCGCGTGCGCGCCAGGGCGATGCCGTGTCGCAGCGCCCACAGCTTCCCCGTCCATCCGGGCTCCGGCTCACCCGGCGACACGACGGTGAGCGGCAGCCCGCCGCGCGCCTCGATCACCTCACCACGCCGACCGGCCGCCTCGTCCGAGCCGTCGTGCCGATCGGTCGGCCCGTCCGACCCGTCGTGCGGACCGTCCGACCCGTCCGACCCGTCGTGCGGACCGTCCGACCCGTCCGACCCGTCGTGCGGACCGTCCGACCCGTCCGACCCGGCATGCGGACCGTCCGATCCGTGGTGCCGATCGGTCGGCCCGTCCCGGTGGCGCTCGGCCAGTTCGGCGGCCAGCCGCCCCGTACCGTCCGTGCTCCCGTCGTCGACGAGGATCACCTCGGCCTCGCCGGGATAGTCCTGCGCCAGCAGCGACGGCAGGCTCAAGGGGAGGACCTCGGCCTCGTCCCGTGCCGGTACGACGACCACCACCCGTGGCCATCCGCCCCCGGCCGGCAGATCGCGGCCTTCGTCGACGGGCGGCAGACGCTGGTCCGTCCTCCAGAAGAAGCCCTGGCCGAGCAGCAGCCAGAGCCAGACGGCCAGGGAAGCGATCGCGAACCAGGCGAGGGTGCTCATTTGCCGCAGTCTGCCCCAGATCGCCGGGTGTACAAGGCCCATCGGCTAGGGTGACCGGGTGAAGATCGCGCTCATGGATTCCGGAATCGGCCTGCTCCCGGCAGCAGCCGCGGTGCGTCGGCTCCGGCCGGACGCGGATCTGCTCCTCTCGAACGACCCCGACGGCATGCCGTGGGGTCCGCGCACCCCCGAGGACCTCACCGAGCGCGCCCTCGCGGTCGCCCGCGCCGCCGCCGAGTACGGCCCGCGCGTCCTCATCGTGGCCTGCAACACCGCCACCGTGCACGCCCTGCCCGCCCTGCGCGCCGCACTCGAACCGGACATCGCCGTCATCGGCACCGTCCCCGCCATCAAGCCCGCGGCCGCCGGCGGCGGCAAGGTCGCCATCTGGGCCACGCCGGCCACCACCGGCAGCGCCTACCAGCGCGGACTGATCCGCGACTTCGCGGGCGGCGCCGAGGTCACCGAGGTGCCCTGCCCTGGGCTCGCCGACGCCGTGGAGCACGCCGACCCGGAGGCCGTGGACCGGGCGGTCGCCGCGGCCGCCGCCCTCACCCCGGCCGACGTCCGCGCCGTCGTGCTCGGCTGTACCCACTACGAGCTGGTCGAGGAGCGCATCGTCGCCGCCCTGGAGGCGCGCGACCGGGGCGGACTGCCGCCGATCGTCTTCCACGGCTCCGCCGACGCCGTCGCCGCGCAGGCGCTGCGCCGGATCGGCGCCGAGCCCGCGCCCGACGCGGACCCGACCGGCGGCCTCTCCGTCCTGCTCAGCGGGCGCCCCGGACAGCTCCCCGCCACCGCCCTCGGCTACGCCGAAGGCCGTCTCCTCGCGGCGGCCGCCCCCGCTCACTGACCGTGAGGGAGTGACCGCGCTCCGACGCGCCGCACTGGACGAACCTGAGTACGCTTCCTGGTATGAGGCAGTACCCGCGGGACCAGCGTGCCGACGAGCGGAAACCCGCCGTCTGGACCGGCCGCGCCACCAATCGCCTGCAGTGGCTGGCAGCGGCCGCCGGTGCCGCCTGTATGGCCCTCGGCATCACGATCGCCGTCGAGTCGGCCTGGACCTCGGGCATCGCGGCCCTCCTCATGGCGGTGATCGGCTGCGTCGCGGCAGGACTGCTCGTCCTCTTCGGCACGCTCGCCTTCGTCCACGTGGCCGTCAGGGTCGACGACCGCGCCATGGAGGTCCGCTGCGGCCACATCGGCCTGCCGCGCCGGCGCATCCCCCTCTCCCATGTCGTCGGCGCCGACTTCGCCCCGAGCGTCACCCCGCGCCAGTGGGGCGGCTGGGGCTACCGCTGGCGCCCCGAGAAGGGCACGGCGGTGATCGTCCGGCGGGGCGAGGCCCTGGTCCTGCGCCTCGGTGACGGCCTGACGTTCACGGTCACGGTCGACGACGCCGAGTCCGCGGTCCGGGTCATCCGCGACCGCCTCCGCCACCCGGCCCCGCCGGGACCGTCCGCCCCGACAGGAGTCTGACCGCACCGTCCCCGCAGGCAGGGCGGCGGCAGGACGCCCCAGCGACCGCGGCACCACGGTGGGCACGACGGCGGCTCGACCCGCGGCACCACAGCGGCTCGGCGGCGGCAGGACCGCACCTCGTCGGCCGGTGACCCGGCTCGTACCCGCCTCGGTGTCGACAGGGAAGCCCCGTAGACTCCGCAAGGTGAGCGCCACCATCACCCCCGCACCCGCCCCCGCGTCCGGAGCCGAAGGCTCGTCCGCGCCGGGTTCCCCGCTGCGACGGTTCGTGCGGCCCGGGACGGCCCTGCTGTCCGGGCTCCTGCTCTTCCTGAGCTTCCCGCCGCGCCCCCTGTGGTGGCTCGCCCTGCCCGCGTTCGCGCTGCTCGGCTGGACCCTGCGGGGCCGTCGCCTCCGCGCCGGTTTCGGCCTCGGCTACCTGGCCGGTCTCGGCTTCATGCTCCCGCTGCTCGTCTGGACCGGCGAGGAGGTCGGCCCCGTCCCGTGGCTCGCCCTCGCCGCGATCGAGGCGCTCTTCGTGGCCGCCGCCGGGCTCGGCGTCGCGGCCGTCTCCCGGCTTCCGTGGTGGCCCTTCTTCGCGGCCGGGGTGTGGATCCTCGCCGAGGCGGCACGCGCACGCGTGCCCTTCGGCGGCTTCCCCTGGGGCAAGATCGCCTTCGGGCAGGCGGACGGCGTCTTCCTGCCGCTCGCGGCCGTCGGCGGCACCCCGGTGCTCGGCTTCGCGGTCGCCCTCTGCGGTTTCGGCCTGTACGAGGCGTTCCGGCAGCTCCGCGCCTACCGCGCCACCGGCACCGTTCCGCGCGGTCCGCTCGCCGCCGCCGCGCTCTCCGTGCTCCTCCCGGTCACGGGCGCGCTCGCGGCGCTGCCGCTCGTCGACGACACGGCGGAGGACGGCACCGCGACCGTCGCCGCCGTCCAGGGCAACGTGCCCCGCCTCGGCCTGGACTTCAACTCCCAGCGCCGCGCCGTCCTCGACAACCACGCCGCCCGCACCCACGAGCTCGCCGACGCCGTCAAGGCCGGCCGCGAGCCGCAGCCCGACTTCGTCCTGTGGCCGGAGAACTCCTCGGACATCGACCCGTACGCGAACCCCGACGCGGCCGACGTCATCGACGACGCCGTCCGCGACATCGGCGTCCCCACGGTGATCGGCGCGGTCATCTCCCCGCCGACCGGCAAGCTCCGCAACACCCTCATCGAGTGGGACCCGGAGCGCGGCCCCGTGGCCACGTACGACAAGCGGCACGTCCAGCCCTTCGGCGAGTACATCCCGATGCGGCCCCTCGTCCGCCTCTTCAACAGCAACGTCGACCGGGTCAGCCGCGACTTCGGCCCCGGTTCGAAGGTCGGCGTCTTCGACCTCGCCGGGACCAAGGTCGGCCTCGCCACCTGCTACGAGGCGGCCTTCGACTGGGCCGTGCGCGACACCGTCACCCACGGCGCCCAGCTCATCTCCGTCCCCAGCAACAACGCCACCTTCGGCCGCAGTGAGATGACCTACCAGCAGCTCGCCATGTCCCGGGTGCGGGCCGTCGAGCACAGCCGGTCCGTGGTCGTGCCCGTCACCAGCGGCGTCAGCGCCGTCATCCGCCCCGACGGCGAGATCGTCGCGCAGACCAAGATGTTCACCCCCGACGTCCTGGTCGAGGAGGTGCCGCTGCGCTCCTCGCTCACCCCGGCGACCCGCATGGGCACCCTGCCGGAGGCCCTGCTCGCGGCCCTCGCCGTCGCCGGCCTCGGCTGGTCGGCGTTCCGTTCCGTACGAGCCCGCCGCACGCCCGCGGAGTGATGATCATCCGATGATCTAGGGTCGGTGTCATGGGTACCCCTGACTTCATCCGCGCCCTGCGCGAGACGGCCGGCCACCAGCTCCTCTTCCTGCCGGGAGTGAGCGCCGTCGTCTTCGACGACCGGGGCCGGGTCCTCCTCGGGCGACGGGCCGACAACGGAACGTGGGCGGTCATCGGAGGCATCGTCGAGCCCGGCGAGCAGCCCGCCGACTGCGCGGTGCGCGAGGTGTACGAGGAGACGGCCGTGCACTGCGTGCCCGAGCGGATCCTGCTCGTCGAGACCCTGCGCAAGCCCGTCGTCTACCCCAACGGCGACACCTGCCAGTACATGGACGTGGCCTTCCGCTGCCGTGCGGTGGGTGGCGAGGCCCGGGTCAACGACGACGAGTCGACCGAGGTCGGCTGGTTCGAGGTGGACGACCTGCCGGAGATGAAGCGTTTCTCGTACCTCCGGATCGAGAAGGCGCTCGCCGACGACCCCACATGGTTCCGCACCACAGAGACCAGCTGAACTATGGGCGGGGACCACATCGGTGGGGGAGTGGCCCCTTCATAGGGTGCGGAGCATGAGCGCCCCCATCACCGCCCCCGTGTCCGACTCGGCCTCGCCCTCCCCGCTGCCCGGGGTCGTCGCCCTCGATCTCACCGGCCGCACCGCGCTCGTCACGGGCGCGGCCAGCGGCATCGGGCGGGCCTGCGCGCTGCGGCTCGCCGCCGCAGGGGCCCGGGTCAGAGCCGTCGACCGGGCGGCCGAGGGCCTGGAGACCCTGGCGGGAGAGGCCGCCGGCCTCCCCGGGAGCGTCGAACCCCGGCTTCTCGACCTCACCGACCTGGACGCCGCCGAGGCCGCCGCCGCGGGAGCCGACATCCTGGTGAACAACGCCGGACTCCAGCTCGTCCGCCCCATCGAGGACTTTCCGCCGGACGTCTTCCACACGGTGCTCACGGTGATGCTGGAGGCACCCTTCCGGCTCATCCGGGGCGCGCTGCCGCACATGTACGCCCAGGGCTGGGGGCGGATCGTGAACCTCTCCTCCGTCCACGGGCTGCGTGCCTCCGCCTTCAAGTCCGCCTATGTGGCCGCCAAACACGGTCTGGAAGGCCTGTCGAAGACCGCCGCCCTCGAAGGCGCCCCGCACGGCGTCACCTCCAACTGCGTCAACCCCGGCTACGTACGCACCCCGCTCGTCGAGCGGCAGGTCGCCGACCAGGCCACCGCCCACGGCATCCCCCCGGAGCGGGTCCTGGCCGAGGTGATGCTCAAGGACTCGGCGCTCAAGCGGCTCATCGAACCCGAGGAGGTCGCCGAGGCCGTCCTCTACCTCTGCACCCCGCAGGCCTCGTTCATCACCGGCACCTCGCTCACCCTCGACGGCGGCTGGACCGCCCACTGAGGAACGCCCCTGCGGATGCCGCGGAACCGGTTGTCCACAGGGGTGGTGCGACCACACGTTCGGCAGGTATCCCTGTGTCCATGTCCCACGAACACGTCTCCTACCTGGAACTCCTCACCCGAGGAGCCGCGACGGAGGCCTACGACCGGCCCGTGCTGCTCGCCCGTGCGAGCGGCGCGGGCCCCGAGGCGCTGGCCGAGCTCGAAGAGGCCAAGCTGCTCGCCCTGCGCGTCCGGGCCGAGCTGGAGGGGCGGCGCCGCCGCGAGGCGGAGCTCTCCGCGCTCTTCGCGACCGCCCACGACCTCGCGGGACTCCGCGACCTCGACGCCGTGCTGCGCGCCATCGTCCAGCGCGCCCGCGCGCTGCTCGGCACCGAGTGCGCCTATCTGAGCCTCAACGACCCGGCCGCCGGGGACACGTACATGCGGGTCACCGACGGCTCTGTCTCCGCCCGATTCCAGCAGCTCAGACTGGGCATGGGCGAAGGGCTCGGCGGCCTCGTCGCCCAGACGGCCCGCCCGTACGTCACCGACGACTACTTCGACGACGCGCGCTTCCAGCACACCCGGACCATCGACACGGCCGTACGGGACGAGGGCCTCGTCGCCATCCTCGGCGTCCCGCTCAGCCTCGGCAGCCAGGTCATCGGCGTCCTGTTCGCCGCCGACCGCAGGGCCAGGGTCTTCGAGCGCGAGCAGGTCGCGCTGCTCGGCTCCTTCGCCGCGCACGCCGCCGTCGCCATCGACACGGCCAACCTCCTCGCCGAGACCCGCTCCGCCCTCGCGGAGCTGGAGCGCGCCAACGACATCATCCGCGAGCACAGCGGAGTGATCGAGCGGGCCTCGGAGGTCCACGACCGGCTCTCCGAGCTCGTCCTGCACGGCGGCGGCGTCCACGACGTGGCCGACGCCGTCTCCGAGGTCCTCGGCGGTACGGTCGAGTTCACCGAGGAGGGCGCCGGAGCCGCCCGCCACGCCGGGGGCCACGCGGTCCGCGAGGGCGACGACTGGGTCGCCGCCGTCTCCGCGGGCGGCGAGACCCTCGGCGCCCTCGTGCTCCACGGCCAGCCCGACCTCGACCCGGTCGACCAGCGCACCCTGGAACGGGCGGCCCTGGTCACCTCCCTGCTGCTGCTCGCCCGCCGCTCCGCGGGCGAGGCCGAGCAGCGGGTACGCGGCGAACTCCTCGACGACCTCCTCGACGCCCCCGACCGGGACCGCCGCCTGCTCCGCGAGCGCGCCGCCCGGCTCCGTACCGACAGCGCGGCCCCGCACGTGGTGCTCGCCGCCCGCATCGACCGGGCCGGCACCGCGGCCGACCCCGATACCGGCGGGCGCGAGAGCGCCGACCGCCAGCGCCTCTGGTCGGCGGCCACCCACCTGGCCGCCACCCGCCACGGACTCGCCTCGGCCCGCGACGGCGGCACGGTCCTGCTGCTGCCGCTCGGCCCCGGCGAGAGCGCCGCCGACCTGGCCCGCCAGACCGCCCGCCACCTCGGCGGCACCCTGCACGAGCCGGTCACCGTCGGCGCCTCCGCCCCCGTACGAGCCCCCCTCGACCGCCCGGACCAGGTCGCCGTCGCGTACGAGGAGGCCCGCCGCTGCCTCGACGCGCTCCGGCTCCTGCACCGCTCCGGTCAGGGCGCCGCCGCCGAGGACCTGGGCTTCCTCGGGCTGCTCCTCGCCGACAGCCGGGACATCGACGGATTCGTCGAACGGACCGTGGGCCAGGTCGTCGCGTACGACCGCCGCCGCGGCACCGACCTCGTCCGCACCCTCGACGCCTACTTCGCGAGCGGCATGAGCCCGGCCCGCACCAAGGACGAACTCCACGTCCACGTCAACACGGTGGCCCAGCGCCTGGAGCGGGTCGGCCGGCTCCTCGGCCCGGACTGGCAGTCCCCGGCCCGCGCCCTGGAGATCCAGCTGGCCCTGCGCCTGCACGCGCTCTCGGCGGCGGTCCCGGCGAAGTGACACGCGAAGAGCCCCGTGCCCCGCTCGTGGTGAGCGGGGCACGGGGCTCCTCGCCGTCCGTCAGACGTCGGCCCCGACCCGGGACTCCCGGGGGGTGCGCTCCTCGATCTCGCCGAGGTCGCGGTCGCGGGTCTCCTTGGCGCAGGCGATGGCGATGACGGTGAGCAGCGCGGCGGCGATGACGTACAGGGCGATCGGGGTCGAGTCGCCGTAGTCGGCGAGCAGCGCGGTCGCGATGAGCGGCGCCGGCGCGCCGGCGGCCACGGAGGCGAACTGGGCGCCGATGGAGGCACCGGAGTAGCGCATCCGGGTCGCGAACATCTCGGAGAAGAAGGCGGCCTGCGGCGCGTACATCGCGCCGTGGAGGACGAGGCCGACGGTCACGGCGAGCAGCAGGGAGCCGAAGGTGCCCCGGTCGATCAGCGTGAAGAACGGGAACATCCAGGCGCCGACGCCGATCGCGCCGATCAGGTACACGGGACGGCGGCCGAGCCGGTCGGAGAGCGCGCCCCAGAGCGGGATCACCGCGAAGTGGACGGCGGAGCCGATGAGGACGGCGTTCAGGGCGGTCTGCTTGGAGAGGCCGACCTGGGTGGTCGCGTAGACGAGGATGAACGCGGTGATGACGTAGTACGAGATGTTCTCGGCCATGCGGGCGCCCATCGCGATGAGCACGTCCCGCCAGTGGTGGCGCAGGACCGCGACCAGCGGCGTCTTCTCGGCCTGCCCGGCAACGGCCTTGCGCTCCTCGGCGGCGGCGAGCGCGGCCTTGAAGACGGGCGACTCGTCGACGGAGAGCCGGATCCAGAGCCCGACGATCACGAGGACGCCGGAGAGCAGGAACGGAACGCGCCAGCCCCAGGAGGCGAAGGCGGCGTCCGAGAGCAGCGCGGTGAGCGCGGACAGCACACCGGTCGCGAGCAACTGCCCGGCCGGCGCCCCGGTCTGCGGCCACGAGGCCCAGAACCCGCGCCGCTTCGCGTCCCCGTGCTCGGACACGAGGAGCACGGCCCCGCCCCACTCGCCACCGAGCGCGAACCCCTGCACGAGGCGCAGGACGGTCAGCAGCACCGGAGCGGCGGAGCCGACGGTCGCGTGGGTGGGGAGCAGCCCGATCGCGAACGTCGCCCCACCCATCAGGAGCAGGCTCAGCACGAGCAGCTTCTTCCGCCCGAGCCGGTCCCCGTAGTGCCCGAACACCAGCGCCCCGAGCGGCCGGGCGGCGAACCCGACCGCGTACGTCAGGAAGGACAGCAGGGTCCCGACCAGCGGATCGGACTCGGGGAAGAACAACTTGTTGAACACGAGCGCCGCGGCGGACCCGTACAGGAAGAAGTCGTACCACTCGATGGTGGTCCCGATGAGGCTGGCGGCGACGATCTTCTTGAGGGAGTTGGGTGGCGTCGGGGAGGGTGTTGCGGCGGCCATGTGCACCACTTCCAGGCAGGTACGGGGACGTTTTCGTGTCGCCACACCGTAAGAAGACGCAGGTCAGAGGCGTATGTGGTGGGACACCATAGTTCGACGCTTCCGCATGCGCCCGGCCTCCATGGCCTGCTGTTGCGACTCGCCGAAGGCCCGCGAGAAGCCGGTCGTGGGGGCTGTCCGGGTTGCGCTGATCGGGCACGTTTTGGTGGTGCGGTGCTGGCTCCCGTGCTGGTTTGGTGCTGACTGAAATCCCATGTCAGCACCCCTGCCGACCGCTCCCGTGCTGACTTGGTGCTGACTACGCAGCGTTGAACTCGGACATCTGCGACAGACCGGGTTCCGATGGATGCGCCAAGGCCGGTCGTAGGTTGCGATCCCCCATGCGTGACGCTGCCGGTGCCGTGGGTCGGACAGCCGTCCGCGGAGGCTGGTTCGAGTCGTACGATTTCCCGAATAGCCGCGCACAGCTGGGGAGTGGGGCGCGGGGGATGCGCCGGTGCCCACCTGTGGCACTTGCCCTTCGGTGGGGGTGCCATGTATCTGGCCACGCTGACGGCTGAGAACTTCCGTATCTTCGGTGCCCGGAGCTCGCCCGAGGATGCGGGAGATGCGCTCGAACTAGACCTGGCGCCCGGTGTAACCGTTCTCCTGGGCGAGAACGACGCCGGGAAGACGGCCGTCGTCGACGCCGTTCGGTTGTGCCTCCTGACGACAGCCGCGGATTTCTACCGCGTCACCAAAGACGATTTCCACGTTGGGTCAGGCGGGCGCGCGCGGACTTCTTCACGATCACCTGTCGCTTCCAGGAGCTCTCGGAGGAGGAGCAGGGAATTTTCCTCGAGCATCTGACCACCGACGCGCAGGGAACGTCGTCGCTGTACATCAGCTTCAGGGCCGAGTTGCTGGATTCCTTGCCCCCACATCGCGTTTCGGTCACGACTCGTATGGGGCCGAATGGCGATGGGCCCACGCTGGACGGCAAGGCGCGGGAGCACTTGAAGGCGACGCACCTTCGCCCGCTTCGTGACGCCGAGGGGGAGCTGCGGGCCGGCCGGGGTTCCCGGCTGTCGCAGATCCTTGCCGGATATCCCACGATGAAGGCCGAGGGCACGGACGATTTCGCAGCCGGTGACGACTCGGCCAGCACGCTGGTCGGCATCCTGCGCCGTGCCAAGCACCACATCCGCTCCAACAGGGCCGTGAAGGATGCCCTGGAGGACATCAACAAGGGGTACCTGGAGAAGTTCTCCATCGGAAGCGACGTCCTCCAAGGCGAGATCGGGGTCGCCGGGGATGCCACTCTCTCCCGCGCTCTGCAGCGTCTCGAACTCGGGCTTGCGAGTGGCGAGCCGGAATGGACCCGTCGCGGGCTCGGATACACCAACGCGATGTTCATGGCAGCCGAACTCCTGCTGCTGGGCAACAACAATGTGGCTCCGCTGCTTCTGATTGAGGAACCCGAGGCGCACATTCACCCGCAGACACGCGTGATGGATCTGCTGCTCGATCGGGCAGCAGGTGGGGCGAGCGCCGGTGACCCGAGGGTCCAGGTCGTCCCCACCACACACAGCCCGCACCTCGCCTCCCAGCTGCTCACGCCGAGGTCCCTCGCCCGAGATAACCTCCCCCCATACCTGCGCGACGCGTTCGGCTACCTCTGTGGAGCGGCGTGAGTCATGGAACTGCCTCTGACGCCGGACACGCTGTCCAAGGACAAGGCCGAGACGGTCGCGGCCGAGATGGGGCTCACCCTCCCGCACCAGGAGCAATGGGACTTCCTCCAGAGCCTCCACACCATGGACCTGCAGGCAGCGCCGGGCTCCGGTAAGACGAGCCTGGTCGGTCTCAAACTGGCACTTCTCGCCCAGGGCTGGACGTCTGCCACTCAAGGGGTTTGCGTCCTTTCCCACACCCCATGCCCCCCCGGGGGCAGCCGGACAGCTCCCCGCCAGACCCCTCGTAAGGCCGCGGCCCCGGTGCGTACAGAGGCATCAAACAGCGGTCTGTCAGCGCCTTTGGAGCCGGTGACATCTCCTCCGGGCCGTGCACTCGACGAGGGGAGGTAGTCCTGCCAGAGGCCTGCGCGACTCCGGTTTCACGTTGCGTATCCAAGCGTGATCGCGGCGTCTATCATCCAGCTAACCATGGGGTACGTGGGGGGCTACGGATGACGGAATCGGAATCCACAGGGACCGAACCGGACGAGAGACTGTTGCGCTTCAACATCTGCGGGCCGTTGGAGGTGTGGACGGACGGGAACCGGCTGCGGCTCGGCGGAGCGATTCAGGAGCGCGTGCTCGTCATGCTGCTCCTGGAGCACGGCAAAGTACTGCCCGTCTCCCGTCTGGTGGCCGGTGTCTGGGACGAGGAGCCTCCGGCGACCGCCGCGCATCAGGTGCGCAAGGCCGTCGCCGACCTGCGCCGGCGGATTCCTCAAGGCAGCAGTGTGCTGGTCACCGACGGGCCGGGCTACCGCGCCGTGGTGTCGGTGCCCCAACTGGACCTGTGCGAGTTCGAGGCGCGGGTCCACGACGCCAGGCTGGCGTCGGCGGCGGGAGCGCCCGCCGACGCGGTCGAGGCACTGAACGCGGCCCTCGCGCTGTGGAGGGGCTCGGTGCTCTCCGGACAGGGCGGCCCTGTTGTCGACGCCTCGGCGGTAGCACTCGAAGAGGGGCGGCTGGCCGCGGCGGAGAGGTACTTCGATCTCCGGCTGCGCCTGGGCGAGGCATCGATGCTGGTGGTCGAACTGCGGGAGCTGGTCACCAGCCATCCGCTGCGGGAAGCCTTCCGGGCACAGCTCATGCTCGCGCTGTACCGGTCGGGCAGGCAGGCCGAGGCGCTGGGGGAGTACGGCGCCGTCCGCGAGTTACTGGCCGAGGAGCTCGGTATCGACCCCGGACCGGAGCTGACCCGGCTCCATGAGGGCATCCTCCGGGAGAGCCCGGAACTTGCCGCTCCCGTCTCCCCTCCGGCAGTGACTCCGGCCGTCACCCCTCCCACCGCGCACCGGGTGCCCTGCGACCTGCCGTACGACCTGGCGGACTTCACCGGGCGCGAGCGGGAGCTGAGAGAACTGCTGGCGTGCGCGCACGAGGCGGACGACCGCAGCCGGATCGTGGCGATCGACGGCATGGGCGGCAGCGGCAAGACCTCCTTGGCCGTACGAGCCGCCTACCGGCTCGCAGCCGCCCACCCGGACGGACAGCTGCACATCGACCTGCGCGGCCACACCCCCGGAGAGCTGCCCGTCACCGTGGGCACCGCACTCGACATCCTGCTGCGGTCACTGGATGTGCCGGGAGGGAGCATCCCGGAGGACGTGCCGGGCCGCACAGCGCTGTGGCGGTCCACTCTTGCGGGAAAGCGGGTGCTGCTCCTGCTCGACAACGCACCGGACGCCGCCGGCGTCGTCCCCCTGCTGCCCACGTCGCCCGGCTGCCTGGCCATCGTGACCAGCCGTGCGCGGCTGGTCGACCTGGACGGAGCGAAGTGGATATCCGTCGACGTGCTGGCCCCGGACGAGAGCGCCGCCCTGGTCGCCGAGACGGTGGGCGCACACCGGGTCGCCGCGGAACCCGAGGCCGCCAGGGAACTCGCCCAGCTCTGCGGGCACCTGCCGCTGGCCCTGCGCATCGCGGCCGCCCGGCTGCACAACCGGCCCCGTTGGACCGTGCAGTACCTGACCGACCGGCTTCGTGACGAGACCCGCAGGCTGGACGAGCTGAGTCTCGGCGAGCGCAGCGTCGCCGCCACCCTGCGACTCTCCTACCAGGCGCTGAACGAGGAGTGCCGTACCGCCTTCCGGGTCCTCGCGCTGCACCCGGGGGGCGACATCGACCTCTGCTCGGCAGCGGCGCTGCTGGGTCTGGCCACCCGGGAGGCCGAGGACGTCCTGGAGTTCCTGTTGGACGTCCACCTGCTGCAGCAACCGGAGATGGGCCTCTACAGCCTGCACGATCTGGTGCGCGCCTTCGCCCGGGGCCTGCTCTGCGGGACGACCGAGGAGGAGGACGCCACATCGGTCGGGCGGCTCCTCGACTACTACCTCGCGGCGACCGAGGTGTCGTGCGAGTTCCTCTTCCCCGGCCGTCGGCGGCGGCCCACCGGGGTGTCCGAGGCTCCCACCGAACTGCCCGACATCCACAGTGCCGCCCAGGCCGGGGCGTGGTTCGTGCGGGAGCACACCACTTTGCTCGCCACCGTCGGCCTGGCCGAGGCACGCGGGTACGACCGGCATGCGGCCTGCCTGGCACGCAATCTGTCGTTCCAGCTCAACGCACGTGGCTCTCTTGAGGAGTTCGCGGATCTGAGCCGGACCGCGGTCGCCGCGGCCCGTCGCCTCAACGACCTGGCTCTCTTGGGTGTGGCCCTGTCCAACCTGGGCGTCGCCTGCTGGAAGCTCGGCCGCTTCGCGGAGGGCATCGAGGTGGCCGAGGAGGGGCGCAAGGTGGCCCAGCTTCTCGGAGACCGGCACACGGAAGCCCACTGCGGAAGCACGCTGGGTCTGTACAATAGTCTCCTCGGACGCTTCCCCGAGGCGCTCGCCGACCTCCAGGAGGCGATCGCGACGGAAAGGGAGCTGGGCTCCGTCCGGGCCGAGGCCGAGAGCCTCACCATTCTGAGCGCGTTGTACGAGCAGTGGGGCCGTTACCGCGAGGCCGTCGAAGCGGCCCTGCGGGCCGTCGAACTCACGGGGCAACTGGAGCAGCACGAGAACGAACTGGTGGCGCTCACCGATCTGGCCTTCGCCCACTTCGGCCTCGAAGAGTACGCCGAGGCCGAGGTACGGCTGGCGCGTGCGCGGGAGCTGTGCGACGGCACGCGGGAGCCGGGGCAGGTGGCCCTGGTCCTGGCCCTGTCGGCCGAGAGTGCCCACCGGCTCGGCCGCTCCCGGCAGGAGTCCGAGTTCACGGAGCAGGCCCGGGCCCTTGTCCGGCAGAGCCTTTCCCCGCTCCGCAGGGCCAAGGTGGAGAACCTGGTCGCGCGCCTGCTCCGCAGGAACCACCAGTACGACGAGGCGCTGACCGTGCACCGCCGCGCGTACGAACTCGCCTCCTCGGTCGGCTACCGGGCCGAGGAGGCGTACGCGCTGGCGGGCATGGCCGAGGCGGCCGGGGCACTGGGCGACGGACGCACAGCCGACGAACATCGCAGGTCCGCCGAGGAGTTGTTCGCGGAACTGGGGATTCCCGGGTCCTGCCGCAGGAGCTGACCGCACCGGAGCAGGGTGCGGCGGAGTGCGGACTTCGGGCGGAGTTCACACCCTGACAGCGGTGGGTCCCTTGTCCTCGGCGATGACGTGGTATCCCTTCCCCGGCCCGTCCGACGCACCGGACTCCACCGCGGCCGCCGTGCCGAGAACCAGTACCGTCATGGCCACCGCGATGAGTCCCGTCAGATTGCGTCCCATGATTCCGCTTCCCCCCGCTTGGTGTCCTGCTGACGAGACAGACATTCGCCGAAGGGCTTCCCGAACGGTTCCTGTGCGGTTCCCGCCCCCGTTCCCCCGGAGATTCAGTGGGTCTTGTGACCTCCTTCGAGGAAGCACGCCGCGATGCGGGGGCCGTGCGCCGACAGGGTCACCTCGGTCCGTGCCGCTCCTTCCTGATGGTCGGTGAGATCGAGCAGAGCCGTGACCGTGGACCGCAGCACGGCCCGGTCCTCCCCGGTCACAGGCACACAATCCTCGGACCGGAGTGCGACAACGCGGTGCATGCCGTCCGTGGTCATGGTCTCGATGGTGAATCTTCTGCCGGGCTCGGCGCCTTCGGTCCTACGGAAGGCCGCGGAGCTCCGGGAGCATCGCTCCGTCGCCGCGAATTCCCTTAGGACATCGCTCAGTTCGATCTCCACCAGCCCGTCATCGCGAGGGGGCGTGGGATGTGTCATGTGGTACTCCTCCGTGAACGTTTTTCCGGGTGGAAGGATCTCCGCACGCCATACCGTTTCTCTCCCTCGGCGTTACCTCGCCTACAACAGCCGCCATTTGCCGTTGAGTTGCCCCTCTCTGTCCTGGCGGCCCGCCGTCCCGCACTGGGAGGCTCCTGTCCCGGACCGCCGGTGCGGTCGTCCCGAGCAGGAGAAGGAACAGGGAGCCGAAAGCATGAGACCTGAGCCCCAGAGTCGCTGGATCACCGGCAGGTGCCGCGCCGGAACGCCGCGGGTACGGCTGATCTGCATACCGCAGTCCGGTGGTGGAGCCGGTGCGTTCTCCAGCTGGCGCGCGCACCTCCCGGACGGTGTCGAACTGGCTCCGGTCGAACTCCCGGAGCGGGGCACCCGGGCCCGCGAACGGATGCCGGTGGGCATGGGCGCCCTGGCTGACGCGCTCTACGAGGGGCTGCGCCCCGAACTCGACATGCCGTACCTGCTGTTCGGGCACAGCTTCGGCGGAATGCTCGCCTACGAGGTTGCCGTACGGGCCGAACGGGACCACGTGCGCGCCCCACTGGCCGCCCTGATCTCCGGCACCCGGGCTCCCCAGGTGCCGCCGCGTCGCAGGCTCGCCCACAGCGACGAACGGACCCTGCTCACCTGGCTGTCCGACAACGGAGGGCTGCCCGCCGAGTTGCTGGACTACCCTGCGTTCCTGACGGAGGTCACCCGGGCCGTACGGATGGACCTCGGCTACGCGGAGTCCTACCTCGTGCCGCAACCGACGCGGATCGACACTCCGCTGTACGCCTTCGGCGGGGCCGACGACCTGGTCACGCCGCCCGATGCCCTGCCGCACTGGGAGCGTTGCGCCGCCGGGGAGTTCACCGTCACGACGCTTCCGGGCGACCACGGATATCCGTACGCCGATCCCGGGGCGATGATGGCCGCGATCGGCCGACTGCTTCCCACCGGCCCGGCGGCAGTCCGGCCCGGGAGGGAGCCCGCACACAGCTGAGCACACAGCTGAAGCGGCCGGACGAAGCAGTCGCACGCCGCGTCGCAGGGTGTTCCCCGCGGCGCGGCGAGGGGCCATTCCCCGAATGGCCCCTTTCGGTATCCCCGCGGGAGGCGAACGGGAACGGTCGGACGGATACTCCCCTTGCCGACGCACCCGCTGGTGCGTCCCGCTGCCGGAAGCCTGCGGCAACGCCGCACGAAGGGAACTGGGGGAACTGACATGTCCAACAACGCACTGGTCCGTTTGCGTCTGATGCGCGGATACACGCAGGAGGAACTCTCCGTGCTGTCGGGAATCAGTGTCCGGACCATCAGGAATCTGGAACGCGGGCAGATCGTCAAGCCGCGCCGCAGCTCCGTCGACATGCTCCTCGCCGTTCTCGACCCCGGCCTGCGCCAGGAATTGCAGGCGTTGCCCGCCGACGGCGCGGACTCGTCCTCCTCCGCCGTCGCCGAATGGATGCACATGGTCAGCCCCGGCAAGGGCGTCTGGCGAGGGCCGAAACCGCCGCGCACACCGATGATCGGGCGGGAGAGCGAAGTGCGGCAAATAGCGGAACTGGTGACTGACAATCAGGTGACCGTGCTGACCGGACCCGGCGGAGTCGGCAAGTCGCGGGTGGCCCAGGCGGTCGCCGAAAAGGTCTGCCGCCTGTTCGCCGACGGCGTGGCCGTCGCCGAGATGGGCCGAATCCCCTCGGAACAGGACCTGGACCTCGACTCGGTCATGGAGCTGGCGTGGGGAGCCGTCGAGGGGCTGCTCGACGACGGGACGCCGGACACCGGACGGCGCCTGCTGCTGGTACTCGACAACACCGAGCACCTGCCGAGAACCACGGACCGGCTGGTGGACCGGTTGATCGCCGGCCATCCACAGCTGCGCATACTCATCACCTCCCGCCGCCCTCCGCGGTGGAGCGGGGTCACCCTCTGGGAGATCCCGTCGCTGACGGTGGAGGCGGCGGTGGAACTGCTGCTGGAAAGACTGAAGAGGGTCTGCCCGACGCTGGACCTGTCCGGTGAACGCGCACAGCTCGGCGAGCTGTGCCAGGACCTGGATCTGCTGCCCCGGCTGGTCGAGTTCGCGGCCCAGCGGCTGCGGATGGTGTCGCTGCCCACGCTGCGCTCCGACAGCCGTGCGCGGAGGCTGCTCGGCTCGGCGGACCACTCGATGCTGCCCCACCAGCAGTCGGTCGAGGCCAGCGTCCGCTGGAGCCTGAACCTGCTGGACGAACGTCAGCGGGACTTCCTGGCCGGTCTGGCCCGGCTCCCCGCGGCCCAGGTCCTCGCCGCGGACGGCCGGGGGGCCGCAGGCAAGGAGGCCTGGGACACGGCAGCGATCGACATGCTCTCCGAGCTGGTCGACTCCTCCCTCCTTCAGGTGGACCGGGGGAGCCGGTACGAGTACCGCATGCTGCGGCACGTCCACGCCTTCCTGGCGGCAGCGCCGGCCGCGGAGCCCCTCAGATCCGTCGCGGAGGAACAGGCCCTGGCGCTGAGCGGGTGAGCCCCCGCAGGACCATGGCCCCGTGGGGGGGGGGGCCCCCCCGGGGGGCGCCGCCCGCGACCCCGGGCCCGCGGGCGGCGCCCCGCGCCCGGTCGGCGAGGCCTACGGGCAGGACGGTGGCGGCGCCGAGGGCGAAG